>JBGAQM010000062.1:0-23744 GCA_044220735.1 Urbifossiella sp. | reverse complement strand
AAGGGGTCGGGCGGGGTCGGCGTCGGCGAGGGGCAGCCGGGCCAGCCACTCACGCGCCCGCAGGACGACGACGGCGACCCGCAGGCCGGCGACCACCCGGGCGGCCACATCCTCGAAGTCGATCTGACGATGGAGGAACTGGCCGAGATCCTCGGCGAGGAACTGGCCCTGCCGCGGATCGAGCCGCGCGGCAAGAAGAACGTCGTGACCCAGAAGGACAAGTACACGAGCATCCGTAGCGTCGGCCCGGAGAGCCTGAGGCACTTCAAGCGCACCTACAAGCGCGCCCTGAAGCGGCAGATTTCCGCGGGCACATACAACCCCGGCAACCCGATGGTGGTGCCGGTACGGGAGGACAAGCAGTACCGCAGCTGGAAGGAGACGCCGAAGCCGGACGCGGTGGCGTGCGTGGTGTACATGATGGACGTGTCCGGCAGCATGACCGACGAGCAGAAGGAGATCGTGCGGATCGAGTCGTTCTGGATCGACACCTGGATCAAGAAGCACTACTCGGGCGTCGAGACGGTCTACATCATCCACGACGCCGTGGCCGCGGAGGTGGACGAGCACACGTTTTACCACACCCGGGAGAGCGGCGGCACGAAGATCAGCTCGGCCTACGAGCTGTGCAACAAGATCGTGGACGCCCGCTACCCGACGAGCGAGTGGAACGTGTACGCCTTCCACTTCTCGGACGGCGACAACTGGGGCGACGACGTGCCGAAGTGCCTGGCGCTCCTGACCGAGAAGTTGCTCCCGAAACTGAACCTCTTCGGGTACGGGCAGGTGGAGTCGCCGTACGGCAGCGGCGAGTTCTACGAGCACGTCCACGAGCTGGTGGACGACCACGAAAACGTGGTAGTGAGCCGCGTCCCCGACCGCGACGCGATCCTCGGCAGCATCAAGGAATTCTTGAAGACGGGTCGCTGACCACGTGTACAACGCCGCCGGACGCGGTGATTGGCCGTACACTGGGGATGACTGAAAAACTTCGCCCTTGCCACCCGCCTCGTCACGCTCGCCGCCGGTGTCCTCCTCTCTCCGTCGCAGCCGGGCGACCACTGGACACCGGAGCAACTCGCCTTCCGAGCCGAAATCCTCGCCGGGCCGGTGCCGTGGCTGGAGCCGTGGGTGCGGTTTGACGCCGGGTACTACCTTGCCATTGCCCGCGAGGGCTACGGCGACCCGTGGCCGAATCCCGACCCGGAGAAGGCGAGGCGGAAGGCAGCCTTCCTGCCGCTCCTACCGTGGTGCATCGAAGCTCTCTCGGCTCTTGGGCTGAATGCCGTCCTCGCGGCAGTTCTGGTCACGAATCTGTCGTTCGTCGGGGGCCTGTGCTGCGCGGGTCGCGTCGCCCTTCAGGTCTATGCAAGTCCTCGGACCGCCTGGCTCGGGGTCCTCGTTCTGGTGTCATTTCCGACAGCGTTCTACTTCTCGGCGCCAGACCAGGAGTCGCTCTACCTGTTGGCGACCGCCGGCGGCCTGCTGGCGTGGTTGAATCATCGGCCGGGAATTACCGCGACGGCGGGGTTCGTCGCGGCACTCGGCCGCCTCACGGCTGTCGCTCTGCCGCTCGGCCTGTTCGCCGATGCCCTCGCCCGACGACGGTGGCCGAAGGTCGCCCGCCTCGTCGCACTCGCCACGGCGGTGGGTGTAGGGGTGGCGCTTCAGTCGATCGCAGGGACGAAGAGTCATCACCCGCCACCTCGACGCCCACGCCATCTGGGGTCGAGAGTCGCCGAGCGTCGGCAGTACGGTTCGCACTCGGGCAGGGCGGTCAGTCTCGTTCAGCCGAATCCGGTGTACGCGACGTGAAGCCGATCGCCTTGTTTCGGCACGCTCGCGCCAGGGTCCGAGCGTGGGTCGGCAACGGACGCTTTGTAGAGTGTCATCCTCATCGGTCGGGCAAGCCATCAGCACGAGGACGGCAACAGCATCGAACGCATCGTGCTCGACTTCCCGGCGCGTTCGAGCAGCGCAACTGTTGGGGCGGTCGCGTATGATGCAGCTAGCCTGGCTGGTCGCCGCAGTACCCACGCCGCTGTTCTTCCTGTGGCCTGTTCGTGAATAACGGCTTCCTGAACTGACCCCCGGCCGGAGGAGACCTCGATGACCTCGGGTTCTACAACACGAACACTCCCCGCACCTCCAGGTGCTCAAGGACGAGATCGAGTACGCCCGCGGCCTACGCGGCCTCGACGAGACCATCTTCGAAGTCGTGGACGCGGACGACCTGAACGAGATCGCCGCCTGCAGCGGGTTCCCCGCGCTGCCACCACTGGTCGTTCAGGATGCGAGTACGAAGGGCGGAAGAAGAGCTACGAGTACGGCCTGTCGAAGAATTTACGAGATGGTGATCAACAACGACCCGTGCTACGCCTGATGCGGTGCAACCACCGTCGACCAGAAGCTGGTGATGGCCCACGTCTACGGCCACTGCGACTTCTTCAAGTGCAACGCGTACTACGGCCACACCACGCGGAAGATGATGGACGAGATCGCCAACCCGCCGCCCGCATCCGCAGGTACGCCAACGGTTCGGCGAGGACGAAGTCGGGGGTTCGTCGACCGGTGCATGTCGATCGGCGACCTCATCGACATATTCTCGGTCGCCATCCGCCGCCGCGACGACCACTCGAAGTACGTTTCGCCCCGAAGAAGACGCAGACGACGCCGACGACCTTCGCCGAGGTTCAAGTCGAAGGGTATGGACGAGTTCGTGAACCCGCGACCAGCTCCGGGCTGCGGAGGAGGAGCGGAAGAAGCTCCAGGACCAGCAGATGTCCGCCCCCGGAGCGGCCGGAGAAGGACGTGCTGTTTCCTCATCGAGCACGCCCCGCTCAAGAACTGGCAGCGCGACGTGCTCAGCATCATCCGCGACGAGGCGTACTACCCCGCCCGCAGGGCAGACGAAGATCCTCAACGGGGCTGGGCCTCGTACTGGCGCAACTGCATCGCGGCGCGAAGGTGTTGGAGCCGAGCGGGAGTCGTAGTCGCCGACCGCCACTCCGGCACGATGGCGACCAGCTCGCGCCCGCTCAACCCGTACAAGGTCGGCATCGAGTTGCTGCGCGCGACATGGGCGGCGGCTGGAACATGGGCAGTTCGGCCCCGAGTGGGACGACTGCGACGACATGGACAAGCCGCACCTGGACGAGAGCAGCTCGGCCTCGGCCGCAAGAAGATCTTCGAGGTCGCCGCGTCCACAGCGACATCACCTTCATCGGCGTTCTGACGCCCGAGTTCTGCAAGGAACACACCGCCTGTTCTCGTTCAACTACCAGGACCCGACGAAGTACGTCATCGAAGGCCGCGAATTCCAGAAGATCAAGCAGCGCCTGCTGTACAGCCTGACCCAGCGCCGGAAGCCGTGGATCTCCGTCGTGGACGGCAACCACCGCAACCGCGGCGAGCTGCTGTTGCGGCACGACCACAACGGGGTAGACTTAAAGTTGGACGAGGCCCGCGACACGCTCGTGAACCTGCAGTACGTCTGGGCGCGTCCGGTCTGCCTGGAGACCGTGTTGGACGGGAAGCCGACGGTGCTGTGCTTCGACGGCACCGACCACACCCAGCAACCGATCGGAGGGTCCGATGACGCTCAGCGAAAGTCTGTTGCGAAAGCTCACTGAGTGGAGCCCGGCCGGGGCCGGCCGCCACTCGATGACGCATACCGACCTCGGCCGGACGGTGACGCTCACCGCCGACCGGGCCGACTCCCTGTCGTGCCTCGTGTGGGAAGTCGCCGTCGCGCCGACCGAGCCGACGACGGTCGCCCTCCGCGAGCGGGCCGCGGCCGTCGCGTCGCGCGCGACCGGCCTGATGGAACCACTCACGGTTCACGAGATCGACGCCGGCATCGGCGAGGCGGTGCTGCGGAGCACGGCCCCGTCCGCGAAGGGGGCCGCGCTCGCGTACTACGAAGTCCGGCTGCACGCCGACGGCCGCGCGGTCGTTCGGCGGTTTCACGGGTCGAGGGCGATGCCAGGACGCGAGCAGGTGCCGTACGCGCTTACGCACGAAGTGCTCGCCAAGCTCGCCGACGACATCGCCGGCTGAGTCGTGTCGGTAACCGCCGCAACGCCCGGGGTCGGCCCCGGGCGTTGTCCGTTTCCGCGGGCGCGCGTATCACATCCGAACCTCTCGCCCATCAGGAGGCACCGATGACGCGATACGCGGCAACACTCCTCTCTCTGACCCTGGCCGCGGGCGCGGCTCCGGCCGCGGTCAAGACCGAGACGGTCGAGTACGAGGCCGGCGGCACCAAGCTGAAGGGGTTCCTCGCCTACGACGACGCGGTCAGTGCCACCCGCCCGGGCGTGATCGTCTTCCCCGAGTGGTGGGGGCTCAACGACTACGCCAAGGACCGGGCGACGCAGCTGGCGAAGATGGGCTACGTCGCGTTCGCGGCTGACCTGTACGGCAACGGTCAGGTGATCGACATCGCCCACCCACAGGACGCCGCGAAGATGGCCGGGGCGCTGCGGGCGAACGTCGGGGCGTGGCGGACCCGGGCCGAGGCCGCGATGAAGCAGCTGACCTCGCGGCCGCAGGTGGACGCCAAGAAGATCGCCGCCATCGGCTACTGCCTCGGCGGCTCGACAGCCCTCCAACTCGCGTACAGCGGTGCCGACCTGAAGGCGGTTGCGACCTTCCATGCGGCGCTCCCGACGCCGACCGCTACCGAAGCGATGGTGGTGAAGGCGAAGGTGCTCGTGTGCCACGGCGACGCAGACTCGTTCATCCCCGCGAAGGCCATCACCGACTTTAAGGGGGCACTCGCCGGGGCGAAGGTGTCGCTCGACTTCGTGGGCTACCCGAACGTTGTCCACAGCTTTACGGTGCCCACGGCGGACAAGGTCGGCAACCCCGGCATGAAGTACGATAAGGCGGCCGACGAGGACTCGTGGCGGCGGATGACCGCCCTGTTCCGCCAGGAACTCGGCCGTTGACCCCGACGCGGCGGCCCACCCGTTGCAACGGGTGGGCTTCTCTCTACCCTGTTCCGCATGAAGACGCTCGACGACTTCCGCACCGTATACCGGTTGCCGCTGGCGGAACTGATCCTGAAGGCGGCGGCGGTTCACCAGAAACACCGCGACTACCGCGACATTCAGCGCTGCGAACTCCTCAGCATCAAGACCGGCGGGTGCCCCGAAGACTGCAAGTACTGCTCGCAGAGTGCCCACTACGACACGCCGGTCGATCGCCAGCCGCTCCTCGACGTGGAGGAGGTGCGCGAGCGCGCGACGGCGGCCCGCGATCATGGGGCGACGCGGTTCTGCATGGGCGCCGCGTGGCGTCAGCCGAAAGACGGCCCCGAGTTCGACCGCGTCCTCGACATGGTCCGCACCGTCCGCGGCCTGGGGATGGAGGCCTGCGTCACGCTCGGGATGCTGTCTGATTCGCAGGCCGAACGCCTGAAGGATGCCGGCCTGACCGCATACAACCACAACCTCGACACGTCGCGCCGGCACTACCCCGAGGTGGTCTCGACCCGCACGTACGACGACCGCCTCGACACACTCCGGGCCGTGTCCCGAGCCGGCATCAGCGTCTGCAGCGGCGGCATCCTCGGCATGGGCGAGACTGAAGACGACCGGTTGCTGATGCTGTGCGAGCTGGCGCAACTCGACCCGCCGCCGGAAAGCGTGCCGATCAACTGCCTGATGCCGCAGAACGGTACGCCGCTGGCGATGGCCCCCAAGGTGGACTCACTCGAAATCGTACGGCTCGTCGCCACGGCCCGCATCGCCTTCCCGACCGCCCGGGTCCGCCTCAGCGCCGGCCGCGATCGCATGAGCCGTGAGTTGCAGGTACTGTGCTTCCTCGCCGGGGCTGACTCGGTGTTCTTCGGCGACAAGCTGCTGACCGCACCCAACCCGCACGAGAGCGCCGACGAGGCCCTGTTCCGGGCCATCGGCGTGAACCCGCCGCGGTGCGAGCCGGCGACCGCCCCATGACCCTCGCCGGCCGCTGGACCGCCGCACTGGACGACCTCCGCGGGAAGGGGCGCTACCGCGCGTTCCTCCCGCCCGCGGGGATCGATTTCACCTCCAACGACTACCTCGGCTACGGCCCACAGTGCCTGCCCGCCGTCACCCGCGACCTGCCGCGGTCCGGCACGTCGTCGCGCCTCCTCCGCGGGCACCACCCCGTGTGGGATGAGGTGGAGGCGATGCTCGCCGCGTGGCACGGGGCCGAGTCGGCGCTGGTGTTGACGAGCGGCTACGCCGCGAACGAGGGTCTAATCGCCACGGTGGCCGAACCCGGGGACTGGGTGGCGGTTGACGAACTGAGCCACGCCTGCATCTTCGACGGCATTCGAGTCGCGCGCCCGCGGAAGTTTCTGTTCCGTCACAACGACCTGAACCACCTCGAAGACGGCTTGCGGGCCGAAGCCGCGAAGCGGCCCGAGGGGCGGGAACTCTTCGTCGTCACCGAGTCGCTTTTCAGCATGGACGGGGATACCGCGCCACTACGGGAAACGGCCGAACTGTGCGAGCGGTACGGCGCCCACCTGATCGTGGACGAGGCGCACACCACCGGCTGCTTCGGCCCGCGCGGCTCCGGGTGCGTGGACGCGGCGGGGTTGCGCGAGCGCGTGTTGGCGACGGTCCACACCGGCGGCAAGGCGCTCGGTCTGCCGGGCGCCTACGTCTGCGGGTCGAAGCTGCTCACGGAGTTCCTGACGAACACGTGCCGGCACCTGATCTTCACGACCGCGCTCCCCGCGGCGGTGGGGGCGTGGTGGCGGGAACAGATCCCGCGCGTGCAAGCCGACGACGCGGCCCGGCGCCTGCTCCACGAGAACGCCGCCGGGTTCCGCGCGGCGCTGGCCGGCCGCGGGCTGACGCCCGGCGGCCGCGACTACGTCGTTCCGGTGATCGTCGGCCCGGACGAATCGTCGGTCCGCGCCGCGAGGGAACTTCAGTCCCGCGGCTACGACGTTCGGGCGATCCGCCCGCCGACTGTTCCCGCCGGCACGTGTCGGCTCCGCGTGTCGGTCCACGCCGACCACGACGCCGCGGTCCTGTCCCAACTCGCCGACGCCATCGCCGGGGTGCTCCTCCCGTGACCGGGTTCGTCGTCGTCGGTACCGACACCGACGCGGGCAAGACCGCGTTCTCGCTTCTAGTCTTGGCCGCAGCACCCGGTTCGTTCGCATACTGGAAGCCGGTCGAGACCGGCGACTCGGACGCCGAAACGGTCCGCCGGCTGGTGCCGGACGCGCGTGTGCTGCCGCCACTCGCGCGGTTCGCGGCCCCCGTCGCCCCGGTCCTCGCGGCGCGGCGGGAAGGGCGGGTGATGCCGGGCGTCGCCGACATCCTCGCCGCCCGGCCCCCTTCAGACCTTCCGGTGCTGGTCGAGACGTTCGGCGGGCCGCTGTCGCCGCTCACCGAACACGTGCTGCAAGTCGAGCTGATACGGGCGTTGGCGTTGCCGGTAGTGCTGGTGTCGTCGTCGGCCGTAGGAGCGGTGGCGCGCACACTTCAGGCCGCGACCGCGCTCGAACAGGCAAGCACCCCCCCCGCCGCAGTCGTACTCCTCGGCGCGGATGACCCGTTCGCTCGCTCGCAGATCGAGCGTAGGCTTGGCGGGACAGTGGTTCGGGGCGTCGAACTCCCGTGTGGCACGTGGTCCGGCGATTCACTCGCTACCGCCGCCGAGCGTGCCCGTCCGGTACTGGATCAGGTTGTCACTGCGCTGCGGGCGGTGCGGAGCGAACCCGATCGCCCGACCGACTTCGTCTCCGCCGACACCCGTGCGGTGTGGCACCCGTACACGCCCCTTCAAACGCCGGACGCCCCGCTCCCGGTGGTCGCCGCAGGCGACGAGTTCCTGACGCTCGCCGACGGCCGCCGGGTGATCGACGGCATCTCGTCGTGGTGGACGATCCTCCACGGCCACCGGCCGCCCGCGGTCATGCAGGCGATTCGCGAGGCCACGCACCGGCTCGATCACGTCCTGTTCGCCGGCGCCACGCACCCCGACGCCGTCGAACTGGCGGACGCGCTGCTCGGGTCGATGCCGTGGGGACCGGGCGGCCGCGTCTTCTACTCCGACAACGGCAGCACCGCCGTCGAGGTGGCGCTGAAGATGGCGTACCAGGCGTGGTGCCACCGCGGCGAACCGGGCCGCACGCTGTTCGTCGGCTTCGAGCACGGCTACCACGGCGACACGTTCGGTGCGATGAGCGTGAGCCGCGACCCGCTGTTCTTCGGCCGGTTCGAGCCGCTCTTGTTTCGCGCGCTGCAAGTCCCCGTGTCCGCCGCCGCGCTCGACGCCGCGCTGTCGCGCCACGCCGGGGAGGTGGCCGGCGTCCTGATCGAGCCGCTGGTTCAAGGCGCGGGCGGGATGCGGGTGCACGAGCCGGCCGTGCTGCGTGACCTATTCGCGGTCGCGCGGAAGCACGGCGTCCTGTTCCTCGCCGACGAGGTGATGACCGGGTTCGGCCGCACGGGCTCGCTGTGGGCGTTCGAGCAGGCCGGCATCGCCCCGGACGTGGTGTGTGCAGCAAAGGGGATCACCGGCGGCGTTCTCCCACTCGCTGCGACACTCGCCGCCCCCGACCTCGTCTCCGCGTTCGACACCGCGGACCGGGCGCGTACGTTCTTCCACGGCCACTCTTTTACCGCCAACCCGATCGCGTGTGCCGCCGCGGTGGCGAGTTGGCGGCTGCTGCGGACCGAGCGCTGGCGCGCAGACGTGCGACGGATCGAATCGCACTGGCACGCCGCGGCCGCCGAGTTGCGACGACTCCCAGGCGTATTCGACGTGCGTGTCCGCGGGTTGATCCTCGCCGTCGAACTCGACGTGCCCGGTGGCTATCTCGCCGACGTCGGTCGTCGGATGCGGTTGAGGGCACTCGAGCGTGACGTGTTGCTCCGGCCCCTCGGTAACGTCCTCTACGCACTCCCACCACTTTGCACGTCCGACTCCTCTCTCGCGCGCGTGGCCGACGCCATGTGTCATGCCGTCCGGTCGTGCGGGTTGTAACGTCCGGCCGCGATCGTGGGACCGATTGCGGTTGCCGCACGAGCGCCATTCCCGGTCTAATCGGTCGCGGCACGGCCGATGAAACCCGGCCCGACGGCAGGAGGCCGAACATGACTCCCGAGCACACCCCGCCCGCGCCCCCCGCCGCGCCGAAGCGCGGGCGGTGGTCGCGCCGCCTCCTCGGCTTCACCGTCCTGCTCGCCGCCGGCGCGTGGTTCGCCCCCGCGATCGTCGCCCGGACGCCGCTGCGCAACCGCGTGATCGCCGCGGCGACGTCGGACGTGCGCGGGACCGTGGCCGTCGGCGGCCTCTCGGCGGGGTGGCTGTCGGTGGTCGAGTTGCGCGACCTGGTGCTGACCGACCGCCAGGGGCGTGTCGTTCTCAGCGTGCCGCGGGTGACCACATCGAAGACGCTCCTCGCGCTGCTCCGCGACCGCTCGGACCTCGGCGAGATCGAGTTCCACGGCCCGCACGCCGACGTCGTGTTCGAGAACGGCTCGACCAACGCCGAGGACGTGCTCGCCGAGTATCTGAAACCCACCCAGACGCCCACGGGGCCGCGCCCGGCCGTCCGTGTCCGCGTGGACGACGGGGCCGTCACGTTGCGGGAGGCCGCCGCGGGCACGACGACGACCCTGACCGGCGTGCGGCTGACGGTCGCCGTTCCGGCCGACCGCGCGCGCACCGGTCGCCCTGTCGCTGGCTGCCGCCGTCGAGGAAATCGCCGGGGCGCGTGGATGTCACCGCATCGGTGGGAGAATCGAACGTCGAACTGAAGGCAACCGACCTGCCGCTCGCCCCGCTCACGCCTGCGTCTCCGCCGATTGGACCCGACTGCGAGTGTCGCGGGCAACCTGACGGCCGACCTGCGGGTGAACTGGGGCGACGGCAGGAAGGTGGTCAGCGTGGACGGCACCGCGGGTCTCCGGCAACTCGACTTCATTGCGTCGTGGCTCGGGGCAGATCGGCTCCGCCTGGCGGCCGCCGACCTGCCGCTGAAGGCGGAATTCACCGGGAACACCCTTCGCGTCGAGAAGGCGGAGCTCACCTGCGACGCCGGCCGGTTGTCGGCGGCGGGGACGTTCGATTCGTCGGAGGGCGCAGGGCGTATTCTCGACCAGTCCGGTGTGAGCATCGAGGCCGACGTCGATCTCGCCAAACTCGCGGGCCTGCTGCCGAACCTCCTCCGCGTCCGTGGCGGAACGGCAGTCCGCGAGGGGCGGCTGGTCGCATCGCTCGTGAGCAAGGCGGGGGCGGGGGGCACCGCGTGGGACGGGTCGGTCCGCACGACCGCGCTGAAGGCGACGCGCGACGGAAAGGCGGTCGAGTGGCCGGAGCCGTTAACGGTCGAGTTCAGCGCCCGCGCCGGAGCAGGGCAGTTGCCCGTGTTCGACAAGCTGGTGTGCAAGTCCGACTTCATCGCGCTCAATGCCCAGGTGTCGGCCGACGCCGTGCGCGCGGCGGCGAACGTCTACCTCGACCGCCTCGCGGCCCGACTCGGCGAGTTCGTGGACCTCGGCGGGTTGAGTCTGAAGGGCGATGCGTCGGCGTGGGTGGTCGCAAGCCGCACCCCGGCGGGAGCGTTCAGTGCGGACGCGGGCGCCGAACTCAAGCAGTTCGCGTTCGCCCGGCCGGGTGCCCGCGCGCTCGCCGAGCCGCACCTCACGCTCAAAGCGTCCGCGTCGGGGACGTGGGTGAAGGACGGACCGGTCCGTGTGAGTTCCGCGTCCTTCGAGGTGGTTGCCGGCCCCGACCGGTTCGACGGGAAGTTGATGGCGGCGGTGCCGGACGTGCGGGCCGCGACCGAGGGCCGCGCGGCGGTGCGCGTCGTCGGCGACCTGGGACGCTGGGCCGACCGCGCCCGTCGCTTCGTGGACGTCCCCGTGCACTACGAGTTCGGCGGCGCGCTCGACGCGACCGCCACGTTCACGCTCGCGCCGGCGGCGGTCACCGCGGAGCGCGTCTCGGTCGGCATCAAGAACGCACATTTCCGCGGCGCCGGTCTCGACATCGACGAGCCGTACCTGAACGCCGCCGGCCCGATGACCATGAACCGCAAGACCGGCGACGTGGTGCTCGCCCCCGTCGTCATCAACTCACCCACGCTGCGGGCACAGGGCGCGCGGTTCACGTTCGAGTTCCCCGAGAAGGCGCCGATGGTCGTCACCGGCAGCGGGCCCGCCGAGGGAGATGTGAACGGGCTCGCGCGGACCCTACGCGTTCAGAAAGCAACCGACGGCCCGGACTCGCTTCACGGTCAGGCCGTCGGCCCCGTCCGGTTCCGCTGGCAGGACGACACCACGACGTTCGGCGGCACCCTCGACGTCACCGCGTTCGCGATGGGTCCTAAAGCCCTCCCGACGTGGCGCGAGCCGCGGCTGAAGCTCGACCTCGACGCAAAGTACGAGCAGACCGCGGACCGCCTCACCATCACGACGGGTCGCGTCGAGCGGCCGGGGCTAACGGCGGAGGGAAAGGGGACGTGGGCGAAGTTCGACACGACTCAGGACGTGGACGTCAGCGGCACGCTCGCGTACGACCTGGCACTGCTTACGCCCGAGGTGAGAACCGCGGTCGGCGGCGGGTTCGAGGCGACGGGGAAGGGGACGCGGCCGTTCGCGCTCCGCGGCAGTCTGAATCCGCCGGGAGCGAAAGGGGCCGTACTCGCAGGCCTGACGGCCGACGCCGGCCTGGGGTGGGACGCGGTCAAGGTGTACGGCTTTGACATGGGCCGCGGCGAGTTCAACGCGCGACTGGCGAACGGGGTCGGAACGGTCAGCCCGGTATCGGCGGTTTTCGGGGGCGGCCGAGTCACCCTCCAGCCGACGCTGAAACCGGCCAGGACGGGCGAGGTATCGATATCCAGGTCGCAAGGGCGAAGCGAAGGCCGACCTTGTGCGGGCGCCGTCGGGTACGCGCTGCCGGTCGTGGCGAACGCCGCACAGGCCGAGGGCGAGGTGTCGTTCGACCTGGACGACAACCGCGTCCCGCTCGCCGACATCACCGCGGCCGCGCTCCGCGGTCGGCTCCTCGTGCACAGGGCTGTCGTAAGCGCGGGGCCGGTCGTGTCCGAGATCCTTGCGCTTGATCGGCGAGCCGGCACCGCGAGTCGTGCTGGCGAACGAGATGACCGTGCCGATTCGATGTCCGAGGCGGGGCGTGTTCACCACGAGAACCTGACGCTGATGCTGAACGGCTACGCGATCAAAACCAACGGCTCGGCCGGGTTCGACGGGTCGCTCGCGGTCGTCGCCGACGTCCCGATCCCGGGGTCGTTCCCGGGGCTGAAGAACAACCCGGCGCTGAAGAAGGCGCTGGAGGGGAAGATCGTCAAGGTGCCGGTCGGCGGCACAATCGGCCGACCCGTCGTGGACCGGGCTGGGTTCCACACGGCGGTGGCGGGGGTGGCGCGCGACGCACTAAAGGACACGGCGAAGGACGCGGGCCGCGAGCTGCTCAACCGCGAACTCGAACGACTCTTCCCCGGCAGGGCGCTGGGAGTAATGCCGGGTGCGCCCGACCACCCCGCCGGGCGGGCGGCCGCCGTTGTTCCCACTGCCGCCGGGGCTGCCTATACCGAAGCGGTGATCGCGTTCACCGCTTGCGCTTCTTGCCCGGCACACGGCGGCGGACGCGATACACGTCGCCGCTGTGGTGCGTCACCAGCAGGGCACCCGCGGCGGCGTACTTCTCGAACAGCGCGTCCGTCACCGCCTCCTCGTCCGGCCACGGGTACGCGAAGACCAAATCCATGTCGGCCGGGTCAGGGCCGAGTTGCTCGTAGGCGTCGTCGCTCTCGGTCTTTCGTGAACCACGCGTACTCGCCGGCCTTGTACACCCGCTCCTCCGCCCCCTTCGGCACGAAGCTGCCGGCCACGAACTCCACTTCCAGGCCGTAGTCCTCGGCCAGCCGGCGCGCGCAGTCCACCAGCCCGGCGTCGATCTCGATGCCGACCGCCTCGAACCCCAGCATCGCCGCCAGGCACGTCACCACGCCGTACCCGCTCCCCACTCGCAGAACCGGTTGCCGCGCGCGACCGGGTGCTCGTTCAGGGTGCGGAGGAGGCGGTAGGCCGTGGGGTAGTCCGACGGCACGAACGCCGGCACCCGCGCGCGGAGTAGAGGAAGTCCTCGATGCGGCGGTCGGCGTCGCGGAGGAACTTCCGCACGTCCGGCAGAGGCGGGGCGTCGTCGTCGGGAGTAGGGATTTCGACGAGGGCATGGTTGAGGTGGCGCCCGCACGGCGATGCACCGCGGTGCATCGCCGCAAGTGGCGGTCAGACCTTGGAGCGGTCGGCTTTCTTACGCTCGCTCTCCTTCAGGAACACCTTCCGCATCCGGTGCGCCTTCGGCGTGATCTCGACCAGTTCGTCGTCCTCGATGTACCGAGCGGCCTCGAGCGAAACTCCACCGGCGGCTTCAACGGCACGTTCTTGTCGGCGCCGGCGCTCCGCATGTTGGTCAGCGCCTTCAGCCGGGTCACGTTTACGGTCATGTCCTTGTCGCGGGCGTTTTCGCCCACCACCTGCCCCTCGTACACCGGCTCCATCGGCCGCACGAACAGGAGGCCGCGTTCCTGCAACCCCTCGATCGCGTAGGCCGTCGCCTTCGCCGTCTCGGTGCTGATGAGCACGCCGTTAGCGCGGCCCGGGAACGTCCCCTTCACCGGGCGGTATTCGAGGAAGTTGTGGTGCATGATCGCCGTGCCCTGCGTGGCGGTCAGCATCTTCGTGCGGAGGCCGATCAGCCCGCGGGCCGGGATGTGGAACTCGATGTGCGTGCTGTTGCCGTGGCCGCCCTCCATCTTCACGCACTCGCCCTGCCGCTCCAGTACCAGCCGCATGACCGAGTTCGAGTGGTCGTTCGGCACCTCCACCACGAGGTACTCGTACGGCTCGTGCTTCTTCCCGTCGATCTCTTTGAGGATCACCTGCGGCTTGCCCACGGCGACTTCCGACCCCTCGCGGCGCATGGTCTCGAGCAGCACGCCGAGGTGCAGCATGCCGCGGCCGGACACGATGAACTCGCTCTCGCGGTCGCCGGGCTTCACCCGCAGGGCGACGTTGTGCTGCAACTCCTTTTCGAGCCGGTCGCGCAGCTCGCGGCTCGTCAGCGGCTTGCCCTCCTGGCCGGCGAACGGCGAGTCGTTCACCTTGAACAGCATGTCCAGCGTCGGCTCGTCGATCGTCAGCGGCGGCAGCGCCTTCGGCTTGTCGAACTCGCAGATGGTGTCGCCGATGTCGGCGTCGTCGATGCCGACGACGGCGCACACGTCGCCGGCCCCGATCTCGTCCACCTCGCGGCGGGCCAGCCGGTCGAACTCCTGCACCTGCACCACGGTGTCGTTGAACGTGGAGCCGTCCTTCTGCTTGACCACCGTCACCTTCTGGTTCTTCCTGATCTTCCCGGCGATCACCTTCCCGACGACGATCTTGCCGAGGAACTCGCTGTACTGGAGGTTGGTGACCTGCATCTGGAGCGGCGCGTCCGGCTCCACCTCCGGCGGCGGGATGGTGTTCAGGATGGCGTCGAACAGCGGCCGCAGGTCCTTTGGCGGCACGCCCATGTCGGTGGTGGCGACGCCGCTGCGGCCGCTGGCGTAAATGACCGGGAAGTTGGCCTGCTCGTCGGTGGCGCCGAGCTCGATGAACAGGTCGAACACCATCGAATGCACTTCGTCGATTCGGGCGTCGGGGCGGTCGATCTTGTTGATGACGACGATCGGCTTGAGGCCGACGGCGAACGCCTTGCGCAGCACGAACCGCGTCTGCGGGAGCGGCCCCTCGGCGGCGTCGACCAGCAGGAACACGCCGTCGGCCATGCGCAGGATGCGCTCGACCTCGCCGCCGAAGTCGGCGTGCCCGGGGGTGTCGATGAGGTTGACCTTCACGTCGCCGATGCGGATGCCGCAGTTCTTGGCGAGGATCGTGATCCCGCGCTCCCGCTCCTGGTCGTTCGAGTCCATGATGAGGCCGTGCTGACCGCCGACGAGTTTGTCCAGTTCCTCCGAGCGGAACAGGCCCGACTGGCGCAGCATCTGGTCCACGAGCGTCGTCTTGCCGTGGTCAACGTGAGCAACGACCGCAACGTTCCGAATGTCGTTCCGCTTCATGGAATCCGTGTGGGGGCTGTTCCGGGCCGACCGGGCGGGAGGGGTGCGCCCGCGGCCGTACCATCCGTTCACTCTACGGACTGGCCCACCCGGCCGGGAGGGCACGACCCGCGTAGATTGGATGAACCTCGTCCGGAGTGTGATTCATGGACCTCTACCTGATCCGCCACGCCGACGCCGGCGACCGCCGCCAATGGGAAGGCGACGACGCCGAACGGCCCCTCACCGAGTTGGGTCGCGCGCAGGCCCGCTCACTGGGTGCCGCGTTTCAGTCGCGCGGCATCGCGGTCGGGGCGATCCTCACCAGCCCGCTCACTCGAACGGTGCAGACGGCGGGGGAGTTCCACGAAGCGCTGGTCGGCAGCCCTGGCCCCGCGGCCTGCGACCTCCTCGCACCCGACGAACTACGGAAGCGGAGACTCACGAAATTGATTGCCGGCCTGGGCACCGGCCCGGTCGCCCTGGTGGGTCACGAACCGGACCTGTCTGCGTACCTGGGGTGGCTCCTCGGGATCGATTCGGACAACGTGCCGCTCGAGAAGGGCGGGGCCGCAAAGGTGTCGTTCGAGGACCAACCCGAGAAGGGTGAGGGCGTTCTGGGTTGGATGTTGACCCCGACATGGTACAGCTAAAAGTGCGATCGTGTCGCAAACGCCATCGGGAACGTTGCTTGTGACCGGAAGTGTGGCGATAATGTTCCGACGCAAATTCGTCTAGTCGAGTCAATGCGTCTGGTGAACGGGGTGAGTGTTCACCAGACGAATCGACTCAGCGGCGGCGCCCGTCACTTGGTGTTCATCCCCTTCTGTGCCCACGTCCGCCACGCGGCTTCGAGCTCGGGCGCTTTCCAGCCGGCAGTCTCGAGCGCCTTCCACGGCTCAGGCGAGTCGCCGTTCTCGTCCGGGCGCAGGTTCGAGACGAACCGCGGGAACTTCTCCTGCGATGCCTTGTCGGTCCCGAACGCCAGATAATCGACGAAGGCTGTTGCGATGAGTTCCGCGTCAGGCCGGTCGTTTGCCCAGAGTTCGGCGAGCGTGGCGGGGCCGCGACCCTTGCCGAGGACGGCGGCGCGGGCCGCCGTCTTGTACGTAGTCATTCGCTTCCCACTGGGGCTGTCGGCCCGGAGGCTGGCGGCGCGGCCGTAGGCGGTGCTCACCCAGGGCGGCAGGGGCGTGCTCGGGCCGGCCTTCGACTGGAGGTACGCGGCCCCGACCGCCGGGCCGAGATCACTCACAAGATCCGCGTCGGCGGCCTTTGCGTTCGTCTCCACGCCCGTCGCCGCCAGCGGTTCGTCGCCGCGGACCGCGACGACGACGCCGGCGTCGGACCGCTCGCCGACGACGAGCCGGAGGAACGTGCCGTACGCCCGCCGGTCGGGGACGTGGTAGACGGTCAGCTTTCCCTTCCAGGGCTCCATCTTCTCGTCGAACTGAAGGCCCTTGCGGGCGGTCTTCGCGGTCTTCTCCAGCCCCTCGGCCACGGCCTTCGCGCGGGCCTCGGGCAGCGGCGACACCAGTATCAACGTCGCCGACTCGACGACGGTGTACCCCTTCAACTCGCCCTTCTTGAGGTTTTCGACCGCGGCCGCCTTCTGCTTGTCGGACACCTCGTCGGCCGTGCCCACGGACGTGGCGGCGAGCAAGAACAGGGCGGCGGGAAGTGCGAGGCGCGGCATGGGATCGCTCCGGCGGGGCGGAACAGGCGGCATAATGAGTATAACTCCGGCGCCCGGCGTTCGGGTAGGATATTGGTCCGCCCACGGAGCCCGCCATGCCGTCACGTCTGTTCGCCTTCGCCGCCGCGGTCGCCCTCGTTGTCGTTGGCGGTACCCCCGCTGCCGACCCGAAGGGGAAGGAGAAGCGGCCGCCGAACCGGCTGGCGAAGGAGAGCAGCCCGTACCTGCTGCAGCACGCCCACAACCCCGTGGACTGGTACCCGTGGGGACAGGAAGCATTCGAGAAGGCGAAGCGCGAGGGGAAGCTCGTCTTCCTCTCGATCGGCTACAGCAGCTGTCACTGGTGTCACGTCATGGAGCGCGAGACCTTCTCGGACCCCGACATTGCCAAGCTGTTGGCCGCCAACTTCATCTGCATCAAGGTGGACCGCGAGGAGCGGCCCGACGTGGACGACGTGTACATGACGGCGCTGAACGTCACCGGCAACAGCGGGGGCTGGCCGCTCTCCATGTTCCTGACGCCCGACGCCAAGCCGATTTTCGGCGGCACGTACTTCCCGCCGAAGGACAAGAAAGTCGGTGACGACGTGCAGATGGGCTTCCCGTCCGTGCTGGCGCGGGTGCAGGAGCTGTACACGAAGGAGAAGGATGGGCTGTTCAAGCAGGCCGACCACGTCGCCGAGATGACCAACGACGCGCTGGCCCGCGGGTCGCGGTTCCAACTCGTCGGGGCGCTGACGCGCGAGATGGTGGCCGAGGCCGCGGGTGCCTACGAGTTCGACCCTGTGTACGGCGGCACCGGCTCGAAGGAGCGTGAGTTCAGGGGGACGAAGTTCCCCCGCGCGTCGGTGTACGGCTTCCTGCTGCACCACGCGGCGCGCACGAAGGATGTGGCGCTCGCGGGTTCAGTCAAGCTGACACTCCGCCAGATGGCGATGGGCGGCATCTTCGACCACCTCGGCGGCGGCTTCCACCGTTACAGCACCGAGCGGACGTGGACGGTGCCGCACTTCGAGAAGATGCTCTACGACAACGGCCAGCTCGTCGAGCTGTACGCCGAGGCGTTCCGCCTCGACGCCGACCCGCTGTACCGCCGCGTCGTCGCGGACACGCTCGCGTTCGTGGCCCGCGACATGACCTCGCCCGACGGCGCGTTCTACTCCGCGCTCGACGCCGACACCGACGGCGAAGAGGGGAAGCACTACGTCTGGACCGGCGAAGAAATCACCACGGTACTGGGTAACGCCTCGGACACGGAGTTCGTGAAGACGGTGTACGGCGTCGGCGCCCCGAACTTCGAGGAGAAGTACCACGTCCTGCGGCTCCCGAAGCCGCTCGCCGAGATCGCCGCCGACCTGAAGCTGACCGAAGCCCAGTTGCTGGAACGCCTGGCGCCGCTGCGGGCGAAGTTGTTGGAAGCCCGCGAGCGCCGCGTGAAGCCGTTCCGCGACATGAAAGTGATCACGAGTTGGAACGGCCTGATGATCGCGGGCTACGCCAAGGCCGGCGAGGTCTTCCGCGAGCCCGCCTACACCGCCGCCGCGGCGAAGGCCGCGGACTTCCTCCTCCGCACGCTCCGCACCCCCGACGGCCGGTTGAAGCGACTCTACGCCGCGGTTCCCGGCGAGAAGGCCGCCGCCCGCGGCAACGGGTTCCTGGAAGACTACGCCTACCTGACACACGGCCTGCTCAACCTCCACGACGCGACCGGGGATAAGCGCTGGCTGAACGAGGCCCGCGCGCTTGCCGACGCGGCCGCAAAGTGGCACGCCGACGAGGCCCGGGGTGGCTTCTACTTCACCGCCCACGACCACGAAAAGTTGTTCGCCCGCGCGAAGGAGAGCTACGACGGCGCCACCCCCTCCGGGAATGGGCTGATGACCCGCAGCCTGATTCGGCTGGCCGTGAAGACTAACGACGCGAAGTCCCGCGACCTCGCCGGCAAGTCGTTGCGGGCGTTCGCCGGCATGCTCCGCACCAACCCCGGCTCCGCGCCGAACACCGCTCGCGCCCTCGACCAGTGGCTCGACGTCGCGACGAAGGAGGCGGTGGTGGTCGATCCCAAGGCGCCTGTCGGGAAGGCGTTGCGCGAGTCGTCCGACGTGGTGACGGCGACCGTCAAGCTGGCGCCGCTCGACGGCGCGGCCAACCGCCAGTTCAAGATCACGCTGGCGATCGCGGCCCCTTTCCACGTCTACGCAAACCAGGTCGGCAACGACACGCTCGTCGGGTCGAAAACGACCGTCGCGGTGATGATCGGCGGAAAAGAGCACGTCGGCACGCAGACGTTCCCGGTCGGTGACACGGTGAAGGACGCGACCACCGGCGACTACCGCATCTACGCCGACGGGGTGTGCTTCGGCGGCACGCTCCCCGCCGGCGTGGACGTGGCCACACTGGAGTTCCGCGTCCGCGTCATCGCCTGCCGCGAAGGTCGCTGCCTGCTGCCGTCCACGCTGCGCGTGAAGCCGTGAGTGACGCCGGTTCCCGGGGTAGGGTGAAGCTCGGCGAACTGACCGACGCCGCCCTCGCCGACGCCGACCCGGTGGCGCACGCCGGGTTCGTCGCCGACCTGGCGCTGGTGACGAGCACGGCGGATGCCGTGGCCGCGGTTGCCGATCGTCTCCTCGCCGATGGCGACCGCGGCGGACGTGTGTTCCTCGAATGGGTATCCCGCGTCCGAATCCGGCTACCGGAGTCGGTACTCGGCCGCCTCCCGCCGGTGCTCGCGGACGCCAACATCCCCATCGACCTCCGCGTGCGCGCGGCCGCCCGCGCGATCCGCTCGTCGAGCAACTCCAGAGACGCACTCCGCCGGATCGCCGCTGCCGTGACCTCCGGGCTGTCACCACTGGCCGCGCTCACCCGCCTGCGGGCGGTTCAGGCCCGCATGCGGCGCTCGAAGGCGTTGGACGCGCTGATCGAACGGCGCGAGCGGCGCTTGCGAGTGTCATGTCCGCGCTGCCAGGCCCGACTCGGCCTCGCAGCGATGGCCCGACACCTGTACGAAGCGCACGGTTTGATCCTCGACCGAAGCCGCGCTCGCCGGCCGGAAAAGCTGGCGAAAGCCTTGCGGAAGCGGTACGCCGCCGCGAGGGATACCACACTACTCGATGAAGCGGCGACGTTATCGGCTCCCGCCGCTCTGCGTGCCTGGGCGGCGCGAACCCGGCCGCCGGGAACCGACCTGGGTCCCCTCCTGGACGTCGCGGCAGCGCGCGGGTGTGGGCTGTGCCCGCGCTGCCTGGCAGAACTGACGCCGTCGATCGAGCAACTTCCGCCACCCCTCGGCCTCTCGGGAGGGAGGCTGAGTGGCGACGGTTACGTCGTTGACGTCCGCGGGCCGGACGGGTTCAGAACGTGTTCCATCATCGGCCCGTCGGGTGTGCTTCGATCCGGACTCGACGGCCGCCGCGCGGTCGGCCCGCGAGCCGCGGGCCTCGTGGCATCGGGAGCGGCGATCGCGGTGGCCGCCGCGCTACACCTCTCGGTCGGCGTAGCCCTCGGGGTCGCAGGCGTCTCATACATCGCGGCGCGGCTACTGCGCGGCCCGTTGCCGGCGGCGGACCGGCGGGCGATCGATCGGGCGTGGTCCGACCTCATCCCGCGGTTGCCGCGTGGCCCGTCTCGGGACCGGTTCGTTACTCGGCTATGTCAGGCCAGTGTGGGCGAAGGTGATCCCGACGAACGGGCCGCGTCATTGACGGACATCGGGAAACCGCCGACCAATCCGTACGCGCGGGCGGCGGCTCGGTACCTCCAGACGAGCGACGCCGTTCGACTCGGCATCGATCGCGTGGGCGCGCTCGGCCGACTCCTTTCGGTCGGGATCGGGGGCGACGAGGGAGTCGCGTTCGCCGAATACGTCGCGGACTTGTTTCTCAACCACCGACCGGCCCCGGCCGACGCGGCCCGACTGCGGGTGCTGGCGCTGGAGGGCGCCTTCGCAGCCGGCCTGACGCCGCGGGCGCTCGCCGACGTGTGGGCCGCGTGCCCGCGGCTCGGCGACCTGATGGGCGGCCTTCCGTTGTCGCGACTCGGCCTTCAATTCGGCGTCTGGGCGTTCGCCTCGGACCCCCCGTGGGCGTCGGTCGGCGGAACCGGCACCGTCTTCGAGTTGGCCCGCGTCGCCCCGACGCTCGCCGGCCGCGTCATGCTCGAACACCCGGACCTGCTCCTGTTTCACCGGCCGCCGGGAGTCGATGACCCACTCGACTGGGTCCTGGTGTGCGCCCGCGGTGTGGTCGTCAATCGAAAGTTGCTGGCGGACACGGACGCCGAGGGACGGCTCGGGAGCACCACCCGGCGGCTCCTGAAGCTCCGTTCGGAACAACTCCTCCCGCTCCTCGACGTGGCCCTCGCGCCGGCCCCGAGTCACCCCTCACTGGCCACACTCGCCCGGCGCTGTGTTTGCGGGGCAGACGTATTCGTCTCGACGGGTCGGGTCGGGCGCGTCGCGAAGTTCGCACGCGCGTGAGTCGCTACGCACGCACCGGGCGGTGAATGCGGAGCAGGTCGAGGGTGCGGCGGATGTCCGCGGCCAGCGGCGCCTCCACTTCCATCCAGTTCCCCGTCCGCGGGTGGCGGAACCGAAGTCGGAAGGCGTGCAACGCCTGACGGCCGATCAGCACTTCGTCCGCGTCCTTCGGCGTCCCCGCCACCAGGTCCGACAACTGGAATCGACCGCGACCACTGTAGTGCTTGTCGGCCAGAACGGCGCAACCCACGTGCGCCAGGTGGACGCGAATCTGGTGCGTCCGCCCCGTCCGCGGCTGCACGCGGACGAGGGTGAACCCGCGGAACCGTTCGAGCACCTCGTAGTAGCTCAGGGCGTCTTTCGCGTCCGGGTCCGTCGGGTCGAGCGTCGCGGCCATCTTCTCGCGGTCGTGCGGGTGGTGCTTGATCCGGGCCTCGATGTAGTCCGTGTCGCGCTCCAACTCCCCGGCCGTGAGGGCGACGTACTCCTTGAACACCTTCCGCGTTTCGAACTGGTTGGAACACTCGCGGTGCGTCTGGTCGTCCTTGGCGATCAGGATCACGCCGCTGGTGTCCTTGTCGAGGCGGTGGACGATCCCGGCCCGGAACGCGCCGTTCTCGCGGCTCAGGTGCTCGCGGAAGTGGAATTGCAGGGCGTTCACCAGCGTGCCGGACCAGTTCCCCTTCGCCGGGTGGACCACCATGTCGGCCGGCTTGTTGATCACCGCCAGGAACTCGTCCTGGTACAGAATGTCGAGCGGGATGTCCTCGGGCTCGGGGAGGTCGTGGTCCGGCGCCGGCATCTCGACGTGGAGGCGGTCGAGCTTTCGCACCTTGTAGCTCGGCTTCGTCGGCCGGCCGTTCACCGTCACCCCGCCGCCCTCGATCGCCTTCTGAATCTCCGACCTGCTGTACGCCTGCATGTGGATGTGGAGGTACAGGTCGAGCCGCATCCCCTCTTGCTTGATCTGCGCCACCAGGTCGATCGGCTCGCGCGTGCGGGCCGGCACCGGCTCGGCGGGCGTCGGGTCGAGCAGGTCGTCGTCCGCGGCAGTTGACATGGGAGGCCCGGAAACGCGACGCGGGGGGCCGAAGCCCCCCGCCGCAGGTTGTACGCCTCGGGCACGCCGGTCAGGGCGCGATCGGCGGGTGGCCCGGCGGGAGCGGGACGACGGGGCCGCCACCCGGCAGACCAGAAATCGGACCCCCCGACGGTCCGAACGGGCTCGACGGCGGGAACGGCATCCCACCGGGGCCGAACGGCATCCCGCCGGGCCCGAACGGCATACCACCCGGGCCGAACATGCCGCCCGGCCGCGACGGGAACAGCGTCATGTTGTAAAGGCTCGTCTGCGTGTCCCGGATCTTCTGCGCGAGTTGAACGTCCGAGCTCCGCAGGTCGGCGGCGAGCTTCTTGGCGTCTTCGCCCCACGGCGTCCCTTCGGCCACGGTCGCGAGCTTGTCCAGCCACCCGGCGGCTTCACGCGGGTCGCCGCGGAACTCTCCGAGCCGCCCCTCCTTCGTGATGCCCACGAGCGCGAGTTCGGCTTTCGCAAGTGCGAGGTAGCACTCGGCCTGCAGGACCGGCGAGTCCTTCAACTCCGGGGCCATCTTGACGAAGGTGTCCTTCGCCAACTCGATCGACGCGAGGGCCTTCTGACGGTTCTGCGGGTCGCCGGTGACAAGCTGGTCGATGCCTTCCGGCCCGAGGCGGATCCGTGCCAGGTGGAACTCGGCGAGCTTGGCCGGGACGCTGTTGTGGTTCGTCGGCTCGTTGATGAGCTTTTCCAGGTCTTCGGGAGACGAGGCGAGTTCGAGGTCGAGCCACTGCTTCGAGTCGGCCACCCCGCTCTGAATGGTCATGAACCAGAAGAAGCCGAGGCCGGCGAGGAAGATCAGCAACACCGCCATGACGCGGTAGGAGACGAGTTCGCCGCGCTTGAACCGCTGCCAAGTGGCCCGGATGGCGGCCCGCGGCGTCGGCGCTTCGGCGGGCGGTGGGGTCGTCGGCGACTCGGTACTCATGCCGGGCTCCGTTCCGCGGGGCGGGTCGCGCGACCGTTACAGGCAATACGACCGGCGGTAAGGGAGGATGATAGGCCGACCGCCCGCGCGGGTCAACGGGGGCTACTGACACGCCGCGCCGCCGTAGAATACGGACTGGCACGCGGCCGCTACGGGGGGCGACATGGTCTTCGGCTGGTTCAAGCGCGGGCTGGCGAAAACGGCCGGCGTGTTCGGCGGCGTCCTCGACGTGCTCCGCCGCAAGGGAAAGGTCGATCAGGATTTCCTGACCGAGCTGGAAAAGCAGCTCTACCGGGCCGACCTGGGTACGCAAGCGACCGCGATCATCATTGACCGCGTCCGCCAGGGTTTCCGCGATAAGGAGATCGGCGACGAGGTGCAGGCGTTCGTCCGCAAGCAGCTCCGCGACCTGCTCGCTTCCGAAACGCCCGGCCTGGCCTACGCCGCGGCCGGGCC
>JBGAQM010000061.1:0-21505 GCA_044220735.1 Urbifossiella sp. | reverse complement strand
CCGCCGTAGGCACCAACGCCCGCGGGACGTCCGACCGGAACACCCGCCGGGGCCGGTGGTTGCGGCGAGTTTGTCGGCGTGGTCTCGGTCGGATAGGCCGAGCCGGTCCGCGGCGGTGCGTCGTCGTGACACCAGCCGCACGTCTTGCAGCAACCCGTTCCCAGACATGCCGTTAGCACCGCGACGATGATGGCTCGCATGTTCTTCCCCCTGTGTGTGGCCGTTCCCCCGCCCCCGAATACCGTGCTGCCGCAAGTCGGTCAACCCTGGGGGATGGCGTGTCGGGAGCTCCAGTTGAGTCCTGTCAGTGAACTGGCGTGAATCGCGGTACAGGATGATGGTCGTGGAGTTATTCGCACCGGAATTGCTCGTCTGCCTTCTAACCCACCGCGGCTTGTGGTGGGTATGGGGAAATCCTGAGAACTTTCGGATAAGAATTGTTTTTGCCGCGTGCCGAAGTTAAGTTAGGGGATTAAGCGGCAACCTCTTCCCCAGCCTGAGCCGCGCTTTCCGGTCCCTCCCGCCCTTTCGTGCCCGAGGAGGATGCAGTGACGCCCCGCTCGTGTCTCACCGCCGCGGTCCTCGCGACGGGTCTGTATGCCGCCCCCGCCCCCGCCGCCGAAAACACCGTGCCTCGACCCGGCTTCGGGTTCAGCGCACTCCGCCCGATGGCTGCCGACGTCGCCCGCGCGAAGGCCGAAGCGGCCCTGAAGGCCGCCGGCCGCCACGACGCCGCCCGCGTCCAGGCCGTCTGGGACAAGAAGGACCTGACCCTCCTCGACCGCGTGGCCGAGACGGTCGCCATCGGCAGCCCCGAGGCCGAGGCCCTGATCGCCGACAGCCGCCGCGCCGAGGCCGCCTCGACGGTGCCGGCGCTGTTGAAGGACGCGAAGCTCGACACGTTCGCCCGCGCCAACCTGGCGCTGGTGTTCGCCCGGGCCAACGCCAACAAGCGGGCCTACGAGGAGTCGCTGGAGGCCCTGGCCGGCGTCACCCCCGAGCAGGTCGTGGACCCGGCCGGCTTCTTCTTCTTCAAGGCCGTCAGCGAGCACGCCACGATGAAGCGCGACGCCGCGCTGGCGAGTATCGTTCGGCTCCGCGACGACGTGACCGACAGCCCGGACCGGTACAACCGCGTCGGCCTGATGATGATCGCCGACATGCTGGCCTGGAACCCGGACCCGAAGGACTTCACGAACATCAGCCGCCTGATGGACAACAGCGGCCGCCGCCTCGACCTGTCCCGGCCGGGCGACAAGACGCAGGACATCCAGAAGCGGATCGTGTTCCGCCTCGACGAGCTGATCAAGGAGGCCGAGAGCAAGTGCAAGGGCGGCCAGTGCAACGGCGGCAACTGCCCGAACGGCGGCAAGCCGGGCGACAAGCCGGGCGGTAGCACCGTCACCCCGAACGCCCCGGCCCCGGACAGCACGATCATGGGCGGCTCGGGTGCGGGCAAGGTGGACGACCGCAAGCTGCGTGAGGCCGCCGAGCAGTGGGGCACCCTGCCGCCGGACCGCCGCGAGGCGCTGGTGCAGGAACTGACCCGCGACCTGCCGGCACGGTACAAGCCGATGATCGACGAGTACTTCCGCTCGCTCAACCGGCTGCACGGGTACAGCAACCGGCAGTAGTCGCCGGCGCGAAGTTGGGGTAACCTGAAAGCCCGGGGGCCACAATCCCCGGGCTTTCTGTGCTGACGACGACGCTTGCGGCTTCGCGTGCCGCCAAGCCGCAAGCGGTTGCGGAGACTTCTATGACGCGCACCCTTCTCGTGGCTGCGACTCTTGGCGTGTTCGTCGTCGCGGCCTCGGCCGACGACGTCACCACCGTGGGCGGCAAGAAACTCACCGGCAAGCTCGTCGCGGTGGACGCCGAAGGGATCACCGTCGACGTCGCCGGCACCGACGTGAAGGTGTCGGCGAAGGACGTGCTCCTCATCGACCTCGGCAACAAGGTCGCGGCCCCCGCCAAGGACCAGAAGTACCACGAGGTCGAGCTCACCGACGGCTCCGTGCTGCGGGTCGGCAAGTACGCGGTGAAGGGGAAGAAGCTCGAAGTCGATCTCCTCCCCGGCCCGGCGGGCGTCACGGCCCCCACGTTAGAACTGCCCATCTCCGCCGTCTTCTCAGTCTGCCGGAACGCCGACGACGCCAAGCAGCGCGAGAACTGGCAGGCGATGCTCCGCACCCGCGGCAAGCGCGACCTGTACGTCATGCGCACGGCCGAGGGGCTGAACTTCGTTCAGGGCACGATCCTCGAAGGGAACGCCGACGGCACCGAGATCACCTTCGAGAAGGAGGACGGCGCGAAGGAGCAGCTCCGCCTCTCCCGCGCGACCGGCGGGCTCGTGTTCAACCAGCCCGCCGGTGGTCAGCCGCCCGCGACGCTGTGCAAGGTGAAGGACGTGTTCGGCAACTCGCTCGTCGCCCGCGAGATCGGCGTCGCCGACGGCGGCGTGAAGGTCAAGACGGTGAGCGGCGTGTCGGTCGGGTACCCGGCCGCGGCGGCGGTAGCTCAGCTGGACTACGCCCAGGGGAACGTGGCGTACCTCAGCGACCTGACGCCGCAGGTGGAAGCGCCCGGCGTGCCGGAGGCCGACGCGAAGGCGTTCCCGCTGCTCGAGGGGAAGAACGGGCCGACCGGCACCCTGCGCGACCGCTTCCTCGGCGACAGCCCGACGCTGACCCTGGAGGGGGTATCGTTCCCGAAGGGGATCGCGGTGTCGGCGGACACGGCGCTGACGTTCCCGCTCGGCGGCGACTACCGGGAGTTCCGCGCGGTGGTGGGCTTCGCCGACGCCCGCCACGGCAACGCGGCCGAACTGAAACTGACAATTGAGGCCGACGGCAAGGTGATCGCCACCGACGTGTTCAAGGGGAAGGACAAGGCCCGCGGGCTGACGGTGGACGTGAAGGGCGTCCGCCAATTGCGGGTCGCCGTGGACCGCGACTACCCGTCGGAGACGGCCGCGTACCTGATCCTCGCCGACGCGAAGGTGCAGAAGTAACAGCCCGCCGCTCGCCTGGACACCGCCCGCCCGGAACCCCGCACCCATGACGCGACGCCACATCGTCCGCACCCTTCGGGTACTCGCCCTCGCCGCGCTGCCGCTCGGGCTCGTCGCCGCAACCGTTGCGGTGCCCGCGCCCGTCGCCGCGCAGCCGCCGGCCGCGCCGATCGCCCTCGCCCCGCCGGTGCAGACCGCCGAGCAGGAGCGGATCGCGGTCATCGAGAAGGTGTCGCCGGCGGTCGTCGCCGTCTGCCGCGTCGGCGGGCAGGGCGTCGGGTCCGGCGTCATCATCGACCCCGAAGGCTACGCGCTCACCAACCACCACGTCATCGTGCCGGCCGGCATGGTCATGCAGTGCGGCCTCGCCGACGGCGTCCTCTACGACGCGGTCGTCGTCGGGTACGACGTGCTCGGCGACGTCGGGCTCATCAAGCTGCTGCCGAAGGAGCCCGGCAAGCCGTTCCCGTTCGTGCAGCTCGGCAACAGTGACGAGGTGCGGCTCGGCGAGTACGCCTTCGCGGCCGGCAACCCGTTCTCGGTCGCGCTCGACTTCACGCCGACCATCACCTTCGGCATCGTCAGCGGCACGAACCGGTACGAGCCGCTCGGCAGCCGGCCGGGCGGGCAGGAGTACACCGACTGCATCCAGGTGGACGTGCCGATCAACCCCGGCAACTCGGGCGGGCCGCTGTTCAACATGCGCGGCCAGCTCATCGGCATCAACGGCCGCATCTCGCTGGAGAAGCGCGGCCGGGTGAACGTCGGCGTGGGCTACGCCATCTCGATCAACCAGATCAAGAACTTCCTGGCGCACCTGTACGCCGGCATCGCCACCGACCACGCCACGCTCGGGGCGCTGGTGCTCACCGAGAACGAGGACGCCGACCTCGCCCGCATGGTGGTCCGCCAGATCCTCGACGACGCCGACGCGTACCGCCGCGGGCTGCGGGCCGGCGACCAGCTGACGAACTTCGCCGGCCGGAACATGTCGAGCACGAACCACTACAAGAACATCCTCGGCACCTTCCCCGCCGGCTGGCGCGTGCCCATCAGCTACCGCCGCGAGAACGAGACGCGCGAGATGCTGGTGCGCCTCCAGACCGCCACCCCGGCCGAGAAGGCGGAGCGGCCCGCGCCGGCCGACCCGAAGCTGCCGCGGCCGATGCCGCTGCCGGGGCCGGAGCCGAAGGTCGAGACGCCCGCGAGCAAGCTGTACCGGCCGGGGAAGGGGCTGGCGAACGCCCACTTCAACGACCTGGCCCGCGACAAGCTCCTCGCGGCGGCGAAGAAGCACGGCGACTTCGCCGCCGCGCAGGGCACCTGGGCCGCCGAGGGCACCTACGAGGCCGACCAGCGCAAGGGCGACATGCGGCTCGAGGTCGCCCCCGGCGGCGGCGACGACGCGAAGGTGACGCTGAAGCTGAACATCGAGCACAAGCTCCTGCCGCTGAAGCAGACCGACCAGCGCGAGCAGGCCGAGCCGATCGGCAGCGGCGGGCTGATGATGGCGATGTACCACTACCGCCGGTTCCTGACGGCCGGGCCGAAGGGGTTCGAGGGCGAGTTCCTGCACGCGGGCGGCGAGCCGTTCTACCCGCCGCCGGCCGACGGGGTGATGCCGAAGGGGCTCGCGGCGCTGCGGGTCGATACGGACGTGATGCGGACCCGCCACGGCCCGGTGACGTGCAAGTGGTACCACGCCCGCACCGACGCGAAGCTGCTCGGCTTCGAGGTGCACCTGTCCAAGGACACCGACCCGTGCGAGGTGTACCTGTCCGACTACCGCGACGCGGGCGCGGGCCGACAACTGCCGCACCGGATCGAGTGCCGCTTCGCGGACAAGCGGTACGCGGTGCTGACGGTCACGCGCTGGACGGTGAACTGACCCACGCCCCGATCGCCCGGGGGCGGCCGTCCCCGGGCTTCGCCCGACTCACACCCACGACGCCATGCTCACACGCCAGCGCCTCCTCCTCCTCGCCGCCGCCGTGCTCGTCGGCTTCGTCCCCGCCACGCGGGCGCAGCCGCTCGTGCAGGTGGCCGAGGCGGTGAACAGCAAGCTCGTGAAGTTGTTCGGCGCCGGCGGCTTCTCCCGGCTGAACAACTTCGGCACCGGCATTCTCGTCTCGCCCGACGGCCACATCCTCACCGTGTCCAACGCCCTCATCGACACGCCCAACCTCGTCGTCCACCTGTACGACGGGCGCCGCCTCAAGGCCGAGGTGATGGTGATCGAGCCCGAACTCGACGCCGCGCTGCTGCGGCTGGTCGTGGAGGGGAAGAAGGCCGGCGAGCCGACCGGGCTCGACCTCGCGTTCTACGACATCGCCGCCGAAGCGAAGCGCCCCATCGCAGCGCCCGGCGACACGGCCATCGGCTTCACGAACCAGTTCGAGATCGCCCTGCGCGACGAGTCGCTGACGGCGCAGAAGGGCGTCATCGGTGCGTACACGAAGCTGAGCGGCAAGCTCGGCTCGTTCGACTTTCCGTACAAGGGCGACGTGTACGTCACCGACGCCATCACGAACAACCCCGGGTCGGCCGGCGGGGCGCTGGTCAACCGCAAGGGCGAGCTGCTCGGCGTGATCGGCCGCGAGCTGAAGAACAACCAGACGAACACGTGGATGAACTACGCCATCCCGGTCGGCGCGAAGGTGGACGTGACGGTGAAGGAGAACGACAAGGACAAGACGATCACGGTGAGCCTGCCGGAGTTCGTGGCGAAGGGGATGAAGGGCGAGTACCGGCCGACGAAGCGAGAGCGGCCGACGGCGGGGGAGGGCGGGTGGGCCGGCATCGTGTTCGTGCCGAACGTGCTCGCCCGCACCCCGGCCTACGTCGAAGCCGTGCTGCCGGGGTCGCCCGCGGAGAAGGCGAAGCTGCAACCCGACGACCTGGTGAGCTTCATCGACGGCGAGCCGGTGGCGAGCATCGCCGCGTTCGACGAGTACGTCCGCACCAAGACACGGCCCGGTAGCGTGATCCGCCTGGAGGTCCGCCGCGGGGGCACGCTGCAACCCGTCGAGCTGACGCTGACGACGCCGCCGGCGCGGGCGCCGGTGGCGCCGATGCCCCCCGCGAAGAAGCCGTAGCACACACTGACTTGCGTGACTCGCACCGACCACACCCGGGACCACCACCGATGACCCGTCCCCGCTTCGCCCTCCTCGCCGCCGTCGCCCTCGTGGTTCCCCTCGCCGCGCAGGACGCCGACGAGGCCGCCGAGAAGGCCGTCCGCGCCGCCGCCGCCCGCGTCGCGCCGTCGGTCGTGATGATCCACACCGCCGGCGGCCTCGACGTGGTCGCCGCGGGCAAAGACCCCAAGGGGAAGACCACGTTCATCGGCCGCGGCACCGGCCCTACCACCGGCGTCATCGTCGGCGCCGACGGGTACGTCGTCACCAGCTCGTTCAACTTCGCCAACAAGCCCACCGACATCTTCGTCACCGTCCCCGGCAAGGAGCGCGAGGTCGCAACGGTCGTCGGCACCGACTTCAGCCGGATGCTGACGCTGCTGAAGATCGAGTCGAAAGGCCTGACGGTGCCGGCCGCGGTGGCGAAGGCCGACGTGAAGATCGGCCAGACGGCGCTGGCGATGGGCCGTGCCCTCGATCCCACGCCGGGGAGCGCCCCGTCGGTGAGCGTCGGCGTGGTGAGCGCGAAGAACCGCCTCTACGGCCGGGCGTTCCAGTCGGACGCGAAGATTTCGCCGGCCAACTACGGCGGCCCGCTCGTGGCCCTCGACGGCCGCGTCCTCGGCGTCATTGTCCCGGCGTCGCCGCAGGGCGAGGGCGAGACCGCCGGGTTCGAGTGGTACGACTCGGGCATCGGGTTCGTCATCCCGTTCGAAGACGTACTCGCCAAGCTGCCGGCGCTGAAGGAGAAGAAGGAGCTGCGCCGCGGCCTGCTCGGCTTCAACCCGGACCCGAAGACCGGCAGCTACGCGGCGCCGCCGGTGGTCGCGGCGGTGCAGCCGGACTCGGCCGCGGCCCGCGCCGGGCTCCAGGTCGGCGACACCATCGTGAAGGCCGACGGTAAGACGGTGCCGCACTTCTCCGCGCTGCAACACCTCCTCGGGCCGAAGTACGAAGGCGACACGGTGAAGCTGACGGTGAAGCGCGACGACAAGGAGGTCGAACTCCCGCCGGCGACCCTGCTCGGCACGTCGCCCGCCTACGTGAACGCCTTCCTCGGCATCCTGCCCATGCGGAGCGACACGGTGGCCGGCGTCGGCGTGCGGTACGTGTACCCCAAGAGCGCGGCGGCGGAGGCCGGGATCAAGGCCGGCGACCGCATCCTCGTCGCCCACCGCGACAAGACAAAGGCCCCGATCAAGGACCGCGCCGCGCTCGCCACCTTCCTCAGCCAGCAGGCGCCGGGCACCGAGGTCGGCATCGACGTGATCCGCAAGGAGGGGAGCAAGAACGTCACGCTGAAGGCCAAGCTCACGACGGTGCCCGACTTCATCCCCGAGAAAGTACCGCTGGTCGGCGCCGCGCCGGGGCCGGATGAAGTGTTCGTCAGCGCCGTGCAGCCCGACCCGTTCCTCCCGAAGAAGAAGGACGGCAAGGCCGAGACGGGGTTCCTCGAACGGAAGGACGCGGTCACGGGCCGGCAGCACTGGGTGTACGTGCCGGACAACTACGACCACGCGGTGCCCCACGGGCTGCTGCTGTGGCTCCACCCGGCCGGGGCCGGCGGCCCGCGGGACGCGGAAACCATGGTCAAGAGCTTCCGCGCCTTCTGCGAGAGCTCGCACACCATCATCGTCGGCCCGAAGGCGGAGGCGGCCGAGGGGTGGATGCCGAGCGAGAGCGAGACGGTGTTGGCGGACGTGAACCGCGTCACGAGCGAGTACACGATCGACAAGGCGCGGGTGGTGGCGCACGGCCTCGGCCGCGGCGGGCAGATGGCCTTCTACCTCGCCTTCCAGGCGCGGGACACGTTCCGCGGGGTGGCGGCGGTCGGCGCCCCGCTCGGGAGCCCGCCGAAGGACAACGTGGCGACGCAGCCGCTGAGCTTCTTCGTCGCCGCCGGCGCCCGCGACCCGGAACTCAAGGAGATCGAGGCCGGCAAGGGGCTGCTGGACGAGAAGCGGTTCCCGGTGAGCTTCCGGCGGATGCCGGACGTGGGCAAGGAGTACCTCGACGCGGCGACGTTCACCGAGTTCCTGAACTGGCTGGACGCGATCGACCGGCTGTAACACCCATCCGAGCCGGGGGCGTCCGCCCCCGGAGTCTGTTCCTACGAATCACGCGCGACAACACTCCGGGGGCGGACGCCCCCGGCTCGGGGGCGTTCTTCACACGTCCTTCACACGCGGCCGCTACCAATTCCTGCATGAGTCCGCCCGCCGCCCCGGCCCCGTCGTCCGCGTCCGAGGTCGTCTTTCAGGGGCTCACGCGCGCTGCCGGCGTCGGCATTCTCGTCCTCGTCGCGTCGCTCGTCGCCGTACTCGTCCACGACGCCTGGCCGGTCCTGTCGCGGGCCGGCGAGTACCGGCTGTTCACCAGCTCCGAGTGGGTGCCGAAGCCGGCCGGCGGGGGCAGTCCGGTCTACGGCGTCCTCGCGTTCGTGTGGGGCACCGTCGTGACGTCCGTGCTCGCGATGCTCATCGCGGTGCCGCTGGGCGTGGCGAGCGCGGCGTACATGTCCGAGATCGCCCCGCCGTGGGTGAAGAAGGTCGGCGCCTTCCTCATTGAACTGCTGGCGGCAATCCCGAGCGTGGTCTACGGCTTCTGGGGGCTGTTCTTCCTGGCGCCGCTCATCCAGATGGCGTTCGACGCGGTGGGCGGGCCGAACACCGGCGGCAACGGCGTCGTCGCGGCCGGGCTCATCCTGGCGATCATGATCCTGCCGTACATCACGGCGATCGGCTACGACGTGTGCCAGGCGGTGCCGCGGAGCCAGCGCGAGGGAAGTCTGGCCCTCGGCGCGACCCGCTGGCAGACGATCTGGAACGTCGTGCTCCCCTACGCCCGGCCCGGCATCATCGCGGCGTCGTTCCTGGCGCTCGGCCGGGCGCTCGGCGAGACGATGGCGGTGACCATGCTCGTCGGCAACCAGGCCGTCATCGACGCGTCGCCGTTCGCCCTCGGCGACTCGATCGCCAGCCGCATCGCCAACCAGCTCAACGAGGCGGACACGCCCGACTTCCGCTCCGCGCTGGTGGCGCTCGGGCTGGTCCTGTTCGCCGTCACTGCGGCGTTCAACGTGTCGGCCCGGCTGCTCCTCCGGAGGTTGGTGGGCGGACCGAAGCCTCGCGGGACAGTGGGACGGGGGGACCGTGGGACCGTGGGACAAGGAGCGACTGACGAGAAGCCGATCACCGTCACTGCCGAATCGCCTCCTTCTCTCCCACAGTCCCAAAGTCCCCCCGTCCCAAAGTCCCGAGCAGGCCTGTGGGACAAGCTCATGACCGGCGTGCTGGCCGCGGGGCTGGTCGCCACCGTGGTGCCGCTGTTCCTCATCCTCGGGTACATCACCGTCCGCGGGGCGTCGGCCGTGGACGCGACCCTGTTCACCGAGTGGACCCGCGCCCCGATGACCGACGCGCAGTACGATCAGTACCGGGCGTGGCAGGCCGACCAGGCCGAGTACCCGAAGACCGAGACCGGCCGCAACGTCCGCCGCGGCGGCCTCGGGAACGCCATGCTCGGCAGCCTCATGATCGTGTCCATCGCCACCGCGCTGGCCGTGCCGTTCGGGCTCATGGCGGCCGTGTACCTCGCGGAAGCGCGGCGGAGCCGGGTGGCCGCGGCCGTGCGGTTCGTCACCGAGTTGCTCGGCGGCGTGCCGTCGATCGTCATCGGCATCTTCGCCTACGCGGTGCTCGTGTACCCGTTCTGGTACCCGACCGCATTCGGGTTCAACGCCTGGGCCGGGGCGTTCGCGCTGGCGGTGATGATGGTGCCGATCATCGTCCGCAGCGCCGAGGAGTCGATGAAGCTGGTGCCGGAGACCATCCGGCAGGCGAGCTACGCCCTCGGCGCGTCGCGGATGCAGACGACGCTCCGCGTCATCCTGCCCGCGGCGCTGCCTGCGATCGTGACGGGCGTGTTCCTGGCCGTCGGCCGCATCGCCGGCGAGACGGCGCCGCTGCTCCTGACCGCGGGCGGCAGCGACCAGTGGCCGGTGACCGTGGACGCGACGTTCCCGTTCCTGCACGCCCGGCCGGCGTCGCAGACGGCCTTCCTGCCGGGGAACATCTTCAACTACTCGCGCAGCCCCTACGCCGACTGGCGCGACCAGGCGTGGGGCGGGGCACTGGTGCTGTTGGCGGTCGTAATGGTGCTGAACGTTGGCATCCGGCTCGCGGCTGGCAAGCGCGTCGTCGCCGCGGCGCGGGCCGACTGACAGCTACGTTGCCGCTTGCGGCTTCGCGTTGCCCGGCGCGAAGCCGCACACCGCGAAGTCCCGACGCCTTCCCCATCTTGCCCCGTCTGCCGGACCGGAACACTTCCCTCACCCTCAACAGCCGCTCGACCTGGGAACCTGCAAGGGTTGGCGCGGTCGTGCGAGTCCTGCCGATCTTCCGGGTACGACGCAAGCCGGCGAAGCCGGCGAGTCCGGAGGACGCGGGATGACCCGGGTACGGTGGGCACTCCTGACCGCGGTGGCGACCCTGGCCGGCGGCGGCGGCTGCGTCAGCTGCGCGGCCCACTCGGCCCGGGCGAACTGGGACGCCGGCCCCGCCTGCCCCGTGCCGGTGAGCGAGCGGCAGCACGTCTACACCGTCCTCGTCAACGGCGCCTGCCCGGCGGGCGGGTGCAGTCTCGAAGGCCTCCGCGACGGGCTCGTCGAGCGCGGCTTCGTGAAGAACTACTTCGGCCAGGTCGTTCACACCCCGTGGCTGGCGCACGAGATGCGAGCGGCGGTGCGGTGCGACCCGGCGGCGCGGTTCGTCGTGGTCGGCGCCGACGGCGGCGCCCCGCTCGCCGCCCGAATCGCCCGCCAGGCCGCCGCCGACGGGCTGGCCGTGGACGCCCTCGTGCTCCTCGACCCGGTGATGATGCCGTCGTCGGCCGGCTGTGCGGTGCGGACGATCCTGGTGACCAGTGGCGGGGACTGCACCGCCCCGCACACCGAACGCGCGACGGTCGACGGGGCCAACCGCCTGACGCTGCCCGGCCATTCGGGCACGATCGACTTCGTGTGCGGACTGCTGACGGAATCGGCGAGTCGGGTGGAACTGCCGCCGGTGGTGACGGAGGTGGTCCACGACCCGGACTCCCGCCAGCCGCGCGACCTGTCGCCGCCGCCGGGGCTGCCGGGGGAGTGGCTGTTCCTGCACGAGCAGCCCGGCTACGTCCCGCCGTCGCTGCCGGCACCGTACCCGAACCTCGGCCCGATCGCGCCGTCGCTGGTGCCGCGCGGCGGGTACGTGTTCCCCGAGCGGCTGCCGCGGCCGCAGTTTACCCCGTGGCCGGTGCCGGCCCCGGTGCAACCCCTGCCGGCGCCTCGGCCGGTGGAAGCCGGTCCCGTATCACAGACCCGATGAAGCTGAAGCAGCAGCCCGAAGACTTCCGCGTCGAGGAACTGACCGACCTCGCGCCCGGGGGCGGTGAATTCGCCCTCTACCGGCTCGACAAGACCGGCTGGACCACGCCCGACGCGATCGCCGCGGTCCGCCGCCGCTGGCAACTCGACGCCCGCCGGGTGAGCTACGGCGGCCTCAAGGACCGACACGCCGTCACGTCGCAGCACCTCACGGTGTGGCGCGGCCCGCCGCGCGGGTTGCAGCACGAGCGCGTCACGCTCACCTACCTCGGGCAGGTCGCCGAGCCGTTCACCGCCGCGGCGATCCGGGCGAACCGCTTCACGATCACGCTCCGGTCGCTGGGCCGCGACGAGGTCGAACGCGCCGAAGCGGCCATGGCCGAGGTCGCCGACGCCGGCCTGCCGAACTACTTCGACGACCAGCGGTTCGGGTCCGTCGGCGAGGCTGGCGAGTTTGTGGCGAAGGAGATGGTGTTCGGCCGGTTCGAGCGCGCCCTGTGGCTGGCGCTGGCCGCGCCCTACGAGTACGACCGGGCCGAGGCGAAGCGCGAGAAGCAACTGCTCCGCGACGGCTGGGGCGACTGGCCGAAGCTGAAGGCGACGCTGCCGAAGGGGCACGCCCGGAGCCTGGTCGATTACCTCGTTCACCACGCCACCGACTTCAAGGGCGCGGTCGCCCGACTGCGGCCGGACCTGCAAGGGCTGTACCTCGCGGCATACCAGAGCGCGTTGTGGAACCGGATGCTCGCCGCGTGGCTCACCCGGCACGTGCCCGCGGCAGACCTGGCGGCGGTCGAGTTGAAGCTCGGCCGCGTGCCGGTGCCGCGGCGGGCGCCGGGCGGGGAGTGGGAGGCGCTCACGCTACCGTTGCCGTCGGCGCGGGTGCGGCCGGCGCCCGGGGAGCCGTGGGCGGAACTGGCCGCCGAGGTGCTCGCGGCCGAGGGGCTGACGCTGCCGGAGTTGAAGGTGAAGGGGCTGCAGAAGCCCTTCTTCTCGAAGGGCGACCGGCCGGCGTGCGTGCGGCCAACGGGGCTCGCGCACGCCGCGGCGGCGGACGACCGGAACGCCGGCCGGCTGAAGCTCGACCTGCGCTTCGAGCTGCCGCGCGGCAGTTACGCCACGATGCTGGTGAAGCGTGTGACGGACGTGTCACCCGGCGGCTGACAGTGTTCGGCTCGCAGCGGCGATCACGACTTGCGCCGCTTCGGCTCCTTCGCCGGGAGGGTCGCCACGAAATCGAGCGCGCGGTCGAGCCAGTCGGTCAGCTGGCGCTCGGTGTCGATCCCATCCGGACCCACCATCACCCAGTTGCGCATCGGTCGGCCGGTCACGTCGAACGGGCGGACGTGCGGCTCCTCGAGCGCGGCCGCGGCGGCGTCCGGGCCGAGGCGCGCGATCAGGTCGTCGTGCCAGACGCCGGCCACGATGTTGCCGTTCAGGAAGAACGCGACGCCGCCGAACATCACCTTCTCGGTGACGCCGCGGGGGCGCGCCAGCCGGTCGCGGACGCGGGCCACCAGCCCCGGATCGGAGTGCATCGCTCACCCGGGAAAGAGCCGTGCTTCCACCGCCGCCGCCGCGCGGGTCAGCCCGTCGCGGGTGGTCAGGCGTGCGGCCGCCTCACGGCACGCCGTCGCCACGTCCGCCGAACCCAGCAGCCGGGCGAGCACCGAGGCCACGCGCCGGCCGGTGAACCGCCGCACCCCCACGCCGTCGCCGACGCCGAGCTTTTTGGCGCGGGCGAGGTTGTCGAACTGGTCGTGGGCCAGGGGCATGACGAGTTGCGGCACGCCCGCCGCCAGCGCCTGCGACATCGACCCCACGCCGCCGTGGTGGACGAACGCCGCCGCCCGCGGCAGCAGCACGTCGAGCGGCACGTAGGCCGCGTGCATCACCCCCGGCGGCAGCCCGGCCGGCACCTGCTCGGGGAACTTCGTCAACAAGAGCGCTCGCCGGCCGAGTCGCTGTGACGCATCGACCGCGGCCCCGAAGAACGCCCGGCCGTGCATGTTCGCCGACCCCGGGGTGAACACCAGCGGCGGCCCCCCCGCGTCGAGGAACGCCGCCACGTCGGCCGGCAGGCCCGCGTCGGTGCCGTCGTTCCAGAGGGGGAAGTCGGTCGTGACGACGTTCGGCGGCCAGTCCGGTTGCGGCGGGCCGAACCAGTCCGGGAACAGGCACACGACGCCGTCGGGCGAGTGCCACCAGCGGTCCACCCGCGGCATCGGGCCGAGCCCGAGTTCCGCCCGCCACGGGTCCATCGCGCGGGCCACGGTGGGTTGCAGGTAGAAGCGGCGGCCGACGGCGTACAGGAGCCGCCGCAGCCAGTACGGGCCGGCGATGCCCCCGAACTCGGGCGGCGCGACGTTGCTCCACAGCACCGCCGGCTGGAGGTGAGCCGTGACCAACCGGAGGCCGAGTTTCTCGCGGGCGACCGGCGCCCCGAACCCGAGCAGGTTCGTGACCCCCGGCAGCCGCAGTCGCTCGCACACGGCGTACTGGTCCCGGAAGGCGCGGCACATGCCGTTGAACACGACGCGGAACCCCGTGCGCGGGTTCCACAGGTCCGGGTTCCGTGCCGTCGCCAGGAACTCGTCGGTGGTGCCGAGCGGCTCGAACGGGAAGCCGTGGCGGCGGACCGGCTCCTCGAAGTACGGGTTGGTGGCGAACGTGACGTCGTGGCCCCGGCCGCGGAGGGCCAGGGCGAGGCCGAGCATCGGGTACACGTCCCCGGCGCTGCCGAAGGTGCTGACGAGGAGCCGCATCAGGGGATGGTATACGTCGGCGACGCCCGCGACACGCTGTTGCCGTCGCGCCGCTCCACCCAGAACGTCACCGGGCCGGTCTCGGTCGCCAACTCCGGCGTGATGAACACCCCGCGGTACTCCGCCGGCCCCTGGCCGCCGCCCATGGCGACCAGCCCGCGCGGGTGGACGGACGTGCGGCCGCCGGACTGGAAGTTGAAGTAGAAGTCGCCCTGGAAGAACCCGCCCGGGTTGTCGCCGGCGATCCGCACGTTCACCGTCACCGCGGACGTGCCGCCCTGCGGGTTCTTCATGCGGCTGCCGTCGAGCATCGTCACCTGCCGGCCGGAGAAGAAGTACATCAGGCCGGCGCAGCCGCCGCAGCACACGACGATCGACCCGCCGCCGCCGAGCAGCAGGAACAGTAGGAGGCGGCCGCCCCGGCCCGACTTCGCCGCCGGCCGGTCGTCGTCGCGGCGGGGGCGGCGGCGCGGGCGGTCGTCGTCCCGGCGCGGCCCGTCGTCGGCGTCCGCGCGGCGGGGCTCGTCGTCGTACTCGTCGTCCGGGCGGCGGGTCGGCACGGGCGGCTCCTTGCGGGTCACACACAACGTAGGAAGCCCGGGGACGGGCGTCCCCGGGCTTCCATTCGCGGCCGGCCGCGGGTTATTTCGGGCTCGGCGTGTCCTTCCCGACGTTGGCGATCACGTCCTCGGCGGTCTTGACGATCGTGGCCACCTGCTCGTCGGTCGGGCCGGCGGCGGGGAACGTCCACCGGTCCCGCACGCGCATCCGGTTGTAGACCACCACCGTCACCTTGTCCTCGGCCTTCAGCCCCCAGGCGTCGATCATCTTCCCCTTCCCGGGGACGAGGCCGAACGGCACGTTCGGCGCCTTCGCCTCGTTCGCCAACTTCAGCACCGCGTCGGCGTGGTCGTCCCGCTTCTCGTCGTCGGGGAACTCGCCGTCCAGCGCCACGTTCTTGGTCGTCCCGTCGGCCTCGACGAGCGCCACCGCCTTCTCCGGCGCGTCGAGCCACAGGAAGTGAACGAACCCGGACAGCTTGTCGCCGCGGTACTCGGGGATCTTCTTGTCGAGCGCCTGGGCCAGCTTGATGACGCCGGAGTTGGCCAGGTCCGCGGGGTCGGAGCGGACGAACACGGCGACGACGGGGCTGAGGCCGTTCTCGCCGACGAGGTCGTGCATCTTGCGGGAGCGGTCGCGGGGGTCGCGGTCCTCGGCCTTGACCGGCGGGCTGACCTTCGGCGGGAACCGGCCGTCGGCCACGAGGAAGGCGCGGAACGTGGCCGGCACCCACTCCCCCTTCTGGGCGGTGGACGCGGCCTTCGGGTCGGTCTTCGGCTCGACCTTCGGTTCCTGGGCGGCGGCGGCCGCGGCGAGCAGGAACCCGGCGGCCAGGCCGGCGGTCCGGCGGGGGGTCATCGGCGCTCCTCGTGGGTACGGGTGTCCCATTCTAGCCTGACGCCCCGACCGGCGCCCGTCAACCCTTCGGGCGGGGCAACCGTTTGCGTCCGGCGGCCGGACCCGTTAGGATCGATACGTTATCCCCGGTCCCCGTCGCCACCCCCACAGGTCGCGCCAATGGCCGTCGAACTCCGGTGCCCGGACTGCCGGGCCAAGCTCAAACTCAAGAAAGCCCCGGAGCCCGGCACCGAGGTCGAGTGCCCGGAGTGCTACGCCGTGTTCGACGCCCCGGAGGACGTGGACGACGTGGACGCGCGCGGCGACGACGACACCCCGCCGCCGCGCCGCCGCCCGGCCGACGACGACGACGACGACCGGCCGCGGAAGAAGAAGAAGGAGAAGAAGCCGAAGAAGGAGAAGCCCGCCGCCGGGCCGAAGACGCCGAAGAAGCGCAAGGCGAAGAAGAAGGAGACGAACAAGGCGGTGCTGATCGCCCTGATCGGCGGCGGGGTGGCGTTCCTGGGCCTCGTCATCTTCATGCTGGTGTGGTTCTTCGTCAAAAAGCCGGCCGCCTACGAGCTGATGAACTACCTGCCGCCCGACTGCAACTCCGTCGAGGGGGCGAACATCGGTCACGTCCGCCGGTACATCGAGCTGTACAAGAAGTTCGAGCAGCCGGTCAACGGCGCGGGGTTCAAGCTGGCCTCGGACGCGGTCGCCGCGGCCGTCGGCGGCGACCAGAAGGAGTTCCTCGACTACTTCGTCAGCGGCAGCAACGGGAAGGGCGAGTCGGCGATGGTCCTGAAGGCGATGCAGCCGTTCGACGGGTCGTTGTTGTCGAAGCTGCCGGGGGCGAAGAAGGGGACCGCCGACGGCCGCGACTATTACACCGTGGACCCGATCGCGGGCGTGTTCAGCGGCCGGCTGAAGGTGTTCTCCCCGTCCCCGAAGCTGGTGGTGCTCTGCCCCGAAGGGGTGTCGCCGGGGACGTTCAACAAGATGATCTCGGGGAACGCCGGCGACCTGGAGAACGCGACGGCGGCGCGGTTCGGCGACCTCGGCAAGGAAACCGTCCGCGGGACCGCGTGGGTCGTGATGATGTGGGACGAGAAGAGTCGCCCGAAGGACCCGGGCGACAAGGACTCGGGCAGCGGCAACCAGGAGTTCGAGAAGCAGGTGGCGCAGTCGTCGAAGTCGGTGAAGGCGTTCGGGTTCAAGACGAGCGTCGGGTCGCGGCACGTGAAGTTCGAGGTGCGGCTCCAGTTCCCGGACGCGGACGCGGCGAAGGCGCTGCGCGACCGGTTCCGCGAGAGCCCGCTATCCAAGGGCGACGACGCCTCGATCGACCCGCCGCGCTACTGGAAGCAGTTCGTGACGAAGGTGGTGGGGAACCAGAAGGTCGGCGTCGAGCTGTTCACCAGCATCGGGGCGAAGACGAGCGGCGACGTGTTCGTGCTCTACGCCGAGTGCGAGACGCAGACGCTGATGGAGTCGGTCGGGTCGATGGTGCAGAAGATGCTCGGCGGCAACAACCCGGGCGGCGGCGGCGGCGCCCCGGGGATGATGCCCCAGCAACCGGCCGGCCCCGGTGGGGGCCGTGGCGAAGCGGCCGGGAAGGGCGTCGCACTGTAAGTTCGCCGGGGCGGCGGCGCGGCGGCTAGAATCATCGCGTGAGCCCGACCGACGCCTGGCCGCCGCCGCACCCCGACTCCGCGCTCGCCGTCCTGGTGAGCGGCGGGCTCGACAGCGCCGTCCTCCTCGCTGAGGCGGCGCGGGTGTACCCCGCCGTGGTACCCGTCTACGTCCGCGTCGGCCTGCTCTGGGAGGACGCGGAGCGAGCACACCTCGACCGCTTCCTCGCCGCCGTGCGGACGCCCGCGCTGCGGCCGCTGGTCGAACTCGCGCAGCCCGCGGCCGACCTGTACGGCGATCACTGGAGCGTGACCGGCACCGGCGTGCCGGTTGCGACGGCGGCCCACGACGCCGACTTTCTCCCCGGCCGGAACGTCCTCCTGTTCGCCAAGCCGCTCCTGTGGTGCCACCTCCACCGCGTGCCCGACCTGGCGACCGCCCCCCTCGGCACCAACCCGTTCCCCGACGCCACGCCCGCGTTCTACGACGGCCTCGCCGCGGTCGTGGCCCGCGGGATGAACCTGCCGCCGGTCCGCATCCTCCGCCCCTACGCAACGCTGACGAAGACCGACGTGCTGCGGCGCGGGCTGTGCTTCCCGCTGGAGCACACGTTCTCGTGCGTGCGGCCGGCGGGGCTGGTGCCGTGCGGGGGGTGCATCAAGTGCGGCGAGCGGCAGGCGGGCTTCCGCGCGGCGGGGGTGCCCGACCCGACACGCTACGCCAACGCCGACCGCTCCGCGGGGGACGCCTGATGTTCGCAGTGACGAAGGAAATCCACTTCTGCTACGGCCACCGGCTGCTCGGGTACGCCGGCAAGTGCCGGCACCTGCACGGGCACAACGGCAAGGTCGTGGTCACGCTCGAAACGCCGGACCTCGACCCGCTCGGCATGGTGCTCGACTTCGGCGAGATGAAGCGCGTCCTCGGCCGGTGGATCGACGACACCCTCGACCACCGCATGTTGCTGCACCGCGACGACCCGGTGGTGCCGGAACTGGAACGCCAGGGCGAGCCGCTGGTGCTGCTGGACGTGAACCCGACGGCGGAGAACATCGCCCGGGTGATCTTCGACCACGCCGCCGCCGCCGGCCTCCCCGTCTCCGAGGTGACGCTGTGGGAGACGGCCAGCTCGTTCGCCACGTTCCGCCCCGCCGGCACCACCACGAAACCGATCACGGTCACGGTCCGGGAGCCGTAGTAGCCGCGCCGCGGCCCGCCTCGCTGCGGGCGACGTACACGGCCGTCGTCAGGTCGGCCGTGACGTTCACGGCGGTCCGGCACATGTCCAGCAATCGGTCCACGCCGAGCACGATGGCGATGGCCCCGGCCGGCACCTCGAACTGGACCAGGATCAGCCCGATTAGCGGCAGCGACCCGCCGGGCACGCCCGCCATTCCCGTCGCGGTCAGGATGCACAGGAGCAGCACCAGCAACTGCTCCTCGACGCCGAGCGACCGGCCGAACACCTGGATCAGGAACAGCACCGTCACCGACTCGAACAGCGCCGTGCCGTTGTGGTTCATCGACGCGCTCAGCGGCAGCACGAAATTCGACACCTCCTTCGGCACCCCGAGTTCGTCCTCGGCGCAGCGGATGGCGACGGGCAGCGTGGCGCTCGACGAGCTGGTGCTGAACGCGGTGAGGATGGTGCCCTGCGCCTTGCGAAAGAACTCCACCGGGCTCATGCCGCCGAACACCTTCACGAGCACCGGCAGGACGCCGAACTGGTGAATCGCGAGTCCGCCGAGCACGGTGAGGACGAACGCCCCGAGTGCGATCAGCAGCTTGTACCCGAAGAGCGCCGTCGTGGTGAAGATGAGGCAGAACACGGCGTAGGGGGCGAGCGCCATCGCCCAGCGGATGACCTGCTCGGCCACCCGGTTCACCGCTTCCAACAAGTCGGTCAGCGCCTTCGCGTAGTGGGCGTCCAGTTTCGTGACGGCGAACCCGACCAGCAGGCCGGTGAAGATGATGGCGAGCATGTCCTTCTCGACCATCGCCTTGAGCGGGTTGGCCGGCACGATGTCCACGAACCACTGCGGGCCGAACTCCTTCTTCTTCGCCGTGGCGAGCTTGTCCGCGGCGTCGGCCCCGAACTGCGTCATCAGGCCTTCCTTCTGGTCCCGGGCGTAGTCGCCGGGGCGGACGAGGTTCACGAGCGTCAGCCCGATGGCGGCGGCGCAGGCGGTCGTGACGAGGAAGTAGCCGACCGTCTTCGCGCCCACGCGGCCGACGTTGGCCGACCCGCCGAGCCGGGTGACGCCGAGCACCAGCGACGCGAACACGAGCGGCACGATCGCCAGGAACAGCAGGTTGAGGAACACCGCGCCGACCGGCTTGGTGACGTTGTTGACCACGGCCTCGACGGCGGCGCGGCCGACGACCCCGTTCTCGATGAGGAGGTTGACGCCGCACCCGACGGCGGCCCCGGCGACGAGGCCGATCAGGATGCGGGTGTGCGGGACCGAGGCGGACGAGGCCATGTCGGGTCCGGGCTGGGTGTCGGGGAGGCTTGGAACACGATAGGCGGGTGGGCGGAGCGCGGCGAGCCGCCTATCGTGTGGGGAACGTACCCACCGGACGGCTCCCCATGTTCGACCTCCTCATCCGCAACGGACGGGTCGTGGACGGGTCCGGCCTCCCCTGGACCCACGCCGACGTGGCCGTCACCGGGGACCGCGTCGCCGCCGTCGGCCGATTCCCGGAGTCGGCCGCGAAGACGACGCTCGACGCCGCCGGGAAGGTGGTTTGCCCCGGATTCGTGGACGCGCACGTCCACGGCGACCTGGCGCTGCTGGTCGATCCGTACCACGAACCCGCCATCCGCCAGGGCGTGACGACCTACGTCCTCGGGCAGGACGGCGTGGCGTTCGCCCCCGGCTCGGCGGCGGTGCAGGCGTACATGCGGGAGTACACCGCCGGCTTCAACGGCAACTTCCCCACACCCGGCAAGACGTGGCAGGGAGTCGCCGAGTACCTGGCGCTGTTCGACGGCGCGTGCGCCCTCAACGTCTGCACGCTGATCCCGAACGGGAACGTGCGGATGGAGGTGATGGGCCTCGACCCCCGCCGGCCGACCGCCGACGAACTGGCCGCGATGCGCCGGCTGATCCGCGTCGGCATGGAGGAGGGCGCCGTCGGCCTGTCTAGCGGGCTCGACTACGTGCCCAGCATCTACGCCGACGAGGCCGAACTGTCGGAGCTCTGCCGCGAGATCGCCCCGTTCGGCGGCGCCTACGTCACCCACATGCGCGGGTACAACCAGCAGAAGGCACCGGCCGCACTGGAGGAAGTGTTCAACATCGGCCGTCGCTCCGGGGCCGCGGTCCACGTCTCGCACTTCAACTGTCTTGCCGGGCAGACGATCCCGCTGCTCGACGCCGCCCGCGCCGACGGCGTGGACGTGACGTTCGACCTGTACTGCTACCTCTACGGCAGCACCCTGGTGTCGATGCTGACGCTGCCGCCGGAAGTGTGCGCCGGTGGGACCGCGGCGACGGTCGAACGGCTGAAGCAACCCGCGGTGCGGGCCGGGCTGGAAGCCGCGTTCGAGAACCCGCGCTTCCCGATCGAGACGATCCGCCTGGCGAGCGTGCCGAGCGACGACTACCGCCACTACGAGGGGAAGGGGCTCGTCGCCGCCGCGGCCGACGCCGGGCAGTCGCTCGTGGACTTCGTGTGCGACCTGCTCATCGCCACGAACTGCGCCGCCGGTTGCGTCATCCGCCACTTCGCCGCCCGGCAGGACGCCGACGTCACGGCCCTGATGCGGCACCCGGTGATGATGGCGGGGAGCGACGGCATCTACGTCGGCGGCCGCCCGCACCCGCGCGGCACCGGCTGCTTCGCGCGCTTCCTCGGCCACCACGTCCGCGCCGGCGACTGGTCGTTGGAGGAGGCGGTGATGAAGTGCGCCCACCACGGGGCACGCCGCTTCGGCCTCGCCGACCGCGGCCTGCTGCGGGCCGGGTACATGGCGGACGTTGTCGTGTTCGACCCCGACGCCATCGCCGACCGCTCGACGTACGACGACGGCAAGGCGCTGGCGGCGGGCGTGACGGACGTGATCGTGAACGGGGAGTTCGTGCTGCGGGCCGGGGAGCGCACGCGGGCGCTGCCGGGCCGCGGGCTGAAACGACGGTAGACTCGAAGGTCGGTTGTCGCTTGCGGCTTCGCGTCGCCCAACGCGAAGCCG
>JBGAQM010000060.1:0-21893 GCA_044220735.1 Urbifossiella sp. | reverse complement strand
CAACTGACGGACGCCGACGCACACGACACCGTGCTCGCAACGACCAGTCATCTTTCCCACGCGGTCGCTGCCGGGCTGGCGGGCGTCACCCCGGTCGAGTACCTCCCGTTCACGGCCGGTGGCTGGCGCGACACGACGCGCATCGCCGGCGGCGACCCCGGTATGTGGGTTCCGATCTTCCTCGCCAACCGCGACGCGGTGCTGGCGGCGGCGCAGCAGTTCACGACACGACTGGACGAGTTCCGGCGGCTGCTGGAGGCCGGCGACGGGGCCGGCCTCGGGCGGTGGCTGGCCGAGGCCAAGCAGGTGCGCGATGCTCTGGGAAGTGGAAATCCGGCCGCTCGGGCGTGACGGCGAGCGCGAGCGGGTGTGCGACGAGTTCGACCTGCTGACGCACGCCCAGCGCGGCGGCGACCTCGTCACTGCCAGCGCCCGCGGCGTGCTGCTGGAGGGCGACCTCACCGAGGCCGACGCCACCCGCCTCGCCGCCGAGGTGCTGGTCGATCCGCTGATCGAAACCGGCACCGTCCGCGCCGCCGGTGGCAGCAGCGAGTTGGCGTACACGGTGCTGCTGAAGGCCGGCGTCATGGACCCAGTCGCGCAGACCGTCCTCGACGTGTGCCGCATGTTGAAGCTGCCGGTCGAGGCGGTCCGCACCTTCCGCCGCTACTTCGGCCCGCCCGAACTCTCGTCCCCCGACCGCGACGTGCTGTTCCGCAAGGTGCTGGCGAACGACGCGATCGAGCAGATCGTCGTCGGTCCCGTCCGCGCCGACCACCTCGGCCTCGGCTCGGCCTACACGTTCAAGCGCGTCACCGTCCCACTCCGCGACCTGGACGACGCCGGCCTCGTCAAGCTGAGCAAGGACGGGATGCTCGCGCTGACGCTCGACGAGATGACCACCGTGCAGCGCCACTTCCGCGACCTCGGCCGCGAGCCGACTGACGTGGAGCTGGAGACGATCGCGCAGACGTGGTCCGAGCACTGTTCGCACAAGACGCTGAAGGGCACCATCACTCTCACCGATCGCACGACCGGCGAGACGCGGACGTACAAGAACCTTCTCAAGGAGACCGTCTTCGCCGCGACGCAGACGATCCGCGCGAAGCTCGGCGCGGACGACTGGTGCGTCAGCGTGTTCGCCGACAACGCCGGCGTGGTCAAGTTCGACGACGCGAACCACCTGTGCTTCAAGGTCGAGACGCACAACCACCCGTCGGCGATCGAGCCCTACGGCGGCGCGAACACCGGCCTCGGCGGCGTCATCCGCGACCTCCTCGGCACCGGCATGGGCGCCCGGCCGGTCTGCAACACGGACGTGTTCTGCTTCGCCCCGCCCGACCTGCCGCCGGACGCGCTGCCGCAGGGCGTGTTGCACCCGCGGCGGGTGATGCACGGCGTCGTAGCCGGGGTGCGCGACTACGGCAACCGCATGGGCATCCCGACCGTGAACGGCGCCGTGCTGTTCGACGAGCGCTACCTCGCCAACCCGCTCGTGTTCTGCGGCACCGTCGGCATCATCCCCGCCGACAAGGCGTTCAAGCAGGTGAACGCCGGCGACCTGGTCGTGGCCGTTGGCGGGCGGACCGGCCGCGACGGCATCCACGGCGCCACGTTCTCGTCGCTCGAGTTGACGCACGAGTCCGAGACGGTGAGCGGCGGCGCCGTGCAGATCGGCAACGCGATCACCGAGAAGAAGGTCGCCGACGTGATCCTCCAGGCGCGCGACCGCGGCCTGTTCAGCGCCATCACCGACTGCGGCGCCGGGGGGTTCAGCTCGGCCGTGGGCGAGATGGGGGCCGAGCTCGGCGCCGCGGTCGATCTCGACACCGCGCCGCTGAAGTACGACGGCCTCAGCTACACGGAAATCTGGATCAGCGAGAGTCAGGAGCGGATGGTGCTGTCGGTGCCTCCGGCGAAGTGGGCCGAGTTGAAGGCGCTGTGCGACGCCGAGGACGTGGAAGCCGCCGTGCTCGGCACCTTCGAGGCGACCGGCCGGCTGAAGCTCCGCTTCAAGGGGAACGAGGTCGCCGACCTCGACATGCACTTCCTGCACGACGGTCGCCCTACCCAGGTGCGTAGCGCGGTATGGGCGCCGGCCGAAGCCCTGGGACGGCCGTCCCAGGGCATTCAGCCCGTGAACCCGCAAGAAGCACTCCACAAGATTCTCGCCCACCCCTCGGTCTGCTCGAAGGAGTGGATCGTCCGCCAGTACGACCACGAGGTGCAGGGCGGCAGTGTCGTCAAGCCGCTCGTCGGCGTGAAGAACGACGGCCCGTCGGACGCCGCCGTGGTGATGCCGGTGCTCGGCAGCTGGGTCGGCGCGGCGGTCGGCTGCGGGGTGAACCCGCGCTACGCCGACCTCGACCCGTACCACATGGCCGCGTGCGCGATCGACGAGGCGGTCCGCAACGTCGTCGCCGTCGGCGCCGACCCGTGCCGCACGGCCATCCTCGACAACTTCTGCTGGGGGAACGTGAACGACCCGAAGGTGCTGGGGGCGCTGGTCCGCACCGCGGAGGCGTGCCGCGACGTGGCGGTGGCGTACGGCACGCCGTTCATCAGCGGCAAGGACAGTTTGAACAACACCTACGCCGGCAAGCACGGCGAGCGGCTCGACATCCCGAGCACGCTGCTGGTGTCGGCCCTCGGCCGCGTCCCGGACGTGCGGAAGTGCGTGACGATGGACCTGAAGGAGCCCGGCAACGACCTGTACGTCGTCGGCGTCACCCGCGACGAACTCGGCGGCTCGCACCTGAACCTCGTGACGGGGCGGAGCGGCGGCGACGTGCCTACGGTCGATCTGGAGCAGGCGCCGAAGGTGTTCGCGGCCGTCCACCGCGCCATCACCGACGGGCTGATCCGATCCTGTCACGACCTGAGCGAGGGCGGGCTAGCGGTGGCGCTGGCCGAGATGGCGTTCGCCGGCGGCGTCGGGGCCGATGTCACCAGGCTGTCGCTGCTGCCGGGCGCGGACGGGTTGACTGACGAGGCGCGGCTGTTCAGCGAGTCGCCGACGCGGTTCGTGATCGAGGCGAAGCCGGACGCCGCGGCCGGGCTCGCGGCGGCGTTCGCGGGTCTGCCGCTGGCGAAGATCGGGGTGACGCTCGCCGAACCGCGGCTCCGCATCGCCGGCGCCGGCGGCGAGTGGCTGGTGTGGGCGAAGTTGGCGGAGTTGAAGGAGGCGTGGCAGAAGCCGCTGCGGTGGTGAGTGCGCCGGCGAGCCGAGGGCCGTCAGGCCCCGGGTGAGTCACGCGCGCCGAACGACATTCGACGTGACTCACCCGGGCCTGACGGCCCTCGGCTCGCCGGGCGATTACACGTTTGCGGTCGCGTTCTCCGCCGCCCCCGCCTCACGCCTCCCGCGTGCCCACGCCACCAGCGCCGCGGCCAGCCCCTTCGCCGACGCCACCCGCGCGTCCGGCCACCGTAGCGCGTTCGCACACCAGCGCATCGCCGCGAGCGGCCCCGACCGGCGGATCACGTACCCGAGCGTCCGACACGTCGAGGCGTAGCCGGCGGCGATCACGCCCGCGGGCACCTCCTCGCCCACGCCGTAGCGCGTCTCGCCCGGTGCATGATGGAGAGCGCCGTCGCCACGCGGTCGGCCAGCTTCTTCGACAGGTTCCCGTGCCCCGTCCGGTACGCCACCAACTCCTCGTCCACGAAGGCGAACCCGACCCGCGCCGCGACCCGCAGCCACAGGTCGTAGTCGATCGCCAGGTCCCACTCGGGGTCGAACGCCCCGACGGCGCTGAACACGTCGCGGCGAACCACGACAGAGGAGAAGCAGACGAAGTTCTGCACGAACATCGGCGTCAGCACGCGCCCCGTCGGCGGGGCGGGCGTCGCCGGCTGCCAGGGCGTCGTTCCTCTTCATCCATCAGCGAGCGGCAGCAGGAACGACGCCCACGTCGTCCGTGAACCGGGCCAGTTGCCGTTCGAGCTTCGTCGGCTGCCAGGCGTCGTCGGCGTCGAGGAACGCGACGTACCGGCCGCGGCGACAGGCCGATGCCGAGGTTCTTCGCCCGCGACTGGCCGAGGCGGTCGGAGCGGACGTACTTCACCCGCGGGTCGGCGAGGTACGGTCGGGCCGCGGCGGGGGTGGCGTCCGTGGAGCCGTCGTCGATGACGAGGAGTTCAGTTCAGGAACGACTGCTCACGAACGGACTCGACCGCGGCCGGGAGGAAGCGGGCGTAGTTCTTCGCGGCCATCACCACGGAGACGAGCGGCGTGCTCATGCGCTCAGCGCCTGGAGGTGATCGCGGGCGGGCTTCGAGATGCAGAACCGGTATTTGCCGCTCGGCTCCTGCGGGATCGCGTCCACGAGTTCCACGGCGAACCGCACCGCCGGGCCGAACGTGTCGCGGACCAGCTTCTCGATCTGCCCGTGGCTGGCGGGGCCGAACCCGTCGCCGGCGACGAGGCGGATGCGCAGGTCGTGGACGGTCTCTTGCACGATCTGCACCTGGGCGGTGCCGTCGATCAGCAGCGCGAAGTTCTCCGTGAGCGAGATGCCGCTGACGAGCGTGCCCGCGGGCGTGACCACGTAGTCGGCCTCGCGCCCCTCGATGCGGTCGAGCAGCGGCAGCCCGCGAGCCGCACGTGCAGACGCGCCCGGCGCCGACGGCCACGTCGCCGATCGCGTAGCGAATCAGCGGCATGGCGCGGTTCACCAGGTCGGTCACGACCAGCGGGCCAGGCGTGCCGGTCGGCGCCTCGACGTACACGTTGTCGGCGTTGACGTAGGCCCGGCGGCGCCTCGCACTCGACGCGATCGGAAGCCTTCGCAGCCGTAGGCGTTCGACCGGCGTGCTGTACCCGATCACCTTCCGCTGGTAGTCGTGAAGGACCATCGTCGTCGAGATGATGCCGTTCGGGCGGATGTCGAGCACGCCCGTCTTCTTCAGGTGGCAGGCGACGAGGTACAGCGAGTGGGCGTGGCCGAACACCAACCCCGGGCGGTGCTGCCGCAGCTCGGACGCGAACGCGGCGACCTTCGAGTCGGTGAGGTGGATGGTGTCGAGGTAGACGGCGCGGTCGAGGAGGCGGTTGCGGAGCCGGCCGCGCCAGCCGTGGTGCAGGTACTCGGGGTTGCCCCACACCTTCGCCACGCGCTGCCCGAGGCGGTAGCCGCTCCACTGGTCGGAGCGGATGGTGCAGGCATGCTTCCACTGCATCGCCGGCTCGTCCACGCGGATCGACAGCGGCACCCCCGTCGAGCCCGAGGTGCGCTTGAGCCGCAGCTTCGCGCCGCGGTAGGGGGTGGACAGCAGATCGGCCTCGTGGGCGCGGATGTCGGCTTTGGTCAGCACGGGGAAGGCGGTCAGGTCGGCGAGGGACCTCACGTCTTCGGGGTGGACGCCGGCCGCGTCCCAGGCGCGGCGGTAGTAGGGGACGGTGGCGTAGGCGTGGTTCAGCTGCACCCTCAGCGCGGCGAGCTGCCGGGCCGCGACGACCGCGGGCGGGTCGAACTGCGTCTGTTCGAGGAGGCGGAGGTAGTGGAGGTGCCGGCTCCGCGCCCGGCGGGCGAAGTACGGCTGCGCGACGTAGCGGTTCAGGAAGGTGAGCATCCGTGCCCTCAGCGATACCAGTCCTGGCTCGGGGCTTCTCGCCCGGAGGGCGATGGCGGGCCAGCCCCTCGGAACCCGGGCGGCGTACGCGGTGTCACGATCGGCAACGCGACACGAACCCCGCCGACGCCCGCCCCCGGGTTCCACCCGGGGCTACACGCCGTCGCCCTCCGGGCTCAAGACCAAGCCGCGGCGTTTAGCCCAGCGACTTCTGCCACTCCACCTGATTTGCCAGCCCGTCGTCGAGCGGCGTCGAGCCGAGGTGGCGGAACAGCTTCGTCGGCCCCGGTGGCGAGTTGGTGCTCGACGATGGCGGGTTTGCCGATGATCCGCTCCAGCCGGCGGAACACTTCCAGCACCGTCACCAACTCGCCGCCGCCGAGGTTGAACACCTCGCCCGGCATGGCGCCGGTCGCGCGGACCGTCGCCTCCACGCAGTCGTCGATGTACGTGTTGCCGCGGACCTGCAAGCCGTCGCCGGTGAGCTTGATCGGGGTGCCGCGGAGGATGGCGTTGATGAACAGGTGGTAGCCCATCTCGGGGCGCTGCCGCGGGCCGTACACGCTGAAGTAGCGCAGCACCACCGCCGGCAGTGCGTACTCGTCGTGGTACACGCGGCACAGCTGCTCGGCGGCCAGTTTGGTGATGCCGTAGGGGGAGCCCGGCCGCGTCGGCAGCGCCTCGTCGCCGCTGGCGTAGCGGCCGTACACGCTCGACGTGCTGGCGTAGACCAGCCGCTTGAGCGTGGGCGACCCCTTCAGCGCCTCGAGCAGCCGGTGCGTGGCGGTGAGGTTGTGGCGGGCGTACAGGTCGAAGTCGGTCCAGCTGCGGGTGAGGCCGGCCATCGCGGCCAGGTGGAACACCCAGTCGGCCCCGCGCACCACTTCGGGCGGCACGCCGTTCGACAGGTCGATTTCGTGGAACGTGAACCGCGAGTGGGTGCGGAACCCGGCCAGGTTGCGGACCTTCACCGGCCGCGGGTAGTAGTCGGTGAAGCAGTCCACGCCGGCGACGGTATGCCCGTCGGCCAGCAGCCGCTCGCACAGGTGGGAGCCGATGAACCCGGCCGCGCCGGTGACCACGCAATTCATGTCGTTCGTTTCCCCGGTCGGATGCTACCCCGCCGGCCGCCGACGCCGCAACCCCGTCTATACTGTAGGACGGTTTCCAACCGGCCCCACGCGAACCGGCCGCCGGCCCCACGGGAAGCGTTATACTTTAGGACACGCCCACAAGCTCTGTTGCGCGCGCGTCCCCGTCATCATCCTGTTGCTCCTCGCCTCCCGGCCCGGGCCGCCGAGCTCGACCGCCGCCGAGCCGCGGGCAGAAGGCGCCACCACCACCGCGTTCATCCCGGCGCTGGACGCCGCGGGCCGTCGAGGCGCGTGGAAGCAGTGGGGCGCGTCGGCGAAGCCGGCCGACTACGACGGCAAGCGCGCGAGCCGCTACGGCCTCCACCCGGGCGCCGTATCCGAACGACGGCCTGCCGATGGGCCTGCGGAAGGCCCGACACCTGATCGGCACGGGCGTCGGCGCCGACTGCATGCTGTGCCACGGCGGCTCGGTGATGGGCGCGAGCTACGTCGGCCTCGGGAACGCGAGCCTCGACATCCAGGGCGCTGTTCGAGGACCTGGCCCGCGCCGACGGCATCGCCAAGAACCTGCCGTTCACGTTCTCGCAGGTCCGCGGCACGAACGAGGCCGACGGGTTCGGCGTGTACCTCCTCGGCTTCCGCAATCCCGACCTGACACTGAGGCCGTCGTGGACCGACCTCGGCCTCCGCGACGACACCTGCGCCGACGTGCCCGCGTGGTGGCTGCTGAAAAAGAAGCGGACGATGTACGCCACGGGGGCGACCGACAGCCGCTCGGTGCGGTCGCTGATGCAGTTCACGATGCACCCGCTCAACGGCCCGGACGCCTTCACGAAGCACGAACCGGCCTGCGCGCGTCCTACCCTTCGAGCTCTCCACGCCGCCGAAGTAATTGTTCCGATCGACGCCGCGAAGGCCGACGCCAGCGCGTGCTGGCGAGCACGCGCCTGCTGCCGCCACGGCACCTATGGTGCGACGACGCCCGAATCGCGTCGCCGCCTGGTGGAGATCGGCACCGACCCGGTACGGCACCGGTCGGTGAGTGAGGCGTACGGCGCGGCCTACGCGGCGTCGTGGTTCGGGCGGGAAGCGGGCGGCTGGTTCGTGGACGGCAAGCTCCTCGGCTGGACGCCCGGCTACCAGGCGCCGCCGCTCGACGGCGTCTGGGCCACCGCCCCGTACCTCCACAACGGCTCGGTGCCGACCCTCGCCGGTGTACTGGACTCGAAGGCACGGCCCGAGCTGTTCACGCGCAGCTACCGCACCGGGGCGGAGGACTACGACCGCGACCGCGTCGGCTGGAAGGTGACGGAGTTGGCCAATCGCCGGGGCCGGACGTGCCGCGATCGAGCGGCGGAAGGTGTACGACACCACCCGCAGTGGCCGGTGGCAACGCGAAGGTCGTCTGGTGACGATCTGACCGACGCCGAGCGGCGGGCGGTGGTCGAGTACCTGAAGACGCTGTGATGGCGGCGTCCGGCGTGGGGCCGGTTTCCAACCGGCCGTACCTGAGCCCCGCGTTTCGTTCCGGACGGGTTCCGCTAGGCCGGTTGGAAACCGGCCCCACGCCGGACGCCCGTCAGCGGCCGAACAGCGTGACGCGGCCGTAGCCCTGGAGGATGCCGAAGCGGATGCCGTCGGCGCGGCAGCGGCGGATCATCGGGTCCCACCCGTCGGCCGGGTCGAACTGCGGCTCCAGTCTGTCCGTTAGTGGCGTCATGAAGTTGTCCCAGTGGATCGGCACGACGAGCTTCGGCCGCACGGCCCCGATCGTCTCGTTGTAGAACGCCGCCTGGAACGGCCCCGGCTGGGCGGACAGCACCGCGGTCGTCAGGAACACCGCGTCCGCCTTCAGCCGGCGCGGGAGCCCTCGATGTAGCTGCCGCCGGCGTTCACCAGCACGGCGTTCGCGCCGTTGCGGATGAGGAAGTCGTACGCGCCGCCCTCCTTGTAGTCCTTGAAGCCCGCCGGCTGCTTCAGCGGCCGCTCGATCTTCTGCCCCAGGTCGTCGTTCAGGAACCGGATGACCGGCGAGTGCCGCGACTCCAGCACGGTGACGGTGAACCGGCCGAACCCGTAGTGCCGGCCGTGCTCGAACTCGACCAACTGCTTCGCCGGCACGTCGCCGCCGCGGCCGACGTTGATCGTGGACGACGAGCCGTGGAGGACTGGCGTTGAAGTCTGCCGCGCGACGTAGGCGCGATCGAGGGCGTGGTCGTAGTGCGAGTGGGCCACGAACAGCGCCGCCAGCTTGGTGACGCCGACCTTCTCCAGCGCGGCGTCCACGACCTTCGGTTCCGTCTCGATTTTACCGATCACCTTCATGGCGGCGTAGGTGCTGGAACCCGTCGGTCATGAGCTTCGTCTCGCCGTCGTCGAACAGGAGGGTGGCGGTGCCGAGCCAGGTGACGCGGACGGCGCCGTCCTTCGGATCGGGGGCGGCGTCGGTAAGGAGGTAGTTGCGGTAGCGCTCGATTTCGGGTGGCTGCCGCGCCGGCTGTGCGGCGACCGCGGACGCCAGAACGACGGACGTGAAAAACGAGAGCAGCCTCACGATCGACTCCGGGCATGTGGCACTCTGTGCAGGTCAGGCTGCGTTCGGCGTCCGAAGGGGACGCACCGAGAGGTGCTCTATTTCGAGCCGGCCCGTCCAGGGTCGAACGAGATCCTCCGACTGAAACGGCTCAGGGCAACTGCGCGAAGCTCACCGCCCGTGACCAGCAGCCACTACCCGCGCCGCCCGGCGTGCGGCACGCTCGCCCGCCGGAAGCGTCGGGTCGAACCGCGTGCCCGCGGCGGACCGCGCCCGCAGCGCGGCCTCGTCCGTCAGGCCGGCGCCGACCGCGGCCAGCATCGCGGCCCCGAGTGCCGTCGATTCCGCCTCCGCGGCGCGCACGACCGGTCGGCCGAGGAAGTCGGCCTGCGTCCGCAGGAAGCGGTCGTTGCGGGCCATGCCGCCGTCCACCTTCAGCGGAGCCCCGCCTGACGCACCCAGGTCGTTGTCGGCGGCGTCGATCAGGTCGGCCACCTGGAACGCCACGCCCTCCAGCGCCGCCCGCGCCAGGTCGGCGGCCGTGGTCGCGCGGGTGAGGCCGAACATCACGCCGCGCGCCTCGGGTACCCAGTGCGGGGCGCCGAGCCCGACCAGGCCCGGCACGAACACCACCGGCTCGGCCGGGTTCGACTTCGCCGCCAGCGCCTCCGACTCGGCCGCGGTGAGGAACAGCCGCAACCCGTCTCGTAGCCACTGAATTGCGGCGCCGGCCACGAAGACGGCGCCTTCCAGCGCGTACTTCGGCGTGCCGTCGGTACTGCGCGCGGTCGTGAGCAACCGGTGCTTCGACGCCACCGGGGTGTCACCGGTGTGGTGGCCGACGGGAAGGTCTTGAGTACCGTAGGTACGCCCCGCCTCGCCGGACGAGCACGCCTGCTGAACAGCGCCTGCTGGTCTGCTGACAGGCGCGGATCGAGGACGCCGTCCGGCAGGAAGTCGAGTCCCTTCGTGACGCCGAAGTCTGCGGCGCTCGGCTTCACCGTCGGCAGCAGGGCACGCGGCACGCCGAAGAAGTTCAACAGCTCGTCGTCCCACGCCATGATGGATGTCGAACAGTAGGGTGCGGCTGGCGTTCGTCGCGTCGGTGACGTGGGCGACGCCGCCGGTCAGGCGCCACATGAGGAAGGTGTCGATGGTGCCGGCGGCGGGTCGCCGCGCTCGGCGGCGGGGCGGAGGTTTGGCTGATTCTCCAGCAGCCAGCGGAGCTTCGTGCCGCTGAAGTACGGGTCGAGCACGAGGCCGGTCTTGCCCGTCAGCCACGGGCCGTCGGCGGCGCGGGCGCGGCAGAAGTCGGTGGTGCGGCGGTCCTGCCACACGATCGCGCGGTGAACGGGCCGGCCGGTGGCGCGGTCCCACACCACGACCGTCTCACGCTGGTTGGTGATGCCCACGGCAGCCACGTCGGCGGGGGCGCGGCCGGCGGCGGCGAGCGCCTCGCGGCAGGTGCGGGCGACGGAGTACCAGATGTCCTCGGGTTCGTGCTCGACCCACCCGTCGCGGGGGTAGTGCTGTTCGATCTCCTGCTGGGCGACGCCGAGCGGCGCGAACGTGGTCGGGTCGTAGACGACGGCCCGGGAACTGGTGGTGCCCTGGTCGATGGCGAGGACGACGGGTGGCATGCGGGAGAGGGGGTTGAGGAATCGAACTGGTTACGTTGCCGCTTGCGGCTTCGCGTTGCCCGTCGCGAAGCCGCAAGCGGCAACGTAACCACACTACTCCGCGGCCGGCGGGATGGCCGGCATCGGCGACGACGGGGCCGTCCGCGGCATCGGCGCCACCGGTGTCGTCGGGACGGTCGCGGGAGCCGCCCCCGTCGGCGTGCCCCGCGCCCGCTTCCACGCGATCACGTCGTCGGTCAGCACCGTCACCGCACGCCCCAACTGGGTGTCCACGCCGCGGAAGTAGTCGCTCGGCTCGATCTCGACGGCAACATCGGGGATCACGCCCTCCTTCTCCATGTTCACGCCCTTCACGGTGAACACGCCCGTCCGCGGCAGTCGCAACGTGGAGCCGTCGATGAGGCGCGTGCTCGTCGTGCCGATCACGAACCCGCCCGTCGCCTGGCCAACCACCTTGCCGAGCCCCAGCGTGCGGAAGGCGTGCGGGAAGATTTCGGCGTCGGAGTACGAGCGGTTGTTGGTCATCACCGCGACCGGGCGGGTGAACTTGCGGTCGTAGTTCCGCAGCACCAGCCCCTCGCCGCCATCGCGCTGGCGGAAGAACGTGTGCTCCTTGCCGCTCAGGTAGTTCAACACCTGGTCGTGGGTGAACCCGCCGCCGTTGTAGCGGACGTCGGCCTGGTGCAGGCGCTTGTCGAAGTTGTCGGAGTACAGCGCCCGCATGAACCGCTCCAGGCCGGCGTCGTCCATCCCGGGGATGTGGATGTAGCCGAGCTTGCCGCCGCTCTGCTTCGCCACGGCGGCGGCGTTCGCGTCCACCCAGCGGTCGTACATCAGGTCGCTGGCCCTGTCCCGGGCGACCGGGAACAGCTCGACGCGGCGGCGCGTTTTCTTGTCGGCCGGGTCGCCCGCCACGTCGATCAACAACCCCTCGCCGGCCTTGTTGTTCAGCAACTGGCTCACGTTCACCTTCGGCGTCAGCTCGACGCGGTCGATGCCGACGACCACGTCGCCGGCCTTGATGCCGAGGCCGCGGCGGTCGGCCGGGCCGCGCTTCAGCACCTCGGCCACCTTCAGGCCGGGGCCGCGGTACGCGGGGTCGAAGATGAGGCCGAGGTCGGCGGTCGGTTCCTGGGCGACCGAACCCGGGCCGCTGATGCCGAGGTGCGAGGCGTTCAACTCGCCGAGCATCAGGCTGACCAGCGCGTACAGGTCCTCCTTCATGACCACGTGCGCACGATCGCCTGGTACTTCGCCCGCACGCCGGTCCAGTCGGCCCCGTGGAACCCGCTGTCGTAGAAGAAGTCGGACAGGCCGCGCCAGCTCTGGGCGAACATCTCGGCGAACTCCTCGTCGCGGCGGACGATCAGCCGCGCCTGGAAGTTCACCCGCGGCGGGTCGGCGGTGTTCGTCGTCGCCGGCGGGAACAGGCTGCCGTGGCGGACGTACCGCAGTTCGCCGCCGCCGGTCAGGAAGTAGATCAGGCCGGTGCTCTTCCTTGCCCAGCGGATCTGCCGCGGGGCCTGGTTGCCGGTGGTGAGGCGCGTCTGGCTGGCGCCGTTGGCCGCGGCCACCCACAGGTCGTCGCCGCTGCCGGCGCAGCTGTGCCGGAACGCCACCTGCGTCCCGTTCGGCGAGATGGTCACGCTGTCGGCCGCGATGCCGGCGCCGCGGTCGGCGCGGAGGTGGATGTCGTCCCAGTCGATGTCGCCGGGGCCGGTCTTGGGGGCACCCGGGGCGGCGGGTTTCTGCACCAGGACCCGTGGGGAAGGTACGTGCCGCGGCGCTGGCCGAGGAACGCGATCTTGCCGCCGGCCGGACTCCAGCTCACGTCGCCGTTGTAGGTGGCGTAGCGGGACACGTTCCGCGCCTCGCCGCCGTCCGTCGGGGCGACGTAGACTTCGCTGGCGAACGACCCGTCCATCTTGGCGAACACGACGTGCTTGCCGTCCGGGCTCCACTCGAAGTCGAACACCTGCGGGGTGTCGATCATTACCTTCTGGTCGGTGCCGTCGGGCTTCATCGTCCACAGCTTGCCGGAGCGGAGGAACCCGACGCGGTCGCCCTTCGGGTTGAACCGGGCGCCGGACTCGGCCTCGGGCGTCTTCGTCAGTTGCGTCACCTTGAACGTGTGCGCCTTCGTCAGCTCGGGGTGCTCGGGGTCGTCCGGCTCCAGCAGGTACAGGTCCTCGACGCCGCCGCGGTCGGACGCGAACAGGATGCTCTTGCCGTCCGGGCTGAACGTGGCGCCGTGGTCGTACGCCGGGTGGTCGGTCAGCCGCGTGGCGCGGTTGCCGTCGGGGAGCCGCGTCAGGAACAGCTCGCCGTGCACGACCACGACGGCGTGTTCCTCGTCCGGCGACAGCGCGAACTCGGTGGCGTCGCGGGTGAAGGTGACGGCGCGCTCGGTGTTCGCCTTGTCGTCGGCGTTCACCTCGACGGCGAGCTTGCGGGGCGGGCCGCCGCGGGTCGGGCACGACGCACAGGTCGGCGCCGAGCTCGTACACGATCCACTCGCCGTTCCCGGAGACGCGGGCGCGGCGAACCGTGTCGTCGGCGTGGGTCGTGAGCCGCTTCGGGGTGCCGCCCGAGGAGTCGGCCGGGCGCGACACCACGTTGGCGCAGCCGCGGGTACTCCCTTCCTCGCTGACGTAGTACAGCGTCTTGCCGTCCGGGCTCCACATCGGCGAGCCGTCCTGGCCGTCGAACGACGTGAACCGCCGCGGCCCGCTCCCGTCGGCGCCGGCGACCCACACCTCGTCGTTGCTCGACCCGCGGTAACCCCGGCGGTACCACAACCCCGGGCCGCGGACGAACGCCACCTGTCGCCGGCCGGCGACAGGTGCGCCTCCTTCCCCTCGAACAGCGTCAACTTCCGCTCGGCGCCGCCCTCGAACGGCACCACGTAGCCTCCGTCTGAACAGGTACGCGGTCGAGCAGGTGGACGCGAACACGACGCCCTTCCGTCCGGCGTCCAACCGGTGACGGTGTCGTGCCCGCTGTCGAAGGTGAGCCGCCGAGGCCGGCCGCCGACCGCGGGCGACACGAACACGTCGTAGCTGCCGTGGCGGTTGGAGCTGAACGCGAGGTACTTGCCGTCGGGGCTGAATACGGGGTTGAGGTCGTGCGCCTCGTGCATGGTCACCGGCCGGGCCACGCCGCCGTCCGACGGCACGGTCCAGATGTCGCCCAGGAAGCTGAACGCGACCGTCTTGCCGTCGGGGGAGATGTCGGGGGTGCGGGCGAAGCGGATGGGCTCCTGCGCGGCGGCCGCGGCCGGGAGGAGCACGGCGGCGCACAGGGCGACGAGGGAACGCACGGTGACGACTCCGGGAGGTGAGCTCGCGGGGGGCTTAACCTCTCACTTTACCGGACCGGTTCGCGCGAGGCAAAGCGGAAGGGCGACGCAGCCCCCGCAGGTTGCCGCCGCGAGTCGCACAACCGATTCCGGCGCCAGCGGCGGTGCGACGCGATGCGGTTCTGAAACTCCCATGAGACCTGCGCCGATTCGGAGTGACTCGGAGGGGGAGGCAGATTAGGATCGTGATTGGAGTAGTGCGTCCGGGAGGGTCGGCCATGCGTGCGCGGATCAGCGGCGGCTTCTTCATCCTCGGCGTGCTGTTCTTCACCATGGACCCGCTCGCCGGCCAGCCCGGCGGCGGCAAGGACGGTAAGCGGAGCTTCCAGTTCCAGCCCGGCGGCGGCTTCCAGCCCGGCGGTGGCGGCCTCCAGCCCGGCGGCGGCGGCCTCCAGCCCGGCGGCGGCGGATTCCAGCCCGGCGGCGGCGGAATGCGTATGCAGTTCCAGCCCGGCGGTGGCGGCTTCCAGCCCGGCGGCGGCGGTCTTCAGCCTGGCGGGGGCGGGTTCCAGCCCGGCGGTGGGGGCGGGTTCGGTCGCGGCGGCGGCGGCCTGGACCCCGAGACGCAGTGGCAGATGATGCTCCGCATCACGGGCGGCACCGATACCCTCGACCTCGGCCGCGTCCCGCCGGATTCCAAGGCGTTCATCAAGTCGATGGCCGACCGCAACGGCACCATGCCGCTGCCCGACTCGGGCGTGTGGAACAAGGCCCAGTTCATCGACTTCGCCACCCGGAACCAGGAGCTGATGCGGGCGAAGATGGCCGGCGGGCAGCCCGGCGCCGCCCCCGGTGGATTCACCCCGCCCGGCGGCCAGCCGAGCTACGGCCAACCCGGCAGCTTCCAGATGCAGCCCGGCCAGTTCGGCGGCCCGGGGAACTTCGGCGGCGGGAAGGGCGGCATGTCCGACGAGGACGCCGTGCGCCGCTTCAAGGAGTCGGACCGCGACCAGGACGGGCGGCTGTCGTGGGACGAGGCGTCGAGCAAGAGTCGGGAGAACTGGCAGGAAATCGACGTGAACCAGGACCGGTTCATCGACCTGGACGAGTACCGCGCGTACATCGCCCGCCGGTTCGGCCCCAACGCCCAGCAGGGCGGGCCGCCGCAGTTCGGGATGCAGCCGCAGTACGGCAACGACTTCCGCGGCACCGGCGAGGGCGGCGGGTTCGGCGGGCCGGGCGGGTACGGCGGCCGCCGCGAGGAGAAGAAGGACGACTTCACGAACGTCGCCATCCGCTACGGCAAGCTCCCGCCCGGGTTGCCGGACTGGTTCGCCGAGTACGACACGGACAAGGACGGCCAGATCAACATGTACGAGTGGCGGACGGTCGGCGGGAAGACGGTCGCCGAGTTCCGCGAGAAGGACGCCAACGGCGACGGTTTCATCGCCCCGCTGGAGCTGATCCGCCTCGAGAACACGAAGGCCGAGGTTGACCGACTGCTGGCGATCCAGGACGGCGAGACCCCCGCCGGCGGGAGCAGCCGCGGCAAGGGCGGGTCGATGTCGAGCGGCGGCACCAAGGGCGGCTTCCCCGGCTTCGGCGGCGGGGCGCCGACGATGGGCAAGGGCGGCCCGACGGGCGGCGACCCCCGCGCCGGGCGCGAGGAGAAGCGCGAGGAACGGACGGGCGAGAAGATGGACCGCGGCAAGAACAACCCCTTCGCTACCGGCGGCAAGAAGTAGTACCGACACGGCGAGCGGCGGGGCGTGGCCCCGCCGGTGAGACCCCCGACTTTGGGGCTCACCGGCGGGGTCACGCCCCGCCGCTCGCCGTTTTGCCACCGGCCGACGACCGACGAGGACCCCCGATGACCGCGACCGACCGCTACCGCGGAGCCCTGCTCGGCCTCGCCGCCGGCGACGCACTCGGAACCACCCTCGAATTCAAGTCCCGCGGCACGTTCACCCCGCTGACCGACATGGTCGGCGGCGGCCCCTTCAGCATGAAGCCCGGCGAGTGGACCGACGACACGAGCATGGCCCTCTGCCTGGCCGAGAGCCTCGTCGAGAAGCAAGGCTTCGACCCGATCGACCAGCTGAGCCGCTACCTGAGCTGGTGGAAGGACGGCAAGTACAGCGTAAAGGGGTACTGTTTCGACATCGGCATCACGACGGCCGGGGCGCTGCGGCGGTTCGAGGCGAACGGCCACCCCCATAGTGGCTCGACCGACCCCGGCGCCGCCGGCAACGGTAGCCTGATGCGCCTCGCCCCGGCCCCGCTGGCGTTCGCCGCCGACCCTGCCGCCGCCGTGCGCCGCGCCGGCGACAGCTCGCGCACCACCCACGGCGCCGCCGAGTGCGTGGACGCCTGCCGCTACTTCGGCGGCCTGCTCGTGGGGGCGGTCCAGGGGCGGTCGAAGGACGAACTGCTGACGCCGGGGTTCGCGCCGGAGCCGGGCCTGTGGGCGGCGGAGCCGCTGGCCCCGAAGGTGGCGACGGTGGCGGCCGGGTCGTTCCGCACGAAGTCCGAGGCGCAGGTGAGCGGCAGCGGGTATGTCGTCCACACGCTGGAGGCGGCGCTGTGGGCGTTCGCGGCCACCGACACGTTCCGCGCCGGCGCCCTCAAGGTGGTGAACCTCGGCGACGACGCCGACACCACCGGGGCGGTGTACGGCCAACTCGCGGGCGCCTTCTACGGCGTGGACGCGATCCCCGCGGAGTGGCGGGCGAAGCTGGCGATGCGGGAGCAGATCGAGGCGCTGGCCGACGGCGTGCTCCGGCTCGCCGGGCCGGCGTAGGCTCGCCGCGCGGCCCTGGCGTCCCTACGATAACGTGTCTCACCCGAGCCCGCGGAGCAGGACCATGAAGAAGGGCATCCACCCCAACTACCGGCCGGTCGTGTTCCACGACGTGTCGGCGAACGTGTCGATCCTCACCCGGTCGTGCGTCGAGACCGACGAGACCGTGAAGCACACCGACGGCAACGAGTACCCTCTGTACAAGGTCGAAATCTCGAGCGCCAGCCACCCGTTCTTCACCGGCAAGATGAAGTTCGTGGACACCACCGGCCGCGTCGAGAAGTTCCAGAACAAGTACAAGAAGGTCGGCTACGGCCAGAAGAAGTAACCTGCCTGTTCGGCCAGGATTTTTAGACAGGATAGCAGGACGAACAGGGTGCCGAACCGAGCCAGGGTTCGGCACCCTGTTCATCCTGTTATCCTGTCTAAATTCTTCTCGCCCCTGGGACGGCTCGCATGATTCCCGCGATGGACGCGAAGCTCGCCCGGTTCCGCGAGCTCGAAGCGCAGATGGCCGACCCCGACGTGGCCGGCAACCACGCCCGCTTCTCGGCCGTCGCCAAGGAACTCGCGGCACTCACCAAGCAGGTCAAACCCTACACGGAACTCCTCGAAGCGGAGGAGGCCATCCGCGGGGCCGAGGCGCTGCTCGCCGACCCCGACATGGCCCCCCTCGCCGAGGAGGAGCTGGCGCAACTCCGCCCGAAGCGCGACGCCCTGCAACTCAAGGTCGAAGACCAACTCCTCGTCGACCCGTCGGAAGACTTCGACACCCTCATCGTGGAAATCCGCGCCGGCACGGGCGGCGACGAGGCCGCCCTGTTCGCCGGCAACCTGTACGAGATGTACACCCGCTACGCCCGCGCGAAGGGGTGGGCGGTGGAGGAGATTTCGTACCACCCCGGCGAGGCCGGCGGGTTCAAGGAGGTGAGCTTCGGGGTGAAGGGCGACGAGGTGTTCCGCTGGCTCCGCTACGAGAGCGGCGGGCACCGCGTCCAGCGCGTCCCGGCCACCGAGACGCAGGGCCGCATCCACACCTCGGCCGCCACCGTCGCCGTGCTGCCCGAGCCCGACGAGGTGCAGGTGACGATCCGCCCCGAGGACATCGAGTGGGAGCGGATGCGCGCCGGCGGCGCCGGCGGGCAGCACGTCAACAAGACGGAGAGCGCCGTCCGCATCTGGTACAAGAAGGGCACCCCCGACGAGATGGAGGTGAAGTGCCAGGACGAGCGGAGCCAGGGGAAGAACTACGACCGGGCCATGCGCATCCTCCGCAGCCGGCTGTTCGAGCGGCAGCAGGAGAAACTCCACAAGGAACGCGCCGACATGCGCAAAAGCCTGATCGGCACCGGCGACCGGAACGCCCGCATCCGCACCTACAACTTCCCGCAAAACCGCGTCACCGACCACCGGATCGAGTTCACCCTCTACAAGCTCGACACCGTCATCGCCGGCGAGATGGACGGCATCATCCAACCGCTGTTGGACCACGCCAAGAAGGAAAAACTCGGCGGCGACGGGAAGTGAGCCGGTGGCCGCCGGGAGGCCGCGCCGCCTGCAAGTTGTGCCACGGGCGCTGCAAAGGTGCATAGCGCCCGGGCGGTCGTCTCTCTGATCAAAGTCCCATTTGGTTTTTTATCCCGCGATCTGAACGGGTTTTGCGGCGAGGATGCGTGGAAACTACCGGTCCGGCACCGGCGTTGCTTTCGTATAACAGCAACGATCACGGCCGCCTCGGTGGCTCCTCCACACCTGGAACGCCAGTTGCTCGCACCCCGGCCGGATTCCCCGGTCGCACGGTTCCGGCCCGCACCCATGACCCCCAGGACAGGTGACCCCGTGCATCCGCTCCTCGAAGCCGGCATGACGCGCCAGGATCAGGAGGTGGTGGAGCTCCCGCTGCTGTTGCCGAAGTGGCAGGCGGTCGAGCTGGAGGCGGCCGCGCGGCAGCGCGGCATGACGATGGGCCAACTGCTGCGGCGGGTCATCCGCCAGGTGCTCGACGACTCCGCCGTCGGGGCGCCGTCCTGACGGGCGCGTCGGGAGGGTGAGGAGTTGAACGTGCGAAGCCCACCCGTTGCGACGGGTGGGCTTCGTCATTTCGGCGGGCGGTGGGCGCCCGCCCGCCAGGTCAGTCACTTCCGGAACGCCGGAGCGTTGCGGTCCCCGCGCGACAGTAGGTAGGCCATCAGGTCGAGCACCTCGTCCTCCTTCAGCGTGTCGAGCAGGCCCGCCGGCATCATCGACAGGCGCGACGGCCGCATGCTGTCGATGTTGTTGCGGTTCACGTCGGCGAGGGCGTTCGGGTCGAGCATGTTCGTGTTCACCTTCACGGAGTCGCCGTTCAGGTTCACGATCCGCCCCACGACCACCCGGCCGTCCGCGGTGCGGATCTCGACCGCGGCGTACTGGTCGCTGATCTCCTTGTTCGGGTCCACGATCGACTCGAGCAGGTCGCGGGCGTTGAACCGGCCGGCGGCGCCCGACAGGTCGGGGCCGTAGCTGCCGCCCTCGTTGTCGTAGCGGTGGCAGGCGAAGCACTTGGCGGCGCCGAACAGCCGGCGGCCCTTCTCGAAGTCGCGGCCGCCGGCCAGACCCTTCTCCAGCGCCGGCGCCAGGTCGGCCATCGTGTACGCCTTCACGAACGGCCGCGGCGCCTCCTCCGGGATGCGGATCGCCCCCGGCTGCGCGTCGATGATGGGCTTGAGCGCGGTCGCCTCGGCGGGCGTGAGGGTGGCGACCGCGTCGGCCTTCATCCGGCGGACGAACCCGCCGATGCTGTTCCCGCCGCGGAAGTTGGCGGCGCGCACGAACCACGTGAAGTACTGCTGCCGCAACTCGGGCGTCCAACCGGTCCGCAGGACGCGGAGGGCGCGGAGGTATTCGAGCTGCTCCTCCTGCGTCGGGGCGTCGGCGAGGAGCTTCATCGTTTTCACCGCCGCGGTCGGCGATTCGAGGAAGATGAGGATCTGGCACAGCTCGGCGTTCACGAGGCGGTTCTTCGCCGGGAACCCGGCGTCGAGCTTGGCGACGATCGCCGCGGCGTCGGCGGCGGCCGGCTTTCCGGTGCGGTTGAGCACGACCTGATAGGTCCGCAGCAAGTCGAGCTTCCCGGCGTCGTCGAGCTTGGCGATGTCGATTCGGTTGAGTGCGCCGAGGAGCTTCGGCCCGAGGTCGGCGCCCGGCGGGGCGGCGCCGGGGGCGCGGTGCAACGGGTCAGCGGCGCTCACCCGTGCCAGCGCCAGCACGGCGGGGATGGCCTTGAGCGGGTCGGCCTCGGCGAGCGCCTTGTCGGCCCACGCCGTGGTCGGCTGGTGTTCCAGCGCCACGCGGGCGGCGAACGACGCGAACCGGTCCTTCGAGTCGAGGAGCTTCCACGCCGCGGGCACCGCCTCGGGCGCCTGCTTCGTGTGGTACTGCTCGACCGCCAGCCGGTCGGCGCGGGACGCCGCGGCCGGGCCGTCGCCGCGCCGCGGCTGGACCGGCTCGATCGGGTCGCCGACGTAGGTGACGCGGTATAGACCGCTGGTGGTGCGACGGCCGCCGATGGCGAAGTACAGGGCGCCGTCGGTCGGGTTGACGACGAGGTCGGTCAGCGGCAGCGGCGTCCCGGTGATGAACTCCTCGAGTTCGCTCTTGTACGCGCTGCCGTCCGGCGCGAGGTGCACGGCGTACAGCTTGCCGTAGCTCCAGTCGCAGACGAACATCGCCTGCTGGTAGCGGGCCGGGAAGCGGGCGCCGTACCCGAACGCGACGCCGGTCGGCGAGCCGGGGCCGATGTTGGCGACGGCCGGCAGGTTGTCGAGGTAGTACGGCGGGTACTTGCCGGCGCCATTCCGCCAGCCGAACTCGCTGCCGCTGGTGACCAGGCACACCCGCGTCGGCCGGTACCACGGGGTGTTGAAGTCCCACTCCATGTCGGCGTCGTAGGTGAACAGGTCGCCGGCCTGGTTGTACGCGGCGTCGTACTGGTTGCGGAACCCGACGCTGAACAGCTCCCAGTCCTTGCCGTCGGGCGACACGTTGTAGATCGCCCCGCCCGGCCCCAGCACGTTGGCCATGAACCCGTTGCCGTCCGGCAGCCGCGGCAGCAGGTGGTCCTCGCCCCACACCGGCGGCACGCGCGTCGTCTTGTACTCGGTGAGCGCCGTCTGGTTGCCGCACACGACCGTGAGGCGCTTCCCGTCGGGGTGCTTCAACACGGCGTGCGGGCCGTGCTCGCCGAGGCCGCCGCCCTTGTACCCGGTCAGCCGCCGCAGCAGCTCGACCTTGTCCGGCACGTCGTCGCCGTTCGTGTCGGTGACGCGGTACAGGCCGCCCTTCTCGTTGTTGTTGACGACGACGTACAGCGCGTCGAAGGCGTACAGCAGCCCCTGCGCCATGCCGATGTCCACCGGCAGCTTCTCGACCTTCGTGTCGCTCGCCTTCCCGCCGAGCGCCGGCGGCGTGATGCGGTACAGCGCCCCGTACTGGTCGGACGTGACGAGCCGGCCCTTCGGGTCCACGCACAGCGCCACCCACGACCCCTGCTCGGCCTTCGGGACGGTGTACAGCAGCTCGACCTTGAAGCCCTTGGCGACCTTCATGGTCGCGGGGTCGGTGGCCGGCGGCTCCTTGGGGGCGACCTTCGGCTGGGTGGTGGCCTTCTTCTTGATCTGGCCGTCGGCGGTGGGGACGCCGGCGACGGCGAACAGGGCGGCCGCGAGCGCGGCGAGCGCGACGGCGAGTCGGACGCGGGGCATCGGGAGGGGCTCCTTGCGGGTGGGGGAAGTGTATGAGAAGAGTCGCCGCTTGCGGCGTAGCGGGATTCACTCCGCTACGCCGCAACCGGCATCACTGTGCTGAAAAGGTTCGCTCGGTGCGCGTCACGTTCCCGACGCGGTCGCGCACCGACACCGTGAGTACCCCGCGGCGCACGGTCAGCGTTGCCGCAAGCGGGAGTTCCCACACGCCC
>JBGAQM010000059.1:0-24136 GCA_044220735.1 Urbifossiella sp. | reverse complement strand
GCCCCGGAGCCCACCCCGGAGCCGGCGCCGGCCGTGTAACCGCCCGCCGCTCGCGGCGTAGCGTGGCCCGCTACGCCGCAAGCGGCGCCCCCTTCGCCTGTATCACATCGCGGCAGCCCCGCCCGATCCCGCGGCACACCTTTCCCTCCCGCCCCCGCTTCTCGCTGTCTTCACACGCTCTATCCGCCGTGAAATCTGGCGGTTGCGTCAACTCGCCGCGAAACCCAGCGACCGGCACCGGTGTTGCCTAGTATGAGAACTGTCGCCCGCGGCCGAGCCGCGCGACAACCGACGAGCGACCTCCCACCACCGCCACCGAACGGCCCGGCCGTTCGGCGGTCCCTCCCGCGCGGCCCCGTCGTGCGGCCCGGTTGCTTCCCCCGACGCCCGCCCGACGGCCCCGCGCCGCCGGACCCGGCCGTCGTTGTTTCTGGAGACCGTCCGCGTGTCCACCCGCCTCCGCGTCCGCGTCGTGTTGCCGGTCGTCGTGTTCGCCGCCGTCGTGGCCGTGCACCCCGGCCTGGCCCGCGCCGCGGGGGTCGATTTCTGGAACCTCGCCGAGGCCCGCGCTGACCTGGCCGCCGAGGCCGAGGTGTCCGAGGAACTCGCCGACCGCGACGACGTGGTGCTGCGGCGGATCGTGGTGAAGGAAGCCCTCACCGCCGACCTCGTGGCCGGCCGCGCCGACCTGCCGGCGGTGGCGGCGCGGTTCCTGGAACTGGCCGCCGACGAGCCGACGTACCTCGACATGCTCCACACCTCCGTCCCCGGCGACTCGGACCTGGAGCGTGCGGCCCGGAACGTGATCGACTACGCCGGGTGGCGGGTGTCCGACCCGACCGCCCGCGCGGCGCTCCGGGACCGGCTCGAGTCCGAGCTGCACCGGTTGCAGGACGCCGACCACCCCGCCGTGCGGTAGCGCCGCCGGCCCTCTTCTCCCCCTCCTCCCCCCACTCTCCGACCGACCCGGCCGCGCGGCCGGGCCGTTGCCGCGTACTTTCGTTCGAGGAGCCTGCCATGACTGCCCTTCACCGCCGGCCGGGGATCGCGTCGGCCGCCACGCTGACCGGGATCGTGTTGACGCTGGGGCTGGCGCACGCGGTGGCCCCCGAGTGGTCGCGGGCGGCGGGGCTGGACGTGTGGAACACCGGGGTGGCGCGGGCGGAGTTGGCCGTCGAGGTGGCCCGCGGCGACGACCTGGCCGCGCGGAACGCCACCGTCCGGGAGCAGATCCGCGGGTCGGAGGGGGTGGCGCGCCGGCTGGCGGCGGGCCGGCTGACGCTGGCGGCGGCGGCGGACGAGGTGGCGGCGCTGAACGCCGACCGCCCCGGGTGGGAGGACGGGCTGCGGTTCATCTACCGGGACGCCCCGACGCCGCGCCACCGGGCGGCGCGGTACGCGATGGCGAAGCTGGAGCGGGTGGACGCGGCCGCGTGGGCGGCGGAGTCGGCGCGGCTGGAGGCCGAGTACCGGGCGCTGCCGGGATGAGAGCGGGGTGAAACCGGTTGTGGGGCCGCGGTGAAGGGGGTACGATCAACCGATCGACCCCGCCCGGCCCGCGACTCGCCGCGGCCGCCCTCTCCCGCGAGTTCGCCCCGATGCGCCGCCCCCCGCACGCCCGCCTCCGCGCGGAACGCCTCGAAGACCGTACCGTCCCCGCGACGGTCGTCGTCACCAACACTTCGGACGACGTCAACGGCACCACCACGAGCATCGCGAACCTGATCGCGAACCCGGGCACCGACGGCATCAGCCTGCGCGAGGCGATCACCGCCGCCAACCGCACCGCCGGCGACGACGAGATCACCTTCGCCGCGGGCCTGACGAGCCCGATCACCCTCGGCGGCACACAACTCCCGGCGATCACCGGCAACCTGACGATCACCGGCCCCGGCGCGAATCTGCTGGAAATCAGCGGGAACGACCGGTCGCGGGTGTTCCTGATCGGATCCGACGTGGAGGTCACGATTTCGGCGCTGACGGTCTCGCACGGCTTCGCCTTCGACGGGGCGGGCGTGTCCGTGTCGATCCGGAGCAAGCTGACCGTCCGCGACGCCGGCTTCGCCGACAACCGGGCGACCTCGGCCACCGGCCCGTCCGCGTTCGGCTCCGGGGGTGCGATCTACTTCAACTCCCAACTCGCCCTCGGGGTCGAGAACTGCACCTTCGTGAACAACGCCGCCACGTCCGACGGCGGCGCGATCACCACGTTCGGCCCGACGACCGTCGTCGGGTCGGCATTCACGGGGAACGCGGTCACCAACAGCGGGACGGGCAACTCGTCGTCGGGCGGCGCGATCGTCGCGACCAACACCCTGGACGTGAGTGACACGCGGTTCACCGGGAACTCCGCCGGGAGCGGCGGGGCGGTCCGGTATCTCCCGACGTCCGGCACGACCGGCCGCGTGTTCACGATGACCGCGTGCGAGCTGACCGGGAACACCGCCCGGACGGACGGCGGCGGGGTCGCCTTCACGGGCTCGTTCACCCTCACCGGCTGCACCCTGACGGAGAACACGGCCCCGCACGGCGGCGCGATCCGCTGCGGCAGCGGCGCCACGCTCGTGGCGGCCGGCACGGCCTTCCGCCGGAACGCCGCGACGACCACCGGCGGCGGGGCCGTGGACAACTCCAGCGGCACGGTACGACTGACCGACTGCGAGCTGGACGGCAACGAGGCGCCGTTCGGCGGCGGGTTTTACAGCATCGGCACGGTGGAGCTGACCCGCACCGTGCTGACCAACAACCACGCCACCGGAACGGGGTCCAGCAACCCCGGCGGCGGCGGCGCGTACGCCGGCGGCGGGTCGCTTTCCGTGACCGATTGCACCTTTTCCGGCAACACCGCGTCCGAATCGCACTTCGGTGGCGCGATCAATGGCGCCAGCCCGCTAACCGTCTCGGGTTCGACGTTCACCGGGAACTCCGCCGGAAGCGGGGGGGCGATCAGCGTCAGCAGTTCTTCACCCGCCGCCACGAAGGTCATCACCAACTCGACCTTCGTCGCCAACACCGCCGTCAAGAACACCATCACCTCGCCGTTCGACGCGGCGCTCGGCGGCGCGATCTTCAGCGGCGGCTCGATGTCGCTCCTCTACTGCACGCTCACCGGGAACTCGGCGACGAACACAGCCGTCGGCGGGCACGGGGGCGGCGGCGGCATCGCGGCCGGTGACCCGCTCTTGCTCGTGAACACCATCATCGCCGGGAACACGGCGAGCAGTTATGGCCCGGATGTCAGCGGCGACGTGGACCCCAGCAGCGCGTTCAACCTGATCGGCGACGGGAGCGGGATCAACGCCCTCCCCACCGGCGCGGGGAACCAGATCGGCACGACCGCGGCCCCGATCAATCCCCTCCTCGACTCCCTCACCAACAACGGCGGCCCGACGCCGACGATGGCCCTCAAGCCCGGCAGCCCGGCCCGGAACGTCGGAGTGCCCGCCGGGGCCGGCGGCCAACCGGCCACCGACCAGCGCGGCGCCGGATTCGTTCGCGTCGGGCGCGCCGACATCGGTGCGCCCTGAGGAACAATCCCAGCCTCCACCTCCGCCCCGCCCCGCCCCGCCCCCCCCCCCCCGCCTCCGCCTCCGCCCCCCGCCGCCGAACACGGCGCCGACCATCACCAGCGTGACCGACCAGACCATCCCGCGAACGGCAGCACCGGGCGCAGCTCGCGTTCACCGTCGGCGATGCGGAGACCGCAGCGGCCAGCCTCGGTGTCACCGGCTCCTCCTCGAACACGACGCTGGTGCCGAACGCAAACGTGCTCGTCACCGCCGGAGCCGCCGCGCCGGACCGTCACCGTCACGCCGATCGCCGGCGGCAGCGGCACCACGACCATCACCCTCACCGTCACCGACACCTGCCGACGGCGCCCACCACCGACGCCTTCGACGTGACCGTGACCCCGAACACGGCTTCGACGATCACCGACGTGCTGAACCAAACGATCGCCGCGAATAGCAACACGGGCGCGTCGTTCACGGTCGGCGACGCACAGACGGCCGCCGCAAGCCTGACCGTGACGGAAAAGCCGCGTCGTCGAACCTGACGCGCTGGTGCCGAACGCGAACGTGACGATCACCCCGCCGCCGGCGGGCGCGGACCGTGACCGTCCGCAAGCCACGGGGCGTGACAAGTCGAGCGGCACGACGACGATCACCCTCACCGTCACCGACGCCGACGGCGCCACCACCACCGACGCCTTCGACGTGACCGTGACCCCGAACACGGCCCCGACGATCACCGACGTGCCGAACCAAACGATCGCCGCGAATGGCAACACGGGCGCGCTCGCGTTCACGGTCGGCGACGCACAGACGGCCGCCGCAAGCCTGACCGTGACGGGCGCGTCGTCGAACCTGACGCTGGTGCCGAACGCGAACGTGACGATCACCCCCGGCGCCGGCGGGGCGCGGACCGTGACCGTCACGCCGGCCGCCGGGGCGAGCGGCACGACGACGATCACCCTCACCGTCACCGACGCGAACGGCGCGACGGCGACCGACGTGTTCGACGTGATCGTAACGCCGCCGCCGCCGAACACGCCGCCGACGATCACCGACATCCCGGACCAGACGGTCGCGGCGAACGGCAACACCGGCGCCCTGCCGTACGCCGTCGGGGACGCCGAAACCCCCGCCCGCGACCTCGTCGTCCGCGCCACCACGTCGGACCCGGCGGTCGTGCCGGCCGGCGGCATCGCCATGGCGGTCGGCACGTCGGGCGGCCCACAGCGGGGCGTCACCGTCACCCCGGCCCCGGGCGCGACCGGGACCGCGACCATCACCATCACCGTCACCGACGCCGGCGGGCTCACGGCGACGGACACGTTCGACGTCACCGTGACCGCGCCGCCGGCCCCGCCGCCGCCGGCCGCGGCCCGCTCGCTCGTCGTGTCCACCACCGGCGGCACGGCGCGCGTCTTCGACGCCGACGCCGCCGGGCGGTTCGGCGCCGCCGCCGCCACGCTCAACCCGTTCGGCCGCGCCACCGGCAACGTCCGCACCGCCCAGGCCGACGTGGACGGCGACGGCACCCCCGACGTCGTCGCCGTCACCGGGTCGGGCACGGCGCTGCGGCTCGCCGTCGTCGGCGGGGCCGACCGCCGCACCCTCCTCGTCCCCGCGTTCGACCCGTTCGGCGGCAACTTCACCGGCGGCGGGTTCGTCGCCGCCGCCGACCTCGACGGCGACGGCAAGGCCGAGTTCCTCGTCACCCCCGACCAGGGCGGCGGCCCGCGCGTCACCGTCTTCTCGTTCGCCGCCGCCGGCGCGGCCGCGGTCCTGCGGGCGAACTTCTTCGGCATCGACGACGCCGGCTTCCGCGGCGGCGCCCGCGCCGCCCTCGGCGACGTGAACGGCGACGGCACCCCGGACCTGGCCGTCGGCGCCGGCTTCCTCGGCGGCCCGCGGGTGGCGGTGTTCGACGGCACCACCCTCCTCGGCGGCGCCCCGGGCCGGCTCGTCAGCGACTTCTTCGCCTTCCCCGGGTCCGACGCCACCTCGCTGCGCAACGGCGTGTTCGTGGCCGCCGGCGACGTGGACGGCGACGGCCGCGCCGAACTGATCTTCGGCGGCGGGCCGGGCGGCGCCCCGCGGGTGTTCGTGTTGAGCGGCGCGGTGGTGAGCGCGGGGAACGTGAGCGGGGCGCAGGCGGCGCCGGCGGCGAACTTCTTCGTGGCGAACAACTCGACGGACCGCGGCGGGGTGCGGGTGGCGGCGGCGGACGCCGACGGCGACGGCCGGGCCGACGTGTACGCCGGGAGCGGCGAGCGGGCGGTGGGGCGGGTGCGGGTGTACCTGGGGAAGAACTTCGCCGGCGGCGGCGAGCCGGCCGCGTTCCAGGACGTCGAGGTGTCCGGCGGCGCGACGCTCACGAACGGCGTGTACGTCGGGTGAGCCCGACGTAGGGGTACAGCTCGCCGACCGACACGCCGACGGTGAGGGCGTGGAAGTCGAGGGGGCGTACTTCAGGAAGACGATCTGGGCGTCGTCCGGGATCGGGGCGTGGGGGTGCCACAACTTCGCGTGGACCGTGCCGGCGAGAGCCGCCCGGCCGAGTACGCCAGGCCGTGCGGGTCGTGCATCATCCCCCGCGTCTCCGGCGGCGGGCTCAGAGTCCCAGCAGCGACCGGGTGTGCCGGGCGATCATCAACTCCTCGTTCGTCGGGACCACCCACGCGGCGACCTTGCTCGTCGGCGTCGAGACGCGCGGGCCGCCGGCGGCGTTCGCCGCGGCGTCCAGCTCCAGCCCCAGCCACGCCGACGCCTCGCCGACGCGCCGGCGGACCTCGGCCGAGTTCTCGCCGATGCCGGCGGTGAACACCAGCGCGTCGAGCCCGCCGAGCACCGCGGCCAGCGCGCCGACCTCCTTCGCCGCGCGGTAGACGAAGTGCTCGACGGCCAGCCGCGCGGCCGGGTCGGCGCTGCCGAGCAGGTCGCGCATGTCGTTGCTGACGCCGGAAATGCCGAGCAGCCCGGACTTCCTGTAGAGCACGTCCTCGACCTGCGTCGCCGTCAACCCGAGCTGCTGGAACAGGTACAGCACGACGCCGGGGTCGATGGCCCCCGGCCGGGTGCCCATGCACAGCCCGTCGAGCGCCGTGAAGCCCATCGTGCTGTCGACGCTCCGCCGGCCCTTCAGCGCGCACATGCTCGCGCCGCTGCCGAGGTGCGCGACGACGACGCGCCCGTCGGCCACGTCGGGCGCGACCTGCGGCAGCACCGACGCGACGTACTCGTAGGAGAGGCCGTGGAAGCCGTAGCGTTCGAGGCCGCCGGCGCACAACTCGCGCGGCAGCGGCACGACGGCGGCGGCGGGGGCGTGGCCGCGGTGGAAGCCGGTGTCGAAGCACGCCACCTGCGGCACGCCGGGCATGCGCTCGCGGATCGTCTCGATCGGCGCGAGGTTGTGCGGCTGGTGGAGCGGGGCGAGCGGGGTCAGCGCGTGCAGCTCGGCGAGCACCTCGGGGGTGACGACGACGGGGCCGCCGAACCGCGGGCCGCCGTGCACGACCCGGTGGCCGACGCCCACGACGCGGCCGCCCTGGTAGTGCGACCGGAGCCACGCCGCGAGGGTGTCGATGGCGCCGCCGGCGTCGCGGACCGTGGCGCCGAGCGCCTCGTCGTGGACCGTCGCCCCGGCCGCGTCCTTGACGGTCAGCCGCGGGGCCGTGCCGATCGCCTCGATCTGGCCGCGCGCCTCGGCCGGCCAGTCGCCGCCGGCCGCGGGGCGGTACACGCAGAACTTCAGGCTCGACGAGCCGGCGTTGATCACGATCAGGTTGGTGCCCATGGCGCCTCCTCCGGGGTCAACATAGCCGGCGCTGCGGGCGCGAACGGGCCGGGCTCCGACGCGACGGCCGGGAATCGCCCTTCGCGGAACCCGCAAGAACGAAGGATACGGCCGGGCGCCCGGACCCGGGCTGGCTCCGGCGGGTCACGGCGCTGTCGGAACTGTCGCAGTGGGTCGTGATCGCCGAAGAGGTCAAGAGGGCCGAGATGCTCCGGGCGGCGACGGTCCGGGCCGCCCGCGGGTACGACGCGTCGCGGCGGGCCGGCGCCGCGCTCGTGCCGTTCCGCCGCGACCGTCAGCGCCCCGCGACGACCACGCCGACGTTGTCGAAGGGCGCGGAGTACGCGGCGAACGAGCTCCGCTCGGCGAGCGTCGCCGCGTCGAACACCCGCACCCGCGACCCGCCGCCCGGCCCGGCCCCGGCGACGACCTCGGCCCGGCCGTCGCCGTCCACGTCGGTGCCCGCCACGTTCACCCCGCCGCGCGACGCCGCGTCGAAGGCGAAAAACTCCTGCAGGGCCGCGCCGGACGCGCCGTCGAACACCCGGACCAGCGGGGCGCCGCCGGTGCCCGCGCCCACCAGGATGTCGGCGGCCCCGTCCCCGGTCAGGTCGGCGGCCGCGAGGCTCACGCCGAGGGTGAAGCTCGGGTCGAACGCGAAGAAGGTCGCCAGCCGCGACCGGTCCAGCCCGCTGAACACGACCACCTCGGCCGGCCCGCCGGCCCCCGGCGCGGTGACGATGTCGGCGGCCCCGTCCCGGTTGACGTCGGCGGCCGCCACCACGAGCCCGACCCGCATCGACTCGTCGGCGGCGAAGAAGTCGGCGAGCACGCCGCCGCCCGCCCCGCTGAGCACCCGGACGCGCGGCCCGCCGCCGGTCCCCGCCGCCACGATCACGTCGGCGAACCCGTCGCGGTTCACGTCGGCCGCGGCCACGCCGACCCCGCCGCTGAACGTCGCCTCGAACGCCCAGAAGCTGCCGAGCGGGCCGGCGACCTGGTCGCCGGTGGCGCCGTCGAACACCCGGACGTGCGACCCGCCGCCCGGCCCGGCCCCGACGACGAAGTCGGGCACGCCGTCGCCGGTCACGTCGCCGACCGCCGGCCGCACCCCGCCCGTGAAGGCCGCGGCGAACGGCACGAAGGGGAACTGCCGCACCCCGGTCAGCGGGTCGTTGAACCGCACGACCGGCGGCGCGTCGCCCTGCGGGGCGAGGGCGACGAACGGCAGCCCGAGGGCGCCGGCCGGCAGCGCCAGCGCCTCGGCCGGGATCGAGGCCGACGCCGGCACGACCCGGTCTTCGAGCAGCCACACCTCCAGCCGGGCGCGGCGGGGCGGGCCGCCGGCGCGGCGGCGGGTGCGGGTCGGCACGGGGGTGAGGTTCGACATGGGACTCTCGGTGTGTGACGCCCGCGGCCCGGCCGGTCAGCCGACGAACAGCCCGCCGGGAAACCGCTGGGTGAAGTCGAGCGCCAGCAAGTCTCGCGGGGTCCCGCCGGTCGGGGTCATGGAACTCGAGTCGTAGGCGTTCAGCCGCGTCCCGGAGTCGTCCCCGGACCCGGTGATGACGTCGAACCGCCCGTCGGCGTTCAGGTCGCGGGCCGACACGCGGATGCCGCCCCGGCTGCCGGTGTCGCCGGCGAAGAAGTCGCCGAGCGACAGCACCTGCCCGCCGAGCAGGCCGCGCGCGCTGATGACGAGCACCCGCGGGCCGCCGCCCGGGCCGCCGCCGGCGATCAGGTCCGCGAGCCCGTCGGCGTCCACGTCGCCGGTCGCGATGAAGGCGCCGTTCCGCAGCGTCTCCTCGAACGCGAAGAAGTCGTTGAACACCGGCACGTAGGCGCCGGCCGTGAGCGACTTCCCGTCGTACCCCGACACCCGCGGCCCGCCGCCGACCCCGGCCGCCACGATCAGGTCGTCGAACCCGTCGCCGTTCACGTCCCCGACCGCCACCCGGCACCCGCCGCGGAAGTTGGGGTCGGCGATGCCGAAGAAGTCGGCGAGCTTGGCGAAGTTGTCCAGCCCGCTCAGGGCGAGCACGCGCGGGCCGCCGCCCTCGTCCGGGCTGACGACCAGGTCGGCCGCGCCGTCCCCGTTCAAGTCGCCGGCCGCGACGTAGACGCCGCCGGTGAAGTCGCCGAACGGGCTGGTCGCGAACAACTCGCGCCCGTCCCGCCCGTCGAGGACGCGGACCCGCGCCGGCGAGCCGGGGCCGGTGCCGACGACCAGGTCCGGGATGCCGTCGCGGTTGAAGTCCCCGGCCGCGGACCGGACGCCGCCGGTGACGTCGGGGAACGGGGTGACCAGCAGCACGGGCGTCCCGTCCGGGTTGCTGATCGACGCGACCTCGCCGCGCCCCTGGCTGACGGCGAACCGGCCGGCGAGGGCGCCGGGCGGGTCGTTGAGCGGGTCGCCCAGGCCGGGCGTCCCGCTCGTCGAGCCCAGCACGCCGCGCCCCGGCGGCGGCACGCCCGACTCCCACCCGATGTCCGCGAGCAGGGCGGCGTCGAGCGTGGTGAGCCGCTGGTTGGTCTGGTACGGCCCCATCAGCGCGGGCACGCCGTTGATGGTCAGCCCCGGCGCCCAGTGGCTGCCGCCCGTCGGCACCGGCTGGCCGGCGTGCGCGAACACGGCCGGGCCGATGAACTCCTTGGCCGGGTTGATCCAGTACGCGGTGGCGGGGTTCGACGCGGTGTACCCGAGCCCGTGCAGCAGCTCGTGCTCGAACGTGCCGACCAGGTCCGAGGCCGACCCGGGCGGGGGCGGGGTGGTGCTCTCGTAGGCCGGCACGTCCATGTTCACGTCGATGCGGATGGCGAACACCGACGTGTCGGTGGTGGGGGTGGCGAGCCGCCCGGCCTGCCCGCGCGCGAGGATCGTGTCGTACCACGACGGGTAGCCCTGCGCGCTGAACCCCGTCGAGGAGCCGGTCGCCAGCGTGTCGGGCTTCGGGAAGCTGCTCGCCGGCGCGCCCCAGGCGTAGACGCGGATGACGTTGGTGCCGATGGTCGGGTTGGCGACGGAGACGTTCTGCCCGGTCGCCGTGTTCAGGAACTGAATCGACCAGTTGTTCCCGCGGGACGGGTCGGGGACGATCGCCGCGAGGTTGTCCTGGAGGTAGGGCATCAGTTGCTGCTCGGCGTGCTCGAGCAGCGCCCGCCGGGCGGGGGTGAAGTACCCGAACACGTCCTGCGAGTAGTCGTTCTCGAAGACCACGGCCGGGCAGTCCCGGGGCTCCAGCTCCTCGCCCCGGAGCCGGGTGAGCCGCGGGAACAGGGCGGAAGCCGGGCTCATGGCAACACCCTGGGTAAGGTGCGGAAGGCGTGCGGGTAGTACCTGGAATCAGTCTGACCAAATGCGATCCAACGATCAAACCCGGCGTCGGGCCTTTCCCGACCTGCCCCGGCGGGGAGACCGGTAAAATCGCCCTCACCCTCACAACCCGTCCAGCCGCCCGCCACACCGACACTAGCCCGGCAGGCCGCACGCCTTCAGCAGCGCGTCCTGCACCGCGAGGTCGTGGGCCGGCGGGAAGTCGGTCGCCTTCTCCCCGCGGATCACCCGGGCCATGTCGGCCGCGTCGGCGACGTACCGGGTGTACCGCGGGAACGTCACCGCCTGCGTCCCCTTCTTGTACCCGTCGCGGTCGCGCATAGCGTACCGGGGCGGCCGGGTTGTCGAGCGGCTGGACGTGGAACGTCCCCTCGGTGCCGCACACCACGAGGTGACGCCGGTCGCCGCCCTCGACCTCCAGCGCGGTCGCGCCTGTCCTCGCCGTCGCCCGCACCCAGGTACGTGAGCACCGCAAGGTGTTGTCGAGCAGGCCGTCGGCGACGGTGCGCGTGTTGAACGGCGCGACCGCCGCCGGCTTGCCGAGCACGCCGACGACCAGGTCCATGACGTGGCAGCCGAGCTCGAACATCATGCCGCCGGGGTACGCGGCCAGCTCGCGGCGCGCCGCCGGGTCCACGACCTTGCTCATCACCGTGTGGACCTCGAACACGTCGCCGAGCCAGCCACGCCGCGGTGGGCAACACGACCGCCGGAGTTGTAGCGGTACATGTAGCCCCATCTGCACAAGCAACTTCTTCTGTTCGGCGACGGCGAAGATGCGTGAAAGGTGGGCGAGCGACTCGCCGGCCGGCTTGTCGACGTGGACGTGCATCCCGGCCGCGACGCACGCCTCCGCGTGGCCGAGTAGGTCGCGGACGCGGGTTTCGACGAGCACGGCCTGGAGCCCGGCCGTGCCGAGCAGCTGGTCGCGGGTCAGCCAGCGGAGCCCGCGGTACGCCGGCTGGTCCTCGGCCCGCTTGCGGAGCCCCTCGTCCGGCTCGACGACGCCGACCACCTCGTAGTCCGGCGACGCCCGGTAGACGGCGAGCTTGGAGGCGTGGGCGTGGCCGACGCCGATCTGGCCGACCTTGATCCGCGGCGGGGCGGGCTGCCGACGACGCGGGCGGCGTGGAGAGCGCGGCCCCGGCGGTGACGACGGCGCGGCGGGTGACGGGGCGGGTCATGGCGGGCCTCGGGGTGGTCACGGGGCGGCGAGCGACCGGGCGGCGCGGACGTCGAGCAGGGCCACCTGGTTGAATGCCAGCCGGTCGCCGACCCGTCGGACGAATCATCAATTCGGCGTCGTGGTCGCGGCGCGAACGCGGTCCCGGTGCTAAGCTGGTGAGCCGTCCGCCGGCGAGGATTCGACCGCGCGGTCCGCGTGTCGCGTCGCCTCCTCGATCAGGGCCGCACGCGCGGCGGGGCGCAGCCGCGCCGCCTCCAGGGCCGCCTCGGACAGGTGCCAGTGGTGCGTCGGCACCGCCGACTGTTCGCGGACGAGACTCCGGTACTCGGCCAGGGCGTCGTCGTACCGTGCGTCCGCGGTCCGTACCGCGCGCGGTGCATGTTACCCGCCGTCCAGCAGGGCGCCGAAGCCGAGTGCGGTCCGGTGCCGGTAGACCGCCGGCGACTCGGCGGCAAGGCGGCAGGCTCGCCCGCGGCCGCGTCGTGAGCGGCCGCGGCGGCGTCCGGCTGGTTCCGGTCTTCGGCCAGCATGCCCTTCGTGACCAGCGCGCGGCCAGCGCCGCGCGTTGGGCCGGCTGCCTCGGGTCGTCCGCGGCCAACGTGCGGAACAGTTCGACGGCTTCGGCCACGCGGTCGGCCGCCGGGTCCAGCTTGCCCTGCGACGCGTGGAGGTTCGCCGAATTCGTCAGGACGCGGGCCAGTGTCTCGCGGTAGGGTTGGGCGGCCGGGTGCCGGGCCGCCAGGTCGCGTAGCACGGCCGCTTCGGCATCGAACACGGCTTCCGCGGCGGCCGATTCGGTCCACATCGTCAGGTTCGCCGCCTGAATGCGGGCGGCGGCGAGTTCGAACCGGAGCCCCAGGTCTTCCGGGGCGGCGGCGGAGCGGCCGGCGAGGTGCGGTACGGCTTCCGCCAGCGCGGCGCGGGCCGCGTCCGATTTGCCGACGGCCGCCAGGTGCCCCGCCTGCTTCACCAGTGCGCGGGCCGCCAGCGTCGGGTCGCCGGCCTCGCGGGCCGCGGCTACGGCCCGGTCGAACAACTCGGCCACCGCCGGGCCGTCGTCCAGCCGCGACCGCACGACCGCGCGCTTGAGCCCGCGGCCGCCGCGGCCGTCGGCACCGCCGACGCCAGCAACCGCTCCGTCCGCCCGGCGATCCGCTCCAGGAACTGACGCTCCGCGGGGCCGAGCTGGGAGCGCTGCCCGAGCTGGCGCTCCACCACCTCGTCGCTCAGGTCGTCGAGCGCGGCCGCGGCCTCGTCCCGCGAGCGCTCGGCGTCCGCGCGGGCGGTCTCGGACTGCTGCCGCGCGCGGTACACGAGCACCAGGGCGACCGCGGCGGCGACGAGGGTCGCGGCGAGAACGGCGGCGACGCCGCGGACCAGGGCGCGGTGCCGCCGGGCCCAGCGGCCCGCGCGCTCGCCCCACGTCCCGCGGTAGGCACAGACCGGTTCGTCGGCCAGCCACGCCTGAACGTCCGCGGCGATCGCCAGCGCCGAGCCGTACCGCGCCGCCGGGTCGTACCGCATGGCGTGCCGCGCGACCGCGAGCAGCGCGGGGGGCGGCGAACCCGCCGCGTCGAACTCGCCGGCCGTCAGTCGGGCGAGTCGCTTCTGAAGGCTCGCGTCCGTGATCGGCGGCCGGCCGGTCAGCAGGTCGTGTAGCACGGCACCGAGCGCGAATACGTCCGCCGGCGGCCCGACTTCCGCGGCCCTCCAGTTGCTCCGGCGCGGCGTACGCGGCCGTGCCCACGAACGTCCCCGTGTCGGTCAGCGACTCCGCGGTCGGCGGTCGGTCCGACGGCGCGTCGCCCCGCTGGTCGACGAACCGGGCCAGCCCCCAGTCGACGACGAGGGTCTCCCCGAACGGCCCGAGCAGGACGTTCGCGGGCTTCAAGTCGCGGTGCAGGATGCCGCGGCTGTGCGCGTACGCGATGGTGTTGCACACGGCCGTGAACCGGCCGAGCAGCGCGCGCAAGCCTTCGCCGCCGCTGGAATGATGTGCGTCGATCGCGGCCCGGAGCGTGACGCCGTCCACGAACCGCATGGCGTAGCAGCGGCGGCCCGCGGCGTCCGTTCCCAGGGCGTAGACCGGCACCACGCCCGGGTGATCGAGGCGGCTCGTGATCGCCGCTTCCTTCAGGAACCGCTCGTCGCCGAACCGGGCGGACCGCTTCACGGCGACCGGCCGGCCCAGCAGCGGGTCGTTGGCCAGGAACACCTCGCCCATCCCGCCGCGGGCCAGGAAGCGCTTGCACGGGGCACGAGGTTTGAAACGTGAAGGCGCCGGGCGGGTCGGGGCGGCGCCGCCCCCGGCCGAGTCGAACCGCCCCAGGGCCGCCAGCGCGGCGACCCGCCGTTCCAGTTCCGCGCGCCGCGCCGGATCGTCCGGGCAGAGATCGGCCGGCGAGGCCGGCGTCCCCGCCTCGCGGCGGCGTTCCCACTCGGACAGCAACTCGTCGATCGCGTCGGGCGACACGGCAGTTCCTACGTCTCGAACGGGTCGGCGGGGAACTCGCCGGCGAGTCTCGTTCGCGCGGCGCGCCAGCGGCGGCGCGCGGTGCGCTCCGACTCGCCGGTCACCGCCGCCGCTTCCGCCAGGGTCAGTCCATGATACCACAGCAAGTCGAACAGAAGCCGATCCGTCTCCGGCAGGTCCTCGACGCGGGAATGGAACTCGGACCACTCCGCGAGGCGGGCCGGGTTCGATGTGGTGTCCGCCGGCTCGGGGGGCGTGCTGCCGACCGAGCCGTGGTTCGCGCCGCCCCCTTCGGGGCCGAAGTGGTGCCGGGTGAGGTCGATGAGCTCGCGGCGAATCACGGCCGAGGCCAGGCGGAAGTAGGCGGCCGGGTCGACGGGCGGGTCCGACCGGAGCGCCGTCCAGAGGCGCAACACCGCGCCCTGCGACACGTCGTCCGTGTCTTCCCACCGGCGGAGGCGGTTGAAGCCCCCGAGCATGCGCCGGGCGAGGCGGCGGAACCGCCCGGCCGAGCGCTCGATCAGCGCGGCGCGCGCGGCGGCGTCCCCCCCGCGCAGGCGGTCGAGAAGCGGCTGAAGGTCGCCGGTCGAGGAGCCGTCGGACATCGCTTCGAGTGTACCGCGCCGGAATCCGCGGGAATAGTTGGCCGCGGGCTGCCGCCGCTTGCGACTGGCAGGGTGCGACCCTCCCCGCACCGGAGCCAGCCATGACCCGACGCCGCCGACCGCTGAACCTCCTGCGACTGGAGGACCGCCTCACGCCCGCCGGCCCACTCTACGACGCCGTCGTCGCCTGGTACCCGGGCGAGGGGTCGGCGGCCGACCGGACCGGTTCGCACCCCGGCCACCTCGTGAACGGCACCACGTTCGGCCCCGGCCGCGTCGGCCGGGCGTTCCAGCTGGACGGCGTGGATGACCGCGTCGTCGTCCCGAACAGCCCGGACCTGGACCGCACCGACGCCGCGTCGTACGAGGCGTGGGTGAATTTCGACCGGGTTCCCACCGGCATCATGTCCGTGATGGCGATCAGCGGCCCCGGCAACGACCTGGACCTGCAGGTGCACGGCGACGGGCGGATCCGGTTCTACGTCCGCGACGGCGGCAGCGTGGCGACCGGCACGACGGCGGTCCAGCCCGGGCAGTGGTACCACGTCGTGGCCACGTTCGAGGCCGGCGGGCGAATCCGCCTGTTCGTGAACAAGACGCTGGAGGCCGAACTGATCGACGCCCGCGGGCCGCGGGTGCCGGGCGGCAACCCGCTCGTGATCGGCGACAACGCCGCGTTCCCCGGCCGGCCGTTCGCGGGCCGGATCGACGAGCCGACGGTCTACAACCGCGCACTCACGGCCGACGAGGTCGTGGCGCTGTACGACGCCGGCGAGTCCGGCAAGGAGAGCCTGAGCCCGGTCGCGACCGCGCTGAACGTCCCGCACTTCAACCTCGACCCGGTCACGACCGGCGATGCCGCCACGATCATCACCCACCTCATCCTGCCGCCGGACCGGCCGGCGAACTCGCCGCAGCCGACCGGAACCGTGGACTTCTTCGCCCACCCGGCCGGCTCGCCGGGCACCATCATCCCGCTCGGCTCGGCCCCGGTGAACCCCGACACCCTCGGCACCGCCGTGCTCAGCCGGGTCATCGACCTGGCCCCGGGCCGCTACACGGTCACGGCCCGCTACTACGGCGACATCACGCACTCGCCGGGCGAGTCGCCGGCGGCCGAGTGGACGGTGGCGGCCGAGTCCTCCGGGGTCGCGACGACGACGACCGTCACGGGGTTGGGGTCGAACTCGATCCGGCCGGGCGGGAGTGTCGTGGTCGGCGTCGAGGTCGCGTCCGCGTCCGGCACCCCGGGCGGCGACGTCGAGGTGATCATTCGTGACGAAGTCGTGGCCCGCGGCACCCTCGGCGCGAACGGGCGCGCGGCGGTGATCGCCGCCGTGAACCTCCCGAACGGTACGTACCCCGTCCTGGCCCGGTACCTCGGCTCGGGCGACTTCGACGCCAGCCGGTCGGCGGACGGCCCGGACCTGACCGTCGGCGCGACCGCGACCGCGACCACGGTGACGGGGCTGACCCAGCCGACGGTGCGGGCCGGCCAGCCGGTCGTCGTCGGCGTCGCGGTGACGGCGGCCGACGGCAGCGCCCCCGCCGGCGAGGTGGTCGTGTTCGCCGGCGCGACGGAGGTCGGCCGGGCCGCGTTGAACGGCCGCGGGCGCGCGGCCGTCACGATCACGCCGAACCTGCCGTCGGGCTCGTACCCGGTCGTCGCCGTGTTCGCCGGCGGGGCCAACTACGCCTTCAGCCGCGACCTCGAAGGGCGACTGCTGGAGGTGATCGCGCCCGGGCCGGTGCCGCTGCCCGTTCCCGCGCCGAAGCCCGCGCCCGGGCCGGGGGCGCCGGTCCCCGGCCTGCCGGGGGCGGCGGCCGTGCAGGTCGTGTACCTCAACTTCGACGGCGGTTCGGCCGGCGACGCGCTCGGGCCGAACACGGTGCTCACCGGGATTCCGGCGTTCCGCACCGCGGACGTGAAGGCCGACGGCCGCGACCGCCAGGGCGTCATCGACGCCATCGTCGCGGGCGTCCGGCGGCACTTCGCCCCCTACGCCGTGACCTTCACCACGACGCGCCCGCCGTCCGGCGAGTACATGGAGGTCGTAATCGGCGGCGAGCCGAAGGACGCCCGCGTCCGCGTCGCGGTCAACGACCCGGTGGTCCGCGTGAAGCCGCAGCTGGGCGACAACCTGCTCCCGCTCCGCGACGCGGCCGGCGCCGTGCGGCTCGTCGGGCCGGTGTCCACGGTCTACGGCTACCTGTCCGGGCGGTACGACAAGTCGGTGAACTACTTCAGCCTGTACGGCGCCGCGTCCGGCGTGGACAACGGCAACCTCCGCAAGAACGACTTCGCCGTCGTCTTCAGCGACCAGTTCCGGCTCGGCTACAACGACCCCGGCGAGGACGGCCAGTTCAACACCGCGGACGACGTCGTCGTGACCGCGGACGGCCGCATCCGGCGGCTCGTCGTCACGCTGGCGCACGAGGTGGGCCACAACCTCGGGCTCGCCCACCTGGACGACGCCCTCGGCGCGGACGACGTGATGAAGGCCGAGTCGCCGCGGGCCGGCGACGAGCAGTTCCGCGACCGGCCGGTCAAGCTCCTCGACTCGGCGGCGACCCAGAACTCGGCCGAGTACCTGCGCACGTTCGCGGGGCCGCGCGGCGGCGGCACGTCCCTCGACGCCCGCGCCGCGGACCGCCGGCTGACGCTGGACCTGAGCGGCCTCGGCGGCCCCGTCTACGACCTCGTGGTCGGCGTGCCCGGGTCGCAGCGCCCGTCCGGGGCGCCGGACGACGTCGAGAACGACTGGACGGTGCGCCTGCCCGGCGGCCGCGACCGCGTCGCGCTGACCCTCCCGGCCGGCACGGCGTTCTGGTTCACCGGGTCCAGCGTCCCCGGCGGCCCCGTGGACGTCTTCAGCGGCGCCTTCCCCGGGGACGCTCGACCGCTGTTCGACGCGGCCGGCCGGCCGAACCCGGCGGTCCCGGTCTCGATCGGCGAGGTCGGCGCGGCCGCGCCCCTGGGCACGGCGCGGCTGGAGGACCGGAGCGGGTTCGCCCGCCGCGCCCCCGGCGACGCGCCGCCCTCGGAGACCCGCTACGCGGTGACCGGCGCCGCCGACGGCACCGCGTTCGTCCGGGTCTTCGACGCGGAGGCCGGCGCGGAGTACGCCCACCGGCCGGCGTTCGAGGACGGGTTCGCCGGCCCCGTGTCGGTGGCGCAGGCGGACGTGAACGCGGACGGCGTGCTCGACGTGCTGGTGGCCGCGGGCGCCGGCGGCGGGCCGCGCGTCCGCGTGTTCGACGGCGTCACCCTCCGCCCGCTCGCCGGGCCGCTCGCCGACTTCCTCGCGTTCGAGGGCGACTTCCGCGGCGGCGTCAGCGTCGCGGCCGCGGACGTCGACGGCGACGGATTTGTCGACGTGGTCGCCGGGGCGGGCGAGGGGGGCGGGCCGCGCGTCCGCGTCTTCAGCGGGGCGAACGGCGCCGTGCTCGTGGACCAGTTCGTCTACGAGGAGTCGTTCCGCGGCGGCGTGAACGTGGCGGCGGGCGACGTGGACGGCGACGGCCGCGCCGAAGTCGTCGTGGGGAGCGGCCGCGGCGGCGGCCCGCGTATCCGCATGTTCCGGGGATCGACCCTCGTCCGCGAGTGGTTCGCGTTCGAGGAATCGTTCCGGGGCGGCGTGAGCGTCGCGGTCGGAGACACGAACAACGACGGCGTCGTCGAGGTGCTGGCCGGGGCCGGCTCCGGCGGCGGCCCGCGCGTCGGTGTCTTCTCCGGCGACGGCACACGCTTGGCGGACCTCCTGGTCTTCGAACCGGACTTGCGGACCGGCGTGCGGGTTGCGACGGCGACAACGTCGGACTCGGGGGCGACGCCTCCGGCGCTCGTCGTCACGCCGGCCGCGGCGTCGCGGCGGGTGAAGTTGATCGACTCCGAGACGGGGGAAACGCTTGCGGACGAGGCCGTGTTCGACCTCGGAATGTTCTCCGGCGCGTTCGTCGGATGAAGGCGCGTCGAGCGAGGGATGAGGTGTGTTGGTTCGCAGCCACGGGTCGTGGACTCGCCGCCGGCTGCGTACCTGGGAACGGGCTGTAGGGCTCGCGACCGCCAGGAGACCGTGGTGGGCGGGCACGCGCGCCGGCGCGTCCGAGGTACGCCGCCCCTACCGCTTGGCCATGTGCCGGGCGGCCCACCGCGGCGGCACGTCGAGGGACTTACCGGCGTGTCGGAGGAACAGGCCGAGCAGGCTCCCGGCGGCGACCGTACCGGTCAGTAGACCGCCGAGCCAGACCCACCGGTCGTTGCCGGTCTGGGCGATGGGGATCGCGACCGTTGCCATCGCGAGACCGAGGGACGCGCAGGCCAGCACGACGATGAGGAGGACCTTCCAGGCGGACATGGGGGAGACCGGTGAGGCCGAAGTGGGCGGCGGGAGTTCGCCGCGTGCAGTCACACCCTAACAGTTCGCCAAATTTTTATCAATGCCATTGTTTGGAGGCCCGCGGCGCGCACGGCCGCCGGACTACTTACGGCGCCCGGGTGAGACCTTCTTCGAGTTGGCGATCGGCCCCCGGGCGGGCGGACCCGGACCCTTGGCCCCGGGGGCCGCACCCTTCGGCGTCAGCGTCAGGTTCCGGGACATCACTTTCCCCGCGGGTTTGGTGGACGGCGGCGGCAGCGCCGCCGCGCTCGCGGCCACCCGCTTCTCGGCCGCCGGACGCACGAACCGCGTCGGCTTCGGCGGCTCCGCCGCGACGGCCGGAAGCCGGGGTCGGCGGCTCGTCCGCCGGCGGGGGAACGGTGGGCGGAATCGGCTCGGGGGTCGGTTCGGCCGCCAGGCCTACAGTCGTTCGCCCCGGGCGCCCGCCTCCAGTCCCACTTCGCACGCCGCGACAGATTCATCGAGCACCTCGGGACTGGGCCAGTGAAGGCCGTCACACGGAGCACATAGCCGGCCGTGGGTCGTGACGCCGGCCGAGAAGTGCCCCCGCGCACCCGGTGGGGGTACCGGACGCACGACGGGTGCATCCTAGCACCGGGCCGCCGACCCAGGTGTCTGACGGCAGGCCGCGCGAGCCGCCCGGTGATTCGCCACCGGGTTCCGCGATTCCTGTGCCCGCCCTTCCCGGATTGCCGATACTAGGCTGTGAGCCCGGGCCTCCCTCGGGCAAGGAGACGCGATGAAAATGTTCCGGCAGTCGCAGCGGTCGGCATCCTGGGTGGTGTACCAGGCGGCCGTGAAGGGGCAGCCGACGGGGCCGAACGCCGTCTGCGACCAGGCCGCGTGGGACGCGCTGGAGGCGGCGGCCCCGGGCCACAACCGGCTGATCCGCGCGGGCATCACGAGCGAAGGCGAGGCCGAGCGGCTGGCCCGGGGCACGTCCGGCGACCCCGTCCCCCGGGCCACGCGCGACAGCGTGAAGTGACCGCGCCGGCCGCGCGGGGAGGCTGCGATAATCCGGGTGAATTCCGTCGTCGGCGACGGCGACCGCGCCGGCCACGCGGGGAGGCTGACGCCGACGCCGGCGGCGGTCCGACCGGGTGGTTATTTTAACTTTTGCTCTAGTTTTCGCGCCAGTCTCGCGGTATGATTTCGGGGAGTGCTCTTCATCCCTGGTGCCTCCCACCTCCACCAGCAGTCCCAACTCCTGGACGTGGCCGACATCACGCGTGCGGAGCGGGCGTTCTGAACCCCGCGAGCAACGTTGCGCGCCCCCACAGCAGGTCGGGTGCGTGCGGCCGCGCCGTCTACGGCCGGGCAGGCCAGGTCCGGTCAGCGGGCCGGTTCGTCCGGCTACCTCACACACGCTTTCGGGAGTGACAATCCGATGCGAACGAGTCAGGTCGGCGACCGGGTTCTGGTCCACTTCGTGAAGCGGTACGCGGACGGGGTCATGAAGACCTCGTCGGACGCGGCGCCGCTCGGCGTCACCGTCGGCACCCGCCACCCGCGGCTCCCCGGCCTGGGGGGGGAACTGGTCGGGCTACGGGCCGGGGACGCGGCGCGGTTCACCGTCCCCGCCGACCGGGCGTTCGGCCCCGGCGACCCCGCCCGCGTCGTGTCCGTCTCGCGGTCCCGGTTCGCGGCCGACGCGGCCCTCACCCCGGGCCGGCCGGTGCGGATGCGACTGTCCGACGGTCGGTCACGGCGGGTTCGGGTGGTCGAGGTCCGCGGCACGAAGGTGGTGGTCGACGCGAACCACCCGCGGTGCGGCGAGGCGCTCGACCTGGAGGTGCGACTGGTCGCCTTCGAGACCGCGAACTAGGGCGCGGCCGTTCCGCCCGCACCCGACGCCCGGAGGGCCGCCGATGACCGAGACCCCCACCGGGCAGCCGGTCCCCGACACGGACCGGCTGCTGGCGTACGTCGCCGACCTGGAGTTGGAGGTGGACCGCCTGCGCCGCCAGAGTCGGTTCCTCGAGAGGCAGGCGGCGAAGTCGCTGACCCACATCCTCTCCCTCTGCACCGGCCCAGCCCCGGGCGCCCCGCTCCCGACCCTCGGGGAGGTCGAGGCCGCCGCGCGCGAGCTGGTCGAGGTAGTGCACGACCTGCACGACCCGCCCGGCTACCACCCGGCCCACGACCAGGTGGTGGCGATGGCCGTCCGCCCGGTGGCCGAACAGGTGTTCCGGTGGCAGCAGCGGCTGACGGGCGCCCGCCGGGTGGAGCTGCGGCTGGAGCTGGATCAGGACCACGTCGAGTGGTTCCCGGCCCGGTTCCGGCACATCCTCGGGAACCTGATGGCCGACGCGCTCCGCCACCGCGACCCGGCGGCGGACCAGGGGTGGGTGGCGGTCGGGCTACGGGTGACCCCGAACGGGTATGAGTTGCGGGTGTCGGACAACGGGGTCGGCCCGCCGGTCGGGGTGGACCGCCGGGTGCTCGACCTGTTCCACCGCCCGCCGACCCGGCTGGGCGGGCTGACCGCCGGCCTGGCCGTCGTCCGGCTGCTGGTGGAGCAGAGCGGCGGGACGATCACCTCCGTCCCCCGCGCCGGCCGCGGGACCGACTACATCGTCACCCTCCCGCGGTACGACCTCCTCGACTACCTCGACTGACCCCGTACACACGCCCCCACGCCCCCGACCCGGAGAGAGCATGTCGAAGCAACTCGCCGCCCTGGCGGAGATCGAATCATCCGGCGCGGCGAACGCCGTCGGCCGGGCGGTGCTGACCGCGCTCGGCCGCCCGGCCGACTTCCTGCGGGTGACCTCGACCCGGGTGACCGACACCAACCACCGGGTGAACGTGCTCGTGAAGGCGACCCGACCCTGGCCCGGATCGCCCACAGCTTCTTCGTCACGACCGACGCCGACGGGAACCTGACCGGGTCGGCCCCGCCGATCGTCCGCAGCTACTGATTCCTACCGACGCTGCGGCCGGTCCCCGCCGGGCCGGAACGCGAAGACGTAGGCCGACCAGGTCGGCCCCACGTACCGCGGCTCGATCAGGATGTAGCCCGCGCTGGCCACCGCCCGGTCGGACGGGAACGACCGGAACTGGTCCAGCCGCCCCGGGTCGCGGCCGATCGCGTCACGCGCCGACACGCCCGACCCCTCCGGGCGGCCGGGCGGGTCGAGGGTGACTTCCCGCACCGCGAACCCGGGGAAGTCGGGCTCGGCCGTCGGGTCGAGGTCGAGCAGGACGGTGATGGGGGGCGAGAATCGGGGGTCCACAACCAGGTAACGGGTGCCGTCCGCGGTGGCGCGTGGGCGGGCCTCGGGATGCTCTTCAAGGGGTGCTCCTCCGTCGGTGGGGCCGGGGTGGGTTAGGCACGCCGCCCGCCGCCGCGCCGCCGCCGCCCCGCCGCCGCCCCCGCCGTACCCGCCCCGCCCGCCGCCGCCCCCGCCGCGGTCCTCGCGCGGGTCGCCTCGTTCACCGTCAGGGGTCGCCCCTCCACCACCTGGGCGTTCAGGCCGGTGATCGCCGCCTGGGCCTCCTGGTCGGTCGTCATCTCGACGAACCCGAACCCCTTCGACCGGCCGGTGTCGCGGTCCATCATCACCTGGGCGAGCTGGACCGTGCCGTGGGCGGAGAACAGCTCCTGCAGCTGGTCGTCCGTCACGCCCCAGCCCAGGTTCCCGACGTACAAGCTGCTTCGCCATGACGGCTCCGGCGGCCGGTCCCGGCCGCTTCCGAGCGTGAAAAAAGCCCCCGGGACCGAGGGGAACGTGCGAACCGGCCGGGAATCCGGCCGCGGCGGCGACGCCGGTCGAGCGTTCCTGGGGGCGGCGCCGGGGGAGGCCGGGTCGGCACCAAGAGGTGGCGGGACGGGAGAAGCGGTCGTGTTCGAGCGTCGGCCCGCGGGTCAGTCCCGCGGGTGTGTGGTGAAGTTAACCGGCCGCGGACGCCAGGGCGAGTGGAATCCGCGGATTCTTCCGCGCCGGCGGGGTCAGAGCGGCGGCCACCCCGCGGCGAGCCCCTCGCGCTCGATGTCACGGACCTCGGCCTCGGACACACCGAACTGCGTGGCGACGGCGGTCCGCGACGCGGCCACGGCCATGCCGCCGTCCTGGGCCTCGACAACGGCCCGGAAGATGTCCTTGCGGGGGTCGGCGGCGGGCGCGTCGGGGGTCTCGTCGGCGGGCATGGGTTCGTCTCCGGGCGGGTGCGGGCGGGCCGGCCGTCCGGCGGCCGTAATCTATCGGCCGGGACCACGGCGGGGCATGAAATTCGGATTCGGCTAGGTTCCGCCGGCCCGACCCGGTATAGTTCAGTCGTGACGGGCCGACCGGCCCGCCCGACGACGAACCCGCAGCCTCTCAACTGGCCCGTCTTGGTCGCGTAGCTCCGAGATCACCTCCCGAAGCCGCCCTCCCGAGATCGTCCGACCGATGTTGCCGCCGGCGTGGGCCGACGCCCCCGCCGCGTTCGCGCGTCCGCCCCGCCGACCGTCGGCGGGGCGCCGTTTCTCGTTGCGCGGCCGGCCCTCCGGCCGCAGAAGGTGTTTCGTGAGCAAGAAGCTGTACGTGGGGAACCTGGCCTTCGGCACCACCTCGGACGACCTGCTGGAGTTGTTCGGCCGGTTCGGCCAGGTGTCGAGCGCCCAGGTCGTGACCGACCGGGAGACCGGCCGGAGCCGCGGGTTCGCGTTCGTCGAGATGGCCAACGGCGGGGACGAGGCGATCCAGGGGACGAACATGGCCGAGTTCCAGGGCCGCAACCTGACCGTGAACGAGGCCAAGGCCCGCGAGGAGCGGCCGCGGTCCGGCGGGTCGGGCGGCGGCTACGGCGGCGGGAGCCGCGGCGGGTCGGGCGGCGGCTACGGCGGCGGGCGCC
>JBGAQM010000058.1:0-22161 GCA_044220735.1 Urbifossiella sp. | reverse complement strand
CCCGGGCGATGCACTACAGCCAGCGCGCCGACGCGGTGTTCGAGAAGGCTCGAAACCTCGTGCGGCTGGAGGCCGAGAACGCCTACTTCGAGTACGAGCTGGCCGCGAAGAACGTGACCGGCGGGAAGGTCAAGTTCAAGTCGGGTCAGAGTTTGATGGAGTACGTCCGCGCCCGCGTGGACAACCCCAACGTCGAGCGCGAGCAGCTGGTCCGCGGGTACATCGACGCGGCGAAGGCGCAGTCGGACTACGTCGAGTCGGTGTGGCAGTACCTGCTGACGCTCGCCCACCTGGAGCGGGTGACGGCCGGCGGCGTCCGCCCGGACTTCCCGGGCCGCTGACGGGGAACCAACCCGAGATTCAACACGTCGGGTTGGAGCATCGAATTCGGCTCTCTTTCCTTCCGGGGGTGGGACGTGGTACGGGTCTCCGCGTGGACGGCGATGACGATGCTGGTCGTGGCCGTCGGCCTCGTGGCGCCGGCCGCGGCCCAGCCGCCGCCGAAGGTGCTCCGGCTGGGCGTCCTCAGCGGCATGTTCCGCGACATCCCGCCGCCGCTCGTGCAGGCCGCCGCCGCCCCGTTCAGTGACGTGCTCAAGCGCCAGACCGGGCTGAACGGCGTGGTCCAGGTGGTCCCCGAGCACGAGGAGCAGGCCTCGCTGCTGCAGGCGAACAAGCTGGAGATTGCCGTGTTCCACGGCTTCGAATGGGCGTGGGTGAAGGACCGCTACCCGAACCTCGTTCCGCTGGCCGTCAGCGTCCCCACCCGGAAGTTCCAGGCCGCGCTCGTGGTCAATGCCGAATCGAAGGCCCGGGTGCCCGCCGATCTGAAGGGGAATGTGGCCGTGCCGCTCGGCACGAAGGCCCATTGCTACTTGTTCGTTGAGCGCCTGGCAGAAACGCTCCCCGCCGGCACCTGCGTCGCCGCCCACAAGCCGAAGCACGGCGCCGAGGAAGTGCTCGACCTCGTTGTGGATGGTCAGGAGCAGGCGGCCGTGTTGGACATGGCGTCCCTGAACGCGTACCAGAGCAACCAGCCCGGCCGCGCCGCCAAGTTGCGGGTGCTGACTCAGAGCGACCCGTTCCCGTACACCACGGTGGTCTACCGGAAGGACGCCATCACCCCGGAGTTGGCCGGCAAGATCAAGACGGGGCTGCTGAACACGAAGAACGAGCCGAGCGGCCGCGCGTTCCTCTTCCTGTGGAAGCTGAAGGGCTTCGAGGAACTGCCCGCGACGCACGACGCCGAGTTGCGTGAGGTGGCCGTGAAGTACCCCGCCCCGCGAGCCGGTACGATGATGATGATGGCGAACCCGGAGTAGTGCGGCCGCTACAGTCCGCGCCGTCCTCAACCCCCGGTTCCCGGGGGTTGCTTGCGTTTCGGGCGGAGCCGCCTGCTGACCTCCGCCCGAGGGCGGGCGGCTGATATTAGTATATATCCGTCCACTAATTTTCGGGTGCGCGGTTTCCCCCGCCTCCTATCATGGGCTGTTCCCAAGTTCGGCGAGGCGTGTGATGGCGGGAGTCCAGACGGTCTCGATCACGCAGGAAGTCCGCACCCGGTTCATCCGGTACGCCATGTCGGTGGTCACCGGCCGGGCCCTGCCGGACGTCCGCGACGGGCTCAAGCCGGTGCAGCGGCGCATCCTCTACGCCATGTACGAGGACCTCAACCTCACCGCGAACCAGAAGCCGCGCAAGTGCGCCAAGATCGTCGGCGACGTGATGGGGAACTACCACCCGCACGGGAACGTGGCCCTGTACGAAGCCCTCGTCCGCATGTCGCAGGAGTGGGTACTGCGAGTCCCGCTCATCGAGGGGCAGGGGAATTTCGGGTCCGTCGACGGCGACCCGCCCGCCGCCGACCGCTACACCGAGGCCCGGCTGACGCTCGTGGCCGAGTCGCTTCTGAGCGAGCTCGACCAGGAAACGATCGACTACCAGCAGAACTACGACGGCACGCGCCGCGAACCGAAGGTGCTGCCGGCGCAGTTCCCGAACCTGCTCGTGAACGGCACCGCCGGCATCGCCGTTGGCCTGGCGACGAACATCCCCCCGCACAACTTCGCCGAAGTGCTAAAGGCGTGCGTGGTGCTCATCGACAACCCCGACTCCACGGTCGCGGTGCTGATGGAGAAGGTGAAGGGACCGGACTTCCCGCTCGGCGGCAAGATCGTGACCGACCGGGCGACGCTCCGCAATATTTACGAGACGGGTAGTGGCAGCATCAAAGTGCAGGGCGAGTGGAAGGAAGAAGACCTCGGCCGCGGCCGGTCGCAGATCGTGGTCACGTCGATCCCATACGGGGTGGACAAGGGCGAGTTGGAGCGCACGATCGGCGGCATGATCGAGGACCGCAAGCTGCCGCAACTGCTCGGCCTGTCGAACGAGACGAACGAGAAGGAGGGGCTACGCATCACGCTGGAGTTGCGGCCGAACACGGACCCGGCGCTGGTGATGGCCTACCTCTACAAGCACACCGACCTGCAGAAGAACTTCGCGTACAACATGACCGCGCTCGTCCCGCTCGAAGACGGCGCCACGATGGTGCCGCGGGACGGCCTGTCGCTCAAAGCCATCCTGCAACACTTCCTCGACTTCCGCTTCGCCACCGTGAAGCGGCGGTTCGAGTACCAGCTCCGCGTGCTGCGCCGGCGCATCCACATTCTCGAAGGCTTCGCGATCATCTTCAACGCCCTCGACCGGGCGATCAAGTTGATCCGCGAGAGCAGCGGCAAGCCGGACGCGGCCGAGAAGCTGAAGGCGGCGTTCAAGCTCGACGACGAGCAGGTCACGGCGATCCTCGACGCCCAGCTCTACAAGATCGCCCAGATGGAGATCCAGAAGATCCTGGAGGAGCTGGCCGAGAAGCGGAAGGAGGCCGCGAAGATCGAGTCCATCCTGGCGTCGAAGAAGAAGCTGTGGGGCGTCATCCGCGACGAGTTCGAGGCGCTGGTGGCCAAGTTCCCCGAGCGGCGCAAGACGCGGATGGCGTCCGACGAAGACGTGCTGGAGTTCGACGAGGAGGCGTACATCGTCCGCGAGAACGCGAACGTCGTGCTGACGCGGAACGGCTGGCTGAAGCGCGTCGGCCGGTTGCAGGCGGTCGAATCCACCCGCGTGAAGGAGGGCGACGAGGTCGTCGCGGTGATCCCGGCGAGTACGCTGGACCACGTCGTCTTCTTCACCGACGACGGGGCCGCGTACACCATGCGGGTGAACGAGGTGCCGGCCACCACCGGCCACGGCGAGCCGATCACCAAGTACTTCAAGCTGGCCGACGGTGCGAAGGTGGTCGCCGCCGTCTCGACAGACCCGCGCTTCACCCCGGCCGACGCGGCGGACGGCGGCCCGTACGTGCTGGTCGCGACGAGCAGCGGGAACGTGTTGCGCATCCCGCTGTCGTTGTTCCGCACCGAGTCCACGAAGGCCGGCCGCCGCTACGTCAAGCTCGACGAGGGCGACAAGGCGGTACTCGTGAGGCTGGTGGGCGCCGAGACCGGCGTGATGCTGGCGTCCGCCGGCGGGCACCTGATCCACTTCCCGATCGATTCCGTCAACGTGGTCAGCGGTGCGGCGAAGGGCGTCATCGGCATCAAACTCGACGACGACCAGTGCATCGGCGGCGTGCTGGTCGGCGGCCGGTTCGACAAGCTGCAACTCGTGACGGAGAACGGGAAGGAACAGGAGTTCGGGCCGGGGGCGATCAAGACGCAGAACCGCGGCGGCAAGGGGGAGAAGCCGGGCGTGCGGACGAAGTTCGCCCGCGTGCTCCCGCCGCCGATCGAGCTGGTGAACTGGGACGAGATCGACGGCAAGACGCCGCGGAAGGCGACGGACACCGACGGGTCGTCGGCCTGAGTCGAGAGCGGGCGTTCGGGGCACACACCGACTGACGGGACTGATCCGATGAGCACCATGTCCGCCGGGCGGAACGCCCAGTACCGCACCGAAGACATCCAGGTACTGGAGGGGCTGGAGCCCGTCCGCAAGCGGCCGGGCATGTACATCGGCCCGGTGGACGCACGCGGCCTCCACCACCTCGCGTGGGAGATCATCGACAACGCCGTCGACGAGTACATCAACGGGTTCGCCGACCACATCACCGTCACGCTCCACAAGGCCGGCGACGGCCTCACCGTCGCCGACAACGGGCGGGGCATCCCGGTCGAGATCCACCCGAAGCACAAGAAGTCCGGCCTGGAGTTGGTGCTGACGGTGCTCCACGCCGGCGGCAAGTTCGGCGACACCGAGAGCGGGTACCTCCACTCCGGCGGGCTTCACGGGGTCGGGGCGTCGGTCGTGAACGCACTCTCCCGCAAGCTCGTCGCCAACGTCCGCCGCGACGGGTTCGAGTACCGGCAGGAGTACGCCAAGGGGGTCCCCCAAGGGAAGATCGAGCGGGTCGGGCCGTTCCGCGGGCACGGCACCGTCATTCATTTCGAGCCGGACCCGATCATCTTCAAGACGACCAAGTTTGACGCCGACACGCTCCGCGCCCGACTCGAGGACATGTCGTTCATCCACAGCGGGCTCCACATCACGTTCCGCGACGAACACGGCGGGCACACCCACGAGTTGCACAACCCCGGCGGTCTCCCGGCATATCTGAAGAAGGTCGTCGCCGACGCCGGTAAGCCGACGGTTACCGAAGCGGCGTTCACCGCAGCCCGCGAGGGCGAAGGGCGCATGGAGATCGCACTCCAGTGGACCGAGAACACCGAGGAGGTGTACCGGAGCTACGTCAACGGCATCCGCACGCCGAACGGCGGGCACCACGAGAACGGCCTGAAGGCGGCCATCCGGAAGGCGGTGAACGATTTCATCGAGACGCACCCGGAGGCCAAGCGCGGGTCGAAGGGGCTGAAGATCACCGCCGACGACATCCGCGAAGGGGTGACCGCGGTCCTGTCCGTCTTCGTCCGCGAGCCGGGGTTCGACAGCCAGACCAAGCAGCGCCTCACCAGCCCGGCCGAGGTCGAGTCGTGGGTGGACAACTTCGTCCGCCCGGCGCTCGAGGCGTGGCTCAACAACAACAAGACGGTCGCCGACGCGATCGTCGGGCGCATCATCCTGGCGGCGAAGGCCCGCGAGGCGAGCCGGGCCGCGGCCGTCGAGGTGAAACGGAAGACGCCCGGCAGCCGGCGCCTCAGCCTTCCCGGCAAACTCGCCGACTGCAAGAGCACGGACCGCGACGAGACCGAGTTGTTCATCGTCGAGGGCGACTCGGCCGGCGGCTCCGCCAAGCAGGGACGGAACACCACCATCCAGGCCGTCCTGCCGCTTCGGGGCAAAATCCTTAACGGCGAAGACCTGCCGACCGCGAAGGTGCTGGGGAACGCCGAGCTCGCGGACCTGGTCACCGCGATCGGGACCAGTGCGGGCGACAAGTTCCACTACGACGGCCTCCGCTACGGCAAGATCATCCTCCTCATGGACGCCGACGCCGACGGGTGCCACATCACCACGCTGATGCTCGACTTCTTCTTCCGCCACGCCCCGGAACTGATCCGGAAGGGTCACGTCTACATCGCCCAGCCGCCACTGTACCGCATCAACGTCGGCAAGGAGACGACCTGGGCGCTGGACGACGAGCACAAGGAAGAAATCCTGGCCGGGCTGCGGGCGAACGCGAAGCCGGAGATCACGCGGTTCAAGGGGCTCGGCGAGATGGACGCCGCCGACCTGGCGCGGACCACGCTCGACCGCAAAAACCGCACCCTGTTGAAAGTCGAGATCGACTCGAACCTCGAGGCGAACGACGCATTCCGAGAGTTGCTCGGGAAGGAAGCCGAGCACCGCTACCGGTTCATCATGGAGAAGGCAGACCAGGCGGTGCCCGAGGATTTGGACGTGTGAAGCACGAAGCTCACGCAGAGGCGCAGAGCCGCAGAGAAGAAAAATCCAGGTCTTCTCTGCGGCTCTGCGCTGCGCCTCTGCGTGAGCTTCTTGCTTGGTGTGTCGAAATCCGTAGATTCATCCCCGAACGGCACCCCACGGGAGACGCACGCAGATGGCCGCAGTCAAGGTCGGGATCAACGGGTTCGGGCGCATTGGCCGGCTGGTGTTCCGGGCGCTCGTCGAACAGGGCCACCTCGGCAAGACGCTGGACGTGGTCGCCGTCAACGACCTCGTCCCCGCCGACAACCTCGCCTACCTCCTGAAGTACGACTCCACCCAGGGGAAGTTCGCCGGCGAGGTCGCCAGCAAGAAGTCGAGCCCGTCGGTCGCCGAGGACGACGTGCTGGTCGTGAACGGCCACGAGATCAAGTGCCTGGCCGTGAAGGAAGGCCCGACCGCCCTGCCGTGGAAGGACTTGGGCGTCGAGTACGTGATCGAGAGCACCGGCCTGTTCACCGAGGCCGAGAAGGCCCAGGGGCACATCCAGGCCGGGGCGAAGAAGGTCATCATCTCGGCCCCCGGCAAGGGCGAGGACATCACGGTGGTGATGGGCGTCAACCACGACAAGTACGACCCCGCCAAGCACCACATCATCAGCAACGCCAGCTGCACCACGAACTGCCTCGCCCCGGTCGTCCACGTCCTCCTCAAGGAGGGCTTCGGCGTCGAGGAAGGTCTGATGACGACGGTGCACAGCTACACCGCGACGCAGAAGACGGTTGACGGCCCGAGCAAGAAGGACTGGAAGGGCGGCCGGTCGGCGGCGATCAACATCATCCCGAGCGGAACCGGCGCCGCCCGCGCCGTGGGGCTCGCCATCCCCGAGGTGAAAGGGAAGCTCACCGGCATGTCGTTCCGCGTGCCGACCCCGACCGTGAGCGTCGTGGACCTGACCGTGAAGACGACGAAGGAGACGAGTTACAAGGACGTCTGCGCCGCGATGAAGAAGGCGAGCGAGACGTACCTCAAGGGCATCCTGGCGTACACGGCCGACGAGGTCGTGAGCACCGACTTCATCCACGACAACCACAGCAGCATCTTCGACGCCACCAGCGGCATCGAGCTGAACAGCAAGTTCTTCAAGCTCGTGAGCTGGTACGACAACGAGTGGGGCTACAGCAACCGCTGCGTGGACCTGCTCCAGTACATGATCAAGAAGAACTGAACAAGCCATCTCAGGCCGAGGCGCGGAGCCGTAGGGACAGTAGAACCGTTGGTTCCTCCGTGCGAATGCGCCTCGGCGTGGGCATCCTCTGGAAAGCACGAATGGCGAAGAAGACGCTCAGTGACCTCGGCCCGCTCGCCGGCAAGAGGGTACTCGTCCGCGCGGACTTTAACGTCCCGCTGGACAAGAAGACCGGCGCGGTCAAGAACGACCGCCGCATCCGCGGGGCGCTGGCGACCGTGCAGGCACTCCTCGACGCCGGCGCGGCCGTGATCGCCATGAGCCACCTCGGCCGACCAGAGAAGGCGACCCCGGAGGAGCGAGCCAACCTGACGACGGACAAGGTCGCCGCCCGGTTCGGCGAGTTGCTCGGCCGCCCGGTCAAGAAGGCCGCGAGCGAGGTGGTCGGGCCGGCGGTGTCGGCCGCCGCCGCGGCGCTGAGGCCGGGCGAGGTACTGCTGCTGGAGAATCTCCGGTTCGACCCGCGCGAGCAGAAGAACGACCCCGAGTTCGCCGCCGCGCTCGCGGCCCTCGCCGACGCCTACGTGAACGACGCCTTCGGCACGTGCCACAACGACAAGGACGCCAGCATGGTGGCCGTCCCCGCCGCGATGAAGGCGGCCGGCAAGTCGCGCGCGGTCGGGTTCCTTGTCGAGAAGGAACTGGCGATCGTGGACGGCCTGATGTCCGCCCCGAAGCACCCGGTGCTGGCGGTCATGGGCGGGGCGAAGGTGTCCGACAAGATCGCGTTCATCAACGCCCTCCTCTCGAAGGTCGATGCCCTCCTCATCGGCGGGAAGATGGCCTACACGTTCCTCAAGCTGAAGGGCTTCGACGTGGGCGGGACCCGCGTCGCCGACGAGGAACTCGCCGCCGCGACGCCCCTCCTCGCCCACGTCGGCGGGAAGATCACGCTGCCGGTGGACTGCCTCGCGGCGAAGTCGAGCGACCTCACCACGACTGCGGCGGTCACCGTCGCCCCGACGACGCCGATCCCGTCGGACTTCGAGGGCGTGGACATCGGCCCGCGGACGCGCGAGTTGTTCGCCTCGCGGATCCAGCAGGCCGCGACGGTGATCTGGAACGGCCCGGTCGGCTGGTTCGAGCAGCCGGCGTTCAGCGAGGGGACGAAGGCGGTCGCCCGGGCGATGGCCGAGAGCGGTGCGGTCACCGTGGTCGGCGGCGGCGAGACGGCCGAGGCGGTCGAGCAGTTCGGGTTTGACGCGAAAATGACGCACGTCTCCACCGGCGGCGGGGCGTTCCTAGCCTACGTCGAGGGGCGGAAGTTCCTGTCACTCGCCCAGATCGACGACCGCGGCTGATGCGGATTGCGGACTTCGGAATGCGGAGTTCCGAACCACCCAGCCCGAGACCCAGATGTCCTCGATCCCGCAGTCCGAGTCCCGCAGCCCCAAGAAGGGCGTCCCGGAGGGCCTCTGGCTCCGCTGCCCGGGGTGCAAGGCCACGGTCTACCGCAAGGAGGTCGAGGCCCGGCTGTTCGTCTGCCCGGAGTGCGACCACCACTTCACCGTCCCGGTCCGCGACCGGATCGCCCAACTCCTCGACACCGACAGCTTTGAGGAGTGGGATGCCGACTTGAAGCCGTGCGACCCGCTCGGCTTCACCGACCGCATCCCGTACGCCAAGCGGCTGGTCGAGGAGCAGGCGAAGACCGGCCAGAATGACGCGGCGGTGTGCGGCAAGGGTTTCATCCGCGCCCGTCCCGTTGTGCTCGGCATCACCGACTTCCACTTCATGGCCGGGAGCATGGGGAGCGTGGTCGGCGAGAAGCTGGCCCGTGCCGCGGAGCGCGCCACTGAACTGAAACTACCGCTCATCTTCGTCAGCGGCTCCGGCGGCGGGGCGCGAATGCAGGAGGGAATCCTGTCGCTGATGCAGATGGCCAAGGTGTCGGCCGCCCTCGCGCGCTACGACTCGGTCGGCGGCCTGTACGTGTCGATCCTGACGAACCCGACCATGGGGGGGGTGGCCGCGAGTTGGGCGCTGCAGGGCGACGTTCATCTCGCCGAACCCGGTGCGATGATCGGCTTTGCCGGCCGCCGGACGATCCGCAACACCGTCGGGCTGGAGTTGCCGGAGAAGTTCCAGACGAGCGAGTTCTTGCTGAAGCACGGGTTCGTGGACCGCATCGTCCACCGCCGCGACCTGCGGACCGAGGTCGCCCGCATCATCGACTACTGCGACATCCAGTAACGCCGCGAGGCGCACGTGGGCTTCTTCGACTTTCTGAGCGGCATGGGCAAGGACAAGACCAAGGCCGGGCCGCGCAAGGTGGCGAACATCGCCAAGCGCTTCGAACTGAGCGGCAAGACCGGCCAGGGGAGCATGTCCAAGGTCTACCGGGCCTACGACCGGGAGATCGGCCGCAACGTCTGCCTCAAGATCCTCGACAAGGTGAAGACGAAGGAGTTCGAGGCCCGGTTCCCGGGCATGAAGAAGCCGTCCGAGGGCGAAATCTGCATGGCCCTGCGGCACGAGAACATCATGCGCACCTACGAGCACGGCGTCACGACCAACGGCGAGCCGTACATCGTGATGGAGTGGGTGGACGGCTACGGCTTGAGCTACTTGATCGAGACGCGGAACGCCCAGCTGAAGGGGAACCGCATCAACTACCTGTCGCAGCTGAGCGACGCCCTCCAGTACATCCACGACTCGAAGTACCTCCACCGCGACCTGTGTGCCCGGAACATCATGGTCAACACCGAGGGGGTGATCAAGCTCATCGACTTCGGCCTGACGATCCCGTACACGCCGCAGTTCTGCGCCCCCGGAAACCGCACCGGCACGAAGGAGATCATGGCCCCCGAGCTCCTCGCACGCCGCACGACCGACCACCGCATCGACATGTTCGCGCTCGGCGTCACGGCGTACGAGATGTTCACCTTCGCGCTCCCGTGGGAGCGGTCGATGGACTCGAACGAGTACTCGCGGCGGGTGATGAACACGCCCCCGAAAAACCCGAAGGACGTGAACAAGGAGCTGGACGACGAGACGGCCTCGCTGCTCCTGAAGGCGATCGCCAAGGTTCCGACCGACCGCTACGGCTCGGCGAAGGCGTTCAAGGAAGCGCTGGAGAAGCTGCCCCGCCAGGACTGGTAGAGTCAGGCTTTTTTCCGCCCGACGACTTTCAACTTCACCTTGTCGGCCACGAACGTCTTTTCGCCGTGCCCCGGGAACCGCACCTTCACCCGCCGGAGGGCACCGAACCCGCTCAGGTCGGTCACCTGACCGAGCCCGTACTCGTCGTGCTGCACGAGCACGCCGACCGCGAGGCCCGTGTCCGGCGGCACGGAGACCGAGGCGGGTTCGTCCGGCTTCTTCGGCGGCAGGTACGGGCGGACGCCCGTGTCGGCCCAGTCGCGGGCGGCCGGCGCCACCTTCGCCCGCCACTCGTCGGCCGCCCCGCGGGCGACGTTGCGCGTCATCGACGAATCGACGTGCTCCACGCTCGCGTCGCGCGGGAGTTCGCCGAGGAAGCTGCTCGGGATGGCGTAATTCAGCTGCCCGCGGAACTCGCGCATGCGGGCGTGGCTGAGGTACAGCGCCTTCATCGCCCGCGTCATCCCCACGAAGCAGAGGCGTCGCTCCTCTTCCACGTCTTCGTCCTTTCCCAGGCTCCGCTCGTGCGGCAGCAGCCCTTCCTCGACGGCCAGGACGTACACCACAGGGAACTCCAGCCCCTTGCTGGCGTGGAGGGTCATCACCGAGACGTGGTCGGCGGCCTCGTCCCACCCGTCGGTGTCGGACGCGAGCGTGATCTGTTCGAGGAAGTCCACGACCTTGCTCTCGGGGTTCTCGTCGTGGAACTGCTTCGCCGCGGTGACGAGTTCGGACACGTTCGCCAGCCGGTCGGCGTCGTCCGGGTCGTCCGAGCTCCGCAGCATCTTCTCGTAGCCCGACTGCTTGATGACGAGGTCGATGAGTTCGTGCGGCGGCAGGTCGAGCTTGGTACGGAGTTCGGTGACGAGTCGGTAGAAGTCGCGGAGTCCGGTCGCGGCCTTCCCCTTGATCTCGGGGATGCGCGCCACCTGGGCCGCGGCCGCGAGGAGGCCGATCTCCTCGCGGCCGGCGAACGCCACCAGCCGGTCGAGCGAGGTCTTGCCCACGCCGCGGGTGGGCTCGTTCACGATCCGGAGGAAGCTGACATTATCCTGCGGGTTGACCACCAGCCGAAGGTATGCCAGCACGTCGCGGTTTTCCTTCCGCTCGAAGAACGCCAACCCCTTCACGATCTGGAACGGCACGCCGTGCTTCACGAACGCCGACTCCAGCGACCGGGTGAGGGCGTTGATGCGCAGGAAGATCGCGTGGTCGCGGTACTTGAACCGGCCGGCCTTCACCGCCTCCTTGATGCGGACGACGACGCCCTCGGCCTCGTCGAGCCCGTTGTCGAAGGTGAGCACGCGGACCGGGTCTCCGGCCGGGTTGTCGGTGACGAGCGCCTTTTTCTTCCGCTGCTTGTTCCGGTCGATGAGCGTGCTGGCGGCGTGGAGGACGTTCTTCGTGCTCCGGTAGTTCTGCGTCAGCGTGATGACGCGGGCCGTCGGGAAGTCGCGCTCGAAGTCGAGGATGTTCTTGATGTCCGAGCCGCGCCACTTGTAAATCGACTGGTCGGGGTCGCCCACGACGCACAGGTTCGGGTGGTCCACCGACAGCCGGCGGGCGACTTCGTACTGGGCGGAGTTGGTGTCCTGGTACTCGTCGATCAGGACGTACCGGAACCGGGCGTCCAGGTCGCGACGAAACTCCTCGTTCAGCCGTAGCGCCTGCGCCGGCAGGTACAGCAAGTCGTCGAAGTCCATCGCGTTCGCGGCGCGGAGGCGTTTCTCGTAGCCGTGGTACACCTTCGCCACGGTCTGCGTGAAGAAGTCGTTCGCCGTCTTCTCGTACCCGTTGGGCGTCAGCAGTTGGTTTTTTGCCTTGCTGATCGCGCCGCCGAGGCGGTCCGGGCTGAACTTCACGTCGTCCATGCCGGTCGCGGCCAGGGCGTCCTTCACCAGCTTGTTCCGGTCGTCGATGTCGTAGATGGTGAAGTTGCGGTCGATGCCGAGGCGGTCGGCGTACTGCCGCAGCAGTCGCGCGCCGAGGCTGTGGAACGTGCTCACCCACACCCGGTTACCCGGCACCAGCCTCTCGACGCGCTGGCGCATCTCGCCCGCGGCCTTGTTCGTGAACGTGATCGCCAGGATGCTGCCGGGCCGCACGCCCTGTTGGAGGAGGTAGGCGACTCGGCGGGTGATGACGCGCGTCTTACCGGACCCAGCGCCGGCGAGGATGAGCAGCGGCCCCTCGGCGTGGGTGACCGCGGCGCGCTGGTCGTCGGTCAGGTCGGCGAGCAGGCTACCGGGGTCGGGCACGGGTTGACTCCATCGGCCGCGTCGGGTAGGCTGAAGGGGTGATTCTACCGCCCCGCCCGGCCGAGGACGACGTGCCGATGATCGTGGGGATCGGCACCCAGGTGCTGGAGTACTGGTGCGGAAGCTGATCGACCGGCACGGCGAGGCGTTCCTCCGCCGCGTCTACACCGACCGCGAGATCGGCCGGTGCAACGCCGACCCGCGCACCACGGAGTGTGCGCCGCGGTGTGGGGGGCGAAGGACGCGGTCTTTCGGGCGCTGGGCGCCCCGTGGCGCCGCGGCCTGGTCTGGACCGACGTGGGAATCGTGGCCGGGAACGCGGTTGCCCTCAGCGGAGCGACCGCCGACCGGCTGACCGCGGCGGGGGCCAGCCGGGTGATGGTGACGACCGCGTGCTGCCGGGCGTTCGCCACCGCCACGGGAATCGCCGTCGCCGACCGGCGGGGCTGACTCAGCCGTTCTCGCCCACGTCCTTGATGAGGTTGCGGGCGGCGCGGTACGCCGCCCGGATGCTCATGGCCCGCCCCTCGATTTGGTCGGGTGTGAACGCCGCCCCGGAAGCCGCTTTCGAAAGACCGGCCAGTTCGACCGTCAGGGGCAACAGCCTGAGGAACTCCGTCATCCTGGCGTTCTTCGTCTCCGGCGTTACGGCGTCGCTCATAGGTCACTCCGGTGCGGACGTGGTGCTGTGCGCAGAGTAGCGGGTGGCCGTCTGCCGCTCAATAGCCGACCGCGGCTCCGTCCTTTCGTGCTTCGGTGCCGCCGTGCAGGACGCCCGTCGTCGGGTCGATGAGGATCGCCTGATAGCCGCCGCCGTTCGTCCGCACGCGCTCGACCTGATGGCCGCGGCGCGTCAGTTCGGCGACGACCGCCTCGGGGACGCCGTACTCGGCCTTCACGGTGCCGCCGTTCGGCGCCGCGGGGCGGCCGGTCGGCGTGGCGTGGCCGACGTGATCGACGCGCGGCGCCTCACCAGCCTGCTGGACGTTCATCCCGAAGTCGAGCAGGTTCACGAGCACCTGCACGTGCCCCTGAGGCTGCATGTCGCCGCCCATGACGCCGAACGTCAACCACGGCTTGCCGTTCTTGGTCGCCATCGCCGGAATGATGGTGTGGAACGGCCGCTTGCCCGGTTCCAGCCGGTTCGGGTGTTCGGGGTCCAGCGCGAACAGGCAGCCGCGGTTCTGCACGGCGAAGCCGAGGTCGGCGGCGGCGAGCCCGGAGCCGAAGCCGAAGTAGTTGCTCTGGATGAGCGACACGCAGTTCCGGTCCTTGTCCACCACGCACAGGTAAATCGTGTCCGCCTTGCCGAGCTTCGGGTCGCCGTGCGGCACGTCCGTGGCGGCCTTCGCCTTGTCGATTCGGAGGCGAGTGGCGGCGTACTCGGGCGAGATCAGCTCGCGGACCGGGACGCGGGCGAACAGCGGGTCGGTGTAGAACCGAGCGCGGTCGGCGAAGGCGAGTTTCTTCGCCTCGACCAAGAGGTGCCAGTAGTCGGGCGACGTGGGGCCAAGTGTGCGCAGGTCGTAGCTTTCGAGCAGGTTCAGCATCTGGAGTACGGCGATCCCCTGCCCCGGCGGCGGCAGTTCCCACACGTCCACGCCGCGGTAGCGCGTCGAAACCGGGTCCACCCACTCCGACTTGTGGCGGGCCAGATCGGCGGCGCCGAACAAGCCCCCCTTCCGCTCGGAGAACGCGACGAGTCGGCGGGCGATGTCGCCGGTGTAGTACGCGTCGCGGCCGGCGGCGGCGAGCGCGCGATAAGTCTTCGCCAGCGCGGGGTTCTTAAACACCTCGCCGACGCGCGGCGCCTTGCCGCCGGGCGCATACACCTGACGGAACTCGGCGTCGCGGTTCGCGTCGGCTTCGCCAGTAGCCCGCAATCACCTCGAACGGGAGCCCCGTGCTCGGCGTAATGGATGCTCGGGGCGAGCAGATCGGCGAAGGGCGGGTGCCAAACTTCTGCCGGAGTTGATCCCAGCCGTCGACGCAGCCGGGTACCGACCAGCTGAGTGGCCCCTTCTCGGGGATCTCGGCGAGTCCCTTCGCGCGGAACAGCTCGATGGTCGCCTTCGCCGGGGCGGCTCCGCAGGCGTTCAGGCCGTGGAGCTTCTGCGACTTCGCGTCCCAGACGATGGCGAACAGGTCGCCGCCGATGCCGCACGACATCGGCTCCAGCAGCCCCATCGCGGCGCTCGTGGCGATGGCCGCGTCGACCGCGTTGCCGCCCTGCTTCAGCACGTCGAGGCCGATCTGGGCCGCGAGCGGGTGGCTGGTGGCGACGATGCCGTGGTTCGCCACCGTGACCGACCGGCCGGCCTTGAACGGCTTGGCGGTCGTCCGCTGGGCGAGGGCGTCGTCCGCGATCAGTAGGAGCGTCATGACGGCGAGGGTGCGCATCAGCAGCTACCGTTTCGGGGTCGGCGGCGGGGCGGTTTCGGGGAGCGGCACCTGGTGCGGCCGACCCAGGTACGCGACCAGGTCGCGCACCTCCTCCGGCCGGAGGGCGTCGAACAACCCTTCCGGCATGATCGACAGTGCGGTCGAGGTCACGCCTTCGATGTCGGCGCGGGGAATGATGACCGTCTCGTTCGTCGTGCGGACCGTCAACCCCTCGGCGGTGTCCCGCGTGACGACGCCGGAGACGAGCCGGCCGTCGGTGGTGCGGACGTTGGTGACGCGGAACTCGCGCGGCACGACGGCGGCCCCGGGCCGAGGACGTTTTCGAGGAGCCTTCGAGGTTCGTCCGCTGCGAGCCGGTCAGGTCGGGGCCGAGGTCGCCGCCCTCGCCGAAGATGCGGTGGCAGCTCGCGCAGTGGCGGGTGTAGAGGTGCCGGCCGTTCACCACGTCGGCGGTGCGGAGGTACTCGGTCGTCAAGACCGCACATACCTTGCGGGCCAGTGCGGTTCGGTCGCCGGACGCGGGGCGGATCGTGCCCCACGCCGTGCCGAGCTTTGCCGTCACGGCGGCGTCGTTTAGCCAGCATACATCTGCCGGGCGGCGACCAGAGACACGTCCGCCCGCGGGACCGCCTCTTCTCGACGGCAGCGAGCAGGCGAGCGGCCACGCCGGACGCGAGCCGAGCGTTTGTACGGCGTCGGCCTTCTCGGCGGCTGTGAACTGCGGGTACGCGGTGAGTACCCGGGCCGCGGTGGCGTCGTGCGGCACGGCGGCGAGCGCCCGCACCGCCGGGCCGCGGACGGCGGCGTCCGTCAGCAGCGGTTGAAGGAGCGTCGGCAGGTCGGCGACGCGGCGTCGGGCCAGCAGTTCGATCGCGGCGGCGCGGGCGGCGGGGTCGGCCTTCGCGTCCGCGGCACGGCCCTTCAGGTCGGCGAGGGCGCGGGCGTTGCCGAACAGCACGGCGAGCGCCTCGGCCCGGCTGCGGACTTCGGGCACCTCACTCGCGGACAGTTGGGCGTAGGCCTCCCCCCAACCCTGCGGCTCCGGCGCTTCGCGGAGGTTCGCCAGCGCCTCCTGAATGCCGGCGAGGACGGGCAGTTGCGACGACTCGATCTTCACGTCGGCGAGGTACTCGACCAGGTACTTGAGCCGTGCGTCGCGCTGGCCGGCGGGTGCGGACGCAACCAGGTAGCGGGCGATGTGGCGGCCGATGAGCGGGTGCCGGGCGTTTTCGAGGAACGCCGTCCACTCCGCCGGCTGGTCGGTGCCGGCGAGCGCCTTCTGCACCGCGTACCAGCCGGCGAGTGCGAGGTTCGGCTCGTCGCTGTCGAGGACGCGCCACTCGACCAGCCGCGCCAGCTTGCGGCCGTCGGCCCCACTCAAGCGCTGCGACACCCCGGCGGCGAACTGGAGCACGAACGGCGACTCCTCTTTCTCAACCGCCGCCAGCACGGCCGCGACGGCCGCGGGGGCGGGCGCGGCGGGTTCGAGGGCGAGCACCATCGCCCACGCACGCACGTCGTCGTCGGCGTGACCGAGCAGGTCGGCGAGCAGGTCGGGCGTCATGCCCTCGACGACGTGCAACGCCCACATCGCCCGCAGCTTCCACGTCACGTCGTCGGTCCCCTTCACCATCCGGACCAACTCCTCCTTCGTGCCCTTCTCCAGCTTCCCGGCCGCGGCTCGCTCCTGTAGCACGCGGCGGGCCTGTCGCACGAACCAGTCGTTCGGGTGGATTTGCAGCTTCACCAACTCGGCGTCCGGAAGCTTCGCCACGTCGCCCGTCCAGCGCTTCGGCGTGCCGTGGACGACCCGGTAGACGCGGCCGTTGGTCAGGTCGGCCTTGTCGTAGTTGTGGCACTCGCCCGTGTCGGACCAGTCGGTGACGTACAGCCCGCCTTCCGGACCGCCGCGGACGGCGATGCCGCGGAACCAGCTGTCGTTGGCGTGCATGAAGTCCGGGGCGTGCTTGCCGACGTAGCCCCCCGCGTTCCGTTCGAGGCGATCGCGGTTCAGGCGGTTGCCGTGGATGTTGCAGGTGAACAGGCTGTTGCGGTACTCGGGCGGGAAGTTGTCACCCAGATACACGGCGGCGCCGCTGTGGGCGTGGCCGCCGCCGGCCTCGCTGTGCGTCGGGCTTCCGCCGACGCCGGTGCTGCGCGAACTCGTCCACGCCCCGCCGCCCCAGTGGAGATGGTCGGCGCAACTGGTCTGGTACGCGAACACCCACGGGTTCACGTCCTCGCCGTACATCCGCTGCATGTGCGACCCGGGCACGACGTGCCACAGGTGGTGGATCACGCAGTTGGTGATGAACAGCTGCCCGTGGTCCTCCCAGTCGAGGCCGAACGGGTTCGTCGTGCCGCTGGCGTACAGCTCGAACGCCTTCCGCACCGGGTGGTAGCGCCACACCCCGCAGTCGAGCCGCACGCGGTCCTTGTCCGGCGACCCCGGCTTGCCGACGAGCGACTTCGCCTGGATGCCGTTGCACCCGTACAGCCAGCCGTCCGGCCCCCACGCCAGGCTGTTGAAGATGTTGTGCTTCGTGTCCTTCATGTTCCAGCCGTCGAGGACCACCTCCGGCGGGCCGTCGGGCTTGTCGTCGCCGTCGCGGTCGGGGACGAAGATCAGGTTCGGCACCGAGCAAAGCCACACGCCGCCGAACCCGACCTCGATGCCGGACAGGTTCGGGCCGTTGTCCAGGAATACCGTCCGCTTGTCGTGAACGCCGTCGCCGTCGGTGTCTTCGAGGATGATGACGCGGTCGTTCCCCTTCCCGTCGGCGCGCCACTTCGGGTAGCTCAGGCACTCGACCACCCACAGCCGGCCGCGGGTGTCGAAGGTCATGGCGATGGGCTGCACCACGTCCGGCTCGCCGGCGAACAACGTCGCCTTGAACCCCGGTGGGAGCGTGATCGCCTTCGCGGCGTCCACCGGGGGAAGCGGGCGGTCGGCGGCCTTCGGCTGGGCCGCGGCGGGGGCGGCGGCGAGGACGAGTGCGGCGGCGGCGAGGGGCCAGTGCTTCATGGCGGGTGCGGCGACCGGGGAGGGTGGGGAACGGAGCGATTCTACCGCAGCGCTCACCCGGAAGCGATGGGGGAGCGGTTCCGCTGAGCGCAAGTTCCGGCCACAGCCGATTCCCTGTTGACGGCCGGGCCGGCGGGCGGCATAACCCCCGACCCACCCGAGGAGCGCAATTCATGACGACCACACGTCCCCGAACCACGCTCGTGATGCTCGCGGCGCTGTCCGCGGGCGCGGGCGGGTGCTCCACGATGAGCAACACCGAGAAGGGCGTCGGCCTCGGCGGGCTCGTCGGGGCCGGGCTCGGCACCGCGGTCGGGGCGGCGACCGGCAACCCCAAGACGGGGGCGGTCGTCGGCGGGCTCGTCGGCGCCGGCACCGGCGGGCTCATCGGCAACAGCGTGGACCGCGAGGACGCCCAGAAGAAGGAAGTGGTTCAGGCGACGGCCGCGGCCAACGCCGCCGCGGCGCAGCGGCTCGGGCTCACCGACGTGATCGGGATGGTGCAGCAGGGGCACGACGAGCAGGTCATCATCAACCAGATCCGCAACACCGGCAGCACCTACTCGCTGACGCCCGGCGACCTCGACTTCCTGAGGCAGAACAACGTGCCGTCGCGCGTCATCATCGAGATGCAGAACGCCCGCCCGATCGCCGTGCGGCCGCGACCCGTGTACATCCGCGAGCAGCCCACGGTGATCTACCAGGAGCCGCCGCCGGTCGTGTTCGTCCGCCCGGCCCCGCCGCCGCCCGGCATCTACATCCGCGGGCACATCCACTAACCGCCGGCGCGCTTCACCTTGTAGCCGAGCTTCTCGAGCTCGGCTGCGATGCGGTCGCGGTGGTCGCCCTGAATCTCGATCCGCCCGTCCTTCGCGGTGCCGCCGGTGCCGCACTTCGTCTTCAGCGTCGTCGCCAGGGCGTCGATCTGGTCGAGCGTCAGCGGCAGTTCGCTCACCACGGTCACGCCCTTGCCGCGGCGGCCGGCCGTCTCGCGGCTCACCTTCACGGTGTGAACCTTCTTGGGCGCCTCCTTCTTCACCGGCGGCGGAAGCTCGGACTCGGTCACGACGCGGCCGCCGAGCAGGCGGGCGACGAGGCCGTTCACCTGGGCGTCGAGGTCGGACGCGGTCCACAACTCGGCCGTGGGATAACGCGGGTCGAGGGCGAACACCACGACGGCCGACGGCTCGTCCGACGACGAACCGACCCGGCCCACCCACGGGAGGCCGAGGCGGGACGCAACCTCTCCGAACGCCGTCGCCGCCTTCGACGCCGTGCCGTCGGGCGCGTCCACGAACAGCACAACCTTCCCGCCCGGCTTCGCCATCGTGCGCCCTCCGCGACCCCAACCAAGGTAGCCCGGTGGCGATATTCTGGCGGGGATAATTGGTTCTGGAAAGGAGGGGGACCCCGTCCCAGAAGCATTGAGTCAACTGGAAGAAACTATATGAGAATGTCCTCGCCGGTGGTTGTGATCGCAACTGCTGCCGCGGTCGGCACCTCGGGTCGGAGTCGCGGCTAGAATACCCTCACATGACCATTCCACCCCCCGAACCTGACCCGTCCCCGGCGCGGTGGGACGTGGCCGCCGAGGCCGTCGCGGTCAAGATCCGCTGGTTCGGCCTCGTCGTCGGCTACCTGTACGCGAACGTCGGAACGTCCGCCGACCCGGTGCCCCTCAACGTCCTCCTCGGTCTCGGGTTTGTTTTCACCGTCCTCGACACGTACCACTCCTGGCGCGGCCGCGTGTTCCTCGGCGGGTCGCCGCTGCTCGTGTCGGCGCTGGAAGCGGTCTTCATCGGCCTGCTGTGCTACCTCGACGGCGGCCCCGACAGCCCCTTCCGGCACTACTCCGTGCTCGCGGTCGTGTGCGCCGCCATCCGCTACACCCCGGTCGTCACCGGGTGGACGTGTGCCGTCAACTGCGTCGGCTACGCCGTGCTGTACGCCGCGGTTCCGGTCTCTGGCACCGGCATCACCACGCTGCTGTTCACTCTCATCGTGCTCGGCTGGGTGGCGTGGGCGGCGGTGTCGCTAGTGCGGCTGCTGCGGCGCGTCGGCGACGAGCTGTCGCAGGTGAATGCGCGGCTGGAGGAGCGGATCGCCGAGCGCTCGCGGCAGCTGCAGGAGAGCCAGGCGCAAGTGCTCCACCAGGAGAAGATGGCGGCGTTCGGGCTCCTCGCCGCGGGGATCGCCCACGAGGTCGGCAACCCGCTGACGGCGGTCAGCACCATCGTGCAGATGCTCGAACGCCGCGACCTCGACGACCACACCCGCGACCGCCTCGGCCTCGTGACGGCGCAGCTGACGCGCATCCAGACCATCCTCCGAGAGCTGGTCGCGTTCAGCCGCCCGGCGAGCGGCAGCCGGGGGCGCTGCTCGCTCCGCGAGGTGGTGGACGAGGCGCTCGGCATCGCCAAGTACTACAAGAGCGTGAAGGGGCGCGAGGTACGCTCCGACGTGCCGGCCGACCTGCCGGTGCTGGTCGGCGTCCGCGACCAACTCGTGCAGGTGTTCTTCAACCTCGTGCTGAACGCCATCGACGCCACGGGCAAGGGCGGGAAGGTGGTCATCGCCGCCGAGCACGATTCGGGGAAACTGATCGCCACCGTGACCGACGACGGGCACGGCATCGACCCGGCGCACCGGGAGCGGCTGTTCCGCCCGTACTTCACGACGAAGACGCACGGCACCGGGCTGGGCCTGTTCGTGACGCGGAAGTTGGTGGACGCCCACGGCGGCACCGTGGCGTGCGAGTCGCGGCCGGGCGAGGGGACGACGTTCCGGCTGGTGTTCCCCGCGGCCGGGGAGGCGGGTGAGGCGTGGGGCCACGCGGGGGCCACTCCGCCTATCTACCAGGGAAAATCGGGACACGCCCACCAATGACCACGCGCACCCCCGTCGCCTCCGTGCTGGTCGTGGACGACGAGCCGGTCATCCGCGCGAACGTCGCCGAGTACCTCCACCAGGAGGGCTTCGCCGTCCACTCCGCGGCGTCCGGCGAGGCGGCGCTCGGGCTCGTCGGCCGGAACCGCTACGACGCCATCCTGTGCGACGTGAACCTGCCCGGCATCGACGGCATCGAGGTGCTCGAGCGCGTCGCCCGCGTCAGCCCCGAGACGTTCGTCCTCCTCATCACCGCCTACGCCACCGTCGAGAGCGCCGTGGACGCCTTCCACAAGGGCGCCCACGACTACTTGATGAAGCCGATCCTCCTCCGCGAGGTGGACCGGAAAATCCGCCGACTCATCGCCCAGCGCGACCTCCACCGCGAGAACCAGTGGCTCCGCCGCGAGCTCCACCGCGAGGGCGCCGCCGGCGGCATGGTGGTCGGCCGCACGCCCGCCGTCCGGCAGGTGGTGGCGATGGCGCGGAAGGTCGCTCCCACCGACGCGACCGTCCTCATCACCGGCGAGAGCGGCACCGGCAAGGAAGTGCTCGCGCGCGACCTCCACCGCACCGCCCAGGAGGGCAAGCCGACCGACGGGCGGTTCGTCGCGGTGAACTGTGCCGCCATCCCGGCCGACCACCTGGAAGCGCACCTGTTCGGGCAGAAGGCCGCCGCGTTCTCGACGACCGACGCCGACACGCCGGGCGTGTTCACGGCCGCGGGTGCGGGGACCGTCTTTCTCGACGAGGTCGGCGACCTGCCACTCTCCACCCAGGCGAAACTGCTGCGGGTGATCGAGCAGAAGGAGGTCACGCCGGTCGGGGCCGCGGAGCCGGTGCGGGTGACGGCGCGGGTCGTGGCGGCGACGCACGCCGACCTGCCGGCCGAGGTCGCCGCCGGGCGGTTCCGCGAGGACCTGTTCTACCGGCTGAACGTGGTCACCCTGCACCTGCCGCCGCTGCGCGACCGCCGCGAGGACATCCCCGAGTTGGTCGAGCACTTCGTCGCCAAGCACGGGCGGGCGATGGGCAAGCGTGTAGCGGGGGTGAGCCGCGAGACGATGCCGCTGCTCCAGGGGGCGGCGTGGAAGGGAAACGTCCGCGAGCTGGAGAACGCCATCCAGCGCGCGGTGATCCTCGGCGAGGGGCCGCTGGTCACGCCCGCCGACCTGCCGCCCGACCTGGCGCCGGCCGCCGACGACCCGTCCGCGGTGGAGCCGCTCGACGACGCGATGAAGCGGTTCGAGAAGCGGCACATCGAGCGCCTGCTGCGGCTGTCGCCGGACAAGAAGGAGGCGGCGCGGCGGCTCGACATCGGGCTCAGTTCGCTGTACCGGAAGATCGAGCAGTACGGCATCGGGGGCGGCTGACACCGGCGTTGCCGCTTGCGGCTTCGC
>JBGAQM010000057.1:0-23117 GCA_044220735.1 Urbifossiella sp. | reverse complement strand
CGGTGTGGCGCCGCGCCCGCCTGCTGCGGGCGCTGAAGTGCCGCAAGCTGGCCGGCGAGCTGTCCCCGCGCACCGAGCTGCTGGAGCGGTGGACCGACGAGCTCACCGACCTGGCCGACGAGCTCAAGCACCACATCCGCGCCCAGAAGCTCGGGGTCGGCAACGAGCGGGTGAAGGCCGAGAAGGTGCTGCGCGACGCCACCCTGCGGGCCGGCCTGATGCCGGGCGAGCTCGACGCGTTGGTCCGCGTGCTGCGGAAGCGCCGGCTGGCGTACCAGCGGGTCCGCCGCGAGCTCGCCGAGGCGAACTTGCGGCTGGTGGTGAGCATCGCCAAGAACTACCGCAACCGCGGCCTGCCGTTCGCCGACCTGATCCAGGAGGGGAACCGCGGGCTGATGCGGGCGGTGGACAAGTACGAGTGGCGGCTGAAGTTCAAGTTCGGCACGTACGCGACGTGGTGGATCCGCCAGGGGATCACGCGGGCGCTGCACGACAACGCCCGCACGGTGCGGGTGCCGTGCCACCAGATCAGCATGATGGCGAAGATCGAGCGGAAGCGGAACGAGATGTCGGCCGCGACCGGCCGCGACCCGACGAACGAGGAGCTGGCGACGGCCCTCGGCGTGAAGACCGAGGACACCCGCAGCCTCCGCGTGGTGGGCCGGCACCCGGTGAGCCTGCACGAGCCGGTCGGCGGCGAGGGCGAGCGGGCGCTCGAGGACTTCCTGAGCGACCACCAGACGCCGACGCCCGGCGAGCACGTCGACCAGCGGCTGCTGCGCGACCGCATCGGCGAGGTGCTGCGGAGCCTGGCGCCGCGCGAGCGCGAGGTGATCGAGCTGCGGTTCGGGCTGAAGGACGGCACGCCGAAGACGCTGGACGAGGTGGCGCGGCTGTACGGCATCACGCGGGAGCGCATCCGCCAGATCGAGGCGCGGGGGCTGCTGAAGCTGCGGCAGCCGGTGCGGAGCGCCCGGCTGGAGGAGTTCGCCGACCACCCCGCTTCTTGAGTCGTCAAGTCATCAAGTCGGGGAGTCATCAAGCCAGAATCTGGCTTGATGACTCGACTTGATGACTTGACGACTACCGGTTCGTCTTCCAGCAGCTTCTTGAACTCGACCTGGTAGCACGTCGTGTTGCCGTTGCCGAGGTACAGGTGCGCCCCGTCCGGGCTGAAGGCCAGCGCTTGAACCGGCGAGTCGAACTCGCGGGACACGATCAGCCGGCCGCTCAGCACGTCCCACACCCGGACCGTCATGTCGTCCCCGCCGCTGACGAGGTAGCTCCCGGTCGGGTCGAACGCGACCGCGTGGATCGTCTCCTGGTGGCCGGCCAGCTCGAACACCGTCTCCTGCGTCTCCACGTCCCACACGTACACCGTGTCCGTCACCCCCGCCGCGGCCAGGTACTTCCCCGCCGGGTCGAACGCCAGCGCCCGCACGCCCACGTCCAGCGTGAAGGCGCGCTCCTTCGTCGTCAGGTCCCACACGCACACGGCGCCGTCGCGCAGGCCGGTCGAGAGGTAGTCGATGCCGCCGCACGCCAGCCGGTTGCCGTCCGGGTGGAACGCCAGCCCTTCGAGCGTGCACCCGTCGGCCGCCTCGATCAGGATGAGCTCGGCGTCGTCGGTGCCGGCCGTCTGCCACACCCACACGAGGCCGTCGGCCGGGCTCGTGTGCGCCAGCCGCTTCGAGTCCGGGGAGAACGCCACCGCGCCGACCGGCGGCTTCGTCGCCTCCAGCTTGCGGGCCACGGCGCCGGTCGCGGCGTCGCACAGGTGGGTGAAGTGGTTCGCCCCGCCGACGGCCAGCCACTTGCCGTCCGGGCTCGCGGCGACGCTCGCCGCGGCGCACACGCCGGTCGGCGGCACTTCGGCGCCGGTGGTCGCGTCCCACACGCGCACCTGCGGGCCGGCCGTGCTGGCGAGCTTCGGCGTCGGGCCGGGCACGACCGCGACGCCGTGCCGGCCGGTCGGGTTCGGCCCGGCGACGAGCTTGCCGGTCTGCGTGTCCCAGACGTGGACGACGCGGTCGAGGCCGGCGCTGGCCAGCCGCGTGCCGTCGGCGCTGAACGCCAGGCAGCGGACGTCGTCGGCGTGGCCGCGGAGGACGTGCGCCACCGTCCCGGCGGCGGCGTCCGACCACAGGTAGATGTCGAAGTCCGAGTCGGCGCACGCCAGCTGCTTGCCGTCGGGGCTCCACGCCAGCTGCGTCACCTGGTCGGCGTGGCTGTTCAGCAGCATGACCGGGTCGGGGGTGCCGACCTTCCACACGCGGGCGGACGTGTCCCACCCGGCCGAGACGAGCAGTTTCCCGTCGGGGCTCCACGCCAGCGCCGGGACGCGGTCGGTGTGGCTGCGCAGGTCGCCGACGAGCTTGTGCGAGAAGTTGTCCCACACGCGGACGAGGCGGTCTTCGCCGGCGGTGGCGAGGTGGTCGCCGGTCGGCGAGAAGGCCACGGCGCTCACCGGCTTCGGGTGCGCGAGGAACTTGCCGAGCGGCTTCTGGCTCGCCACGTCCCACAGGCGGACGGTGCCGTCGTCGTGGCCGCTGGCGACGGTGCGGCCGTCGGCGCTGAAGGCGACGGCGGTGACCCACGAGTCTTGCGCGAAGCGGCGGACGAGCTGCCCGGCGGCGGCGTCCCAGAGGATGAGGTCGTCGTTGCCGCTGGCCAGGAGGGCGGCGCCGGGCGAGAACGCCCACAGGGTTTCGAGGTCGCTCAGGTAGAAGCGGGCGAGCTGCTTGCCGTCCGCGGCCCAGTGGCGGAGGACGCCGTCGTCGTCGATCGACCGCACCGAGCCGTCGGCCGCGAACGCCACCGCGGCGAGGTCGCCGTCGGCGTGGAAGCGGGGTTCGCCGTACACGCGGCCGACGAGCGGCGAGGGCTTGGCGGCGTCGTCGGTCGGGGCGGTTGCGGGGGGGGTAGACATCTCGCAAACCTTTCGGGCCGGCGCGGATGCGGAACGGCGGGCGTATCGCAGTCTAGAACAGATTTTCGCGCGGCGCGAGAAATTCCGGGGGCCTGGGAGGAAAATCCTGCCTAACAGGAATTGCGGGCACAGATGAAAAGTTGGGACTAATCCGCGGGGTTGTTCGCACGAGGTCTGACGCTCATGCCGGAATTCGACTACATCGCCTGGCTGCGCTCGCGGACGCCGGCCGACCCGCGGGTGCCGGTCGGGCCGGGCGACGACTGCGCCGTGCTGGCGCCGCCCGGGCGGCCGCTGCTCGTCACCACCGACCTGCTCACCGACGGCACCGACTTCATCCTGTCGGAGGTCGGCCCGCGGGCGGCGGGGCGGAAGGCGATGGCGGTGAACCTGTCCGACGTCGCCGCGATGGCCGGGGTGCCGACCGCCGCCGTGGTCGCCGTGGCGCTGCCGCGGGGCGGAAGGTCCGTCGGCGAGGAACTCTACGTCGGAATCCGCGAGGTGGCGGACGAATTCGGCGTGGCCGTGGTCGGCGGCGACACGAACAGCTGGGACGGGGCGCTGGTCGTAGCGGTCACGCTGCTCGGGGAGGCGACGACGCGCGGGCCGGTACTGCGGAGCGGCGCGCGGCCCGGCGACTGGGTGTTCGTGACCGGCCCGGTCGGCGGCAGCATCCGCGGCCGGCACCTGACGCCGACGCCGCGGGTGCGCGAGGCGCTACGGCTGCACGAGGTCGTGGATTTGCACGCGATGATCGACATCAGCGACGGGCTGGCGGCGGACCTGAACCACATCCTGGACGAGAGCCGCTGCGGGGCCGTGCTCGACGCCGCGGCGGTGCCGGTGCACGCGGACGCGGTCGAGCTCGCACGGACGACCGGGAAGCCGCCGCTGGCGCACGCGCTGGGCGACGGCGAGGACTTCGAGCTGCTGTTCGCCGTGAGCTCCGCCGACGGGGAGAAGTTGCTGCGCGAGCCGCCGGTGCCGGGGCTGGCGAAGATCGGCGAGTGCGTGGACGCGGGGCTGTGGCTGGAGGAGGGGGGCACCCGCCGCCCGCTGGCGCCGACGGGGTGGGTGCATGAACTCTGACGTGGGGCCGGTTTCCAACCGGCCGGCTCAATAAGGCCGGTTGGAAACCGGCCCCACGACCGAGCCGAAGAACGCCTCCGCTTCCGCGAACGACTCCGGCGTGCCGATGTCGATGAACCGCCCGCCCGCCACGCCGACCACGCCCGGCGCCGCCACCCAGCGCGGCAGCGCCCGCGCTCCAGCGACACCGGCCGGTCCGCGGGAATGTCCGTCAACCGATCCCACGGAATGAGGTAGATGCCGGCGTTGATCCAGCCCTCGCCGGTCGCGCCTTCTCCACGAAGGCCGTCACGCGGTTGGTCGCGTCGAGCGTCACGCTGCACCGGGACACGTCGGGACGCGCCTTGGGCCAGGCCGATCTGTCCGGCGGGCACTGCCGCTGCGAACGCAGCGAAATCGCTAGAACGAATCGCCGTTCAGGAGCAGGACAGCATGACGGTCAGCAGCTCGGCCGCGCGTGGCGGACGGCCGCCGGTGCCGAGCGGCTCGGGCTCCTCGGAGTAGCGGAGCCTCATGCCGCGGTGCGCGTCGCCGAACGCGCCGCGAACCCGTCGGCGCCGTAGCCGGTGAGGAGGACCGTTTCGGGATCCCCGCCGCGGCGAGGGGGTCGAGGAGGTGCGCCCAGGTACGGCCGGCGACGGGGGCGAGCACCTTCGGCCGGTCGGACACGACGGAGCGAGGCGGGTGCCGAGGCCGCCGGCGAGGACCGCGGCGGTGACGCCGTCGAGGGGGGACATGGAGGTGATGATACGCCGCACGGCCGCGGCTTCGCGCCGGGAAGCGCGAAGCCGCAAGCGGCAACGTATCTACCTGGAGTTGCCGCTTGCGGCTTCGCATTGTCCCGCGCGGCCGCCGCGCGCAACGTAGCTACCTGAGTTGCCGCCTTGCGGCTTCGCGTTGCCCCGCGCGGCCGCAAGCGGCAACGTATCTACCTGAGTTGCCCTTGCGGCTTCGCGTTGCCCCGCGCGAAGCCGCAAGCGGCAACGGGACTTTACCGCTGGAAGCTCGCGGCGCTCGCCGGGTCGCGGCCCTGGATCGCCGCCAGCCGCGTCTGCGCCTGCTCGGCCTGGCGGGTCCCCGGCACCAGCTTCACGACGCGGTCGAAGCACGCCGCCGCCTCGCGGGCGTTGCCGCGGCGCTGCCAGCTGTCGGCCAGCGTCAGGTACATCGCCGCCGTCTTCTCGTTCATCTGCTCGCACGCCGCCGCCAGCCGCTCCGGGTTGTCCCGCACGTCCGTCGCCAGCGCCGCCGCGTCGCGGGCCTCGGGGCGGTCGGCGAACGACACCGTCAGCTGGTCGCAGCGTTGCAGGCAGTCGTGGTAGCGGGCGGCGCGGAAGTCGTCGCGCGCCGTCGCCAGCAGGTCGCGGCTCAGGCGCGCCCGCTGGTTGTCGCGCGTCTCGGGCCGGTCGGCGAGACCCGCCAACATCCCGGCGGCGTCGGCCGCGGCCTGGGTGCCGGAGAACGTCCGCATCAGGCCGGCCAGCTCGTCCATCGCCTCGGGGGTGGCGCCGCGCGTCTCCAGGTCGCGGGCCTTCGCGAGGCGGCCGGCGGCTTGTTGCTCGATCCCCGCTAGCACCTCGCGGGCCTTCACGCCCACCGGCCGCTCGCCGGCGTCCTTCACCACGCCGCGGAGGAGCGAGACGGCCCGCGGGTAGTCGCCGGCGCTCGCCGCCTTGCCCGCCTCGTGGAAGTCGCGGGCCATCCAGTCGGCGGTCGAGGACAGCGTCGAGGCGCGGCGCATCTGCTCGGCGTACCGGTCGGCTTCGAGGTAGCCCTCGATGAACGCGTGGATTTTGCCGTCGGCGCCGGCCAGCACCGTCGTCGGGTACACGTTCACCCGCAGCGCCTTGGACAAGGTCGCGTCCTGGGTGGCGTTCACCTTCAGCGGGACGAAGCCGCTGGCGGTGAGTTGCGTGACCGCGGGGTTCTTGAACGTGGTGGCGTCGAGCTTGCGGCAGTAGAAGCAGTCGTCGGTGCCGACGACGATGAGCAGCGGCAGGCCGCGGTCGGCGGCTTCCTTGCGGGCGGCGTTGTAGTCGGCGCGCCAGGCCACGCCCGCGACCGGCTGGGCGGAGGCGGTCTGCGGGGTGAGGGAAACGAACAGCAGCAGGGCGGCCGAGGCCGCGACCGGACGGAATGACATGATGTCGGTTCCCTGGTGCCTGACGTGGGCGTTACGACCGCGGGTGCGCCTTCCGGTAGCTGTCCTGGAGCCGCTGGGTCGTCACGTGCGTGTACACCTGCGTGGTGTTCAGGCTCTTGTGACCGAGCAGCTCCTGCACCCCCCGGATGTCCGCGCCGGCATCGAGCAGATGCGTGGCGAAGCTGTGCCGGAGGGTGTGCGGGCTCGTCCGGGGGTCGAGCCCGGCCTGCCGCAGGTACCCGGCGAGCAGCCGCCCGACGCTCCGCGCCGTCAGCCGCCCGCCGTCCTTGTTCAAGAAGACCGCCGGGGAGTCCGCCCCGGCCCGCTGCAACAACGCCGCCCGCTCGGGGAGCCAGCCGTTGACCGCACCCACCGCGGCCGGGCCGAGGAGGGCGAGTCGTTCCTTCTTCCCCTTCCCGCGGACGACGACCACGCCATCATTCAGGTCGGCGTCGGCGAGGTCGAGGCCAACCAGCTCGCTGACCCGCAGGCCCGCCGAGTAGAGCGTCTCAAGAAGGGCGCGATCCCGCGAACCGGCCCACGCGCTCGCGTCGGGCGCGGCGAGCAACTTCTGCACGTCCGCCACGGTCAGGAAGTGCGGCAACTTCTTTTCGAGCCGCGGGCCCCGCAGCGCCAGCGCCGGGTTCTGCTGCAACACCCCTTGCCGGCACAGGAACTTCCCGAACGACCGCACCGCCGCGAGCCGGCGGGCGATGGTGGACTTGGCGTAGTTCTGGTCGTGCAGCCACGCCACGAAGGCGCGCAAGAGGCGCGTGGTCCACTCGGCGGGGGCGACGGAGCCCTTCGCCAGCCGCTCGCGGGCGAAGCCGAGCGCCTGGGTCAAGTCCTCGCGGTACGACTTGACCGTCTTGTCGGAGGCGTTGCGTTCGAGGCCGAGGTGGGTGAGGAACTCGGCGAGCGCGACTTCGAGCGTCAAGTGGGCCGCCCCGGGCGAGGGTGTCGCGTCCGTGCGGCGTGGGTGAACTTACAGTTCGGCGGTCGCGGGGTTGCGGACGCGCTCGGTGAGGACGGCCGCGTCGAACCAGCTGATGGCGACGGCCGGGTCGGCGGCCTGGTGGCGGATGTCGTCCACGAGCGCGTCGCGGCTGTCGTCGTCGTAGACGAACAGGAACTTCTCGTCGCCCTTGAACAGGGCCAGGACGTTGAGTTCGCGCGGCACGCGAGTCCCCGCTCGGAGCGGCCGCGGGCCGGAACGCGCCGCGACACCCTCCCGGTATCGGCCGTGCGACTGTCGGGCTGGAGCGATTCCCCGCGGCGCGAAGGTGCGCGGGCTGGGGGAGCGCCGGCGCGACCGGCGTGACTACTACTTGCGTGCCGCTTGCGGCTTCGCGCTGCCCAGCGCGAAGCCGCAAGCGGCAACGGACCTGGAGCGGTCGCGCCAGCGCTCGCCGGCGCGAGTCGCCCCGCTACAACACCCGCATGCCAACCCCGCACCCGCTGCCGCACACCCGCGTCCCCGCCCTGCGGTTCCCCACGGCCGCCGACGGGTCGAAGTACGTCGCCCGCGAGATCGACAAGCTCGTCCGCGCCCGCAACGCCGCCGGCAAGGCCACGGTGCTCGGCCTCGCCACCGGGTCCACGCCCGTCGGCCTGTACCGCGAGCTCATCCGCCTCCACAAGGACGAGGGGCTCGACCTGTCGCGGGTCGTCACGTTCAACCTCGACGAATACCTGCCGATGCCGAAGGAGGACGCGCACTCGTACTTCCGCTGGATGCACGAGACGTTCTTCAACCACGTCAACATCCCGTGGGAGAACATCCACGTCCCCGACGGCACCCTCCCGCCCGACGACGTGGACCGGTTCTGCGCCGAGTACGAGAAGCGCATCCGCGCCGCCGGCGGCATCGACATCCAGATTCTGGGCATCGGCCGCACCGGGCACATCGGGTTCAACGAGCCCGGCAGCCCGCGGAACAGCCGCACCCGCACGGTCACCCTCGACGGCATCACCCGCCGCGACGCCGCCCCCGGGTTCTTCGGCGAGGAGAACGTGCCGGCGCAGGCCATCACGATGGGCGTCGCCAGCATCCTCGACGCCCGCCGCATCTTCCTGATGGCGTACGGCGAGCACAAGGCGCCGGTCGTGTTCAAGGCGCTCGAGCAGCCGCCGACCGAGGCGATTTCGGCGAGCTTCCTCCAGGAACACCCCGACGCCACGGTCGTGCTCGACGACGCGGCCGCGGCCGAGCTCACGGCCATCAAGCGGTCGTGGCAGGTCGGGCCGGCCGAGTGGACGCCGGAACTGATCCGCCGGGCGGTCGTGCACCTGTCGCTGTCGGTGGGGAAGGGCTTGCAGATGCTCGGCGACGACGACTTCCGCGACCACCACCTGTTCGAACTGCTGCGCGAGCAGGGGCCGGCGACGCGGATCGGCGAGGCCGTGTTCCAGGACCGCATGGCGACCATCACGCCGTTCCCCGCGGGGCGTCCGCCGTCGTACGTCCCGCCCCCGCTGGGGCGACCCAACACGGACGCCGAGGAGCGACGAGCGAAGTTCCTCGAAGGGCAGAAGACGATCCTCGTGTTCTCGCCGCACCCGGACGACGACGTGATCTCGATGGGCGGCACGATCATCCGGCTGGTCGAGCAGGGGCACGCCGTCCACGTCGCGTACATGACCAGCGGCAACATCGCCGTGTTCGACCACGACGCCCGGCGGTTCATCGACTTCGTCGAGGAGTTCCTGGCCGAGTTCGGCACGGTCGGCGAGCAGTCGTGCGCCGGCACCGTCAAGCAGCGGGTGGACGCGTTCCTCTCGACGAAGAAGCCGGGCCAGCCGGACGCGCCGGAGCTCTTGAAGGTGAAGGGCCTCATCCGCGCCACCGAGGCCCGCGCCGCGGCGCTGGCGTGCGGCATCCCGCCGGAACAGCTCGAGTTCATGAACCTGCGGTTCTACCAGACGGGGAAGGTGACGAAGGACCCGGTCCACAAGGACGACGTGGCCGACCTGGCGAAGCTGATGCTGCGGCTGCGGCCGGCGCAGGTGTACGTGGCGGGCGAGATGTCGGACCCGCACGGGACGCACCGGCTGTGCGCCGAGGCGATCTTCGCGGCCGTGCGGGAGGCCCGGCCGAAGGGGCTGGCGAGCGAGGTGTGGCTGTACCGCGGGGCGTGGGAGGAGTGGGAGCCGCACGAGATCGAGATGGCCGTGCCGCTGAGCCTCGACGTGCTCGAGCAGAAGAAGCAGGCGATCTTCCGCCACCAGAGCCAGAAGGACCGGGCGATGTTCCCCGGCGGCACCGACCGCCGCGAGTTCTGGCAGCGCGCCGAGGACCGCAACATCGCCACCGCCAAGACCTACGACGCGCTCGGGCTCCCCGAGTACTACGCGATGGAAGCGTTCGTGCGGTGGAAGGAGTAGTTCGGCTCCCGCAACCCCGCGGCGGGGCGACTCGCCCCCGTCAGTCCAGCGGTACCAGGAACCCGTCGCGCGTCGTGTCGTGAGGGTGCCCGGGGTGGCGTCGCGCCCGCCGCACCCGCACATCCTCCAGGTCGTACGGATTCACCGCGCTCAACCGCCCCTCCAGCACCCCGACGAGCCCCGCCGGCGACGCCTTCGGCACGAGCTTGCCGAGCGCCGGCGCGCGTGTCCGGCGCCGCGAGCCGGCGCCGGCCCCACGCCGCGGCCATGAGCACCTCGGGCCGGTCGTACCGCAGCAGCCCCACGGCCCGCGCCGCGCGAGCAGGAGGGCGGCGCGGGGCACGGGGTACAGGGACGGCGCCGCGGCCTGAAGCTCGGGTCCAGGTTCCGTGTGCGGCTGGTCACGGCACGCCCGCGCCCGGTCGCGCCGTGCCCACCCGGCGGCCGGCCGGCGCGCGAACGGCCCGGAAAACACCGCCCGCGCGGAACGGCCCGGGATGTGCCTTCCGCGGGCGGTCCCCCGGGAGAGACATCATGCGACGGACGTCCGGCTTCACGCTCATCGAGCTGCTGGTGGTGATCGCCATCATCGCGGTGCTCATCGGGCTGCTGCTGCCGGCCGTGCAGAAGGTCCGCGAGGCGGCCGCCCGCGCCAAGTGCCAGAACAACCTCAAGCAGATCGGCCTCGCCCTCCACGGGTACCACGACTCGAACAAGTTCATCCCGCCGCTGGCGCAGTGCGGGGCCGGCGTCGAGGACTACAACACCGGGTTCCAGAACATCTACTACGAGTTCCGCCACACGCCCGTGTCGGTGTTCCTGCTGCCGTACGTCGAGCAGGGGGCGATCTGGGAGCAGTGGAACATCAACGTCAGCGGCACCGTCGCCCCGAACAACGCCCTCGCGGCCGCGCCGCTGTCGGTGTTCCTGTGCCCGTCGATGCCGCCGCCGGTGAACCCGGTGTACACGTCGTACTCCAGCTACGGGTGGTCCCGCGGCAGCTGCGACTTCCACCCGACGAAGCTGCCCGGCGACATCGGCTCCGGCGCCTGGGGGTGGACGCTCAACGACGGCGTGTTCGTCAACGCCTGGGACGGCGGGTTCAGCCTCGCCGAGTCGGACAGCTACAAGGCCGGGAACAGCCCCGGGCCGGCCCCGGCCAACCAGCCGTGGCGGAACCTGGCCCGCAACCGCATCGGCTTCGCCGCCATCTCCGACGGCCTGTCGAACACCGTCGCGGCCGGCGAGATCCACCACATCCTCAAGGGGTTCACCACGACCACCGTCAACAACGTGTCGATCGGCACGACGGCGGTCGAGTCGTCGGGCACGACGGCCTGGGGGCAGTCCACCGGCGACTACTTCAACGAGGGGACGATGAACGTGCCGATGAACAAGGTCACCGGCCCGTACTACCGACGCGGCATGACGGCGGCCGAGCTGCAGGACGTGCACACCAACAGCGGCCAACACGCCTTCCGCAGCACGCACACCGGCGGGTGCAACTTCGTGCTCGCCGACGGCAGCACCCGCTTCATCCGCGACTCGATCGACACCGCCACCTACAAGGCCATCGGCAGCCGCAACAAGGGCGACCTGCCCGGCGACTACTGACCCCCGCGTCCTTCCCGCCACCGGGCTCCCGCATGACCCGCCTCGCGCTCCTCGTCCCGCTCCTGCTCGCCGGCTGCGGCGGCGGGAACATCTCGGCCCCGTCCACCGTCCCGGTCCGCGGGTCTCCACCGTCCCGGTCCGCGGGTCGGTGACGGTGAAGGGCCGGCCGGCCGCCGACGTCCGCGTCACCCTCCACCCGCAGTTCGACATGGGGGCGGTGAAGTTCACGCCGAACGGCACCACGGGGAAGGACGGCACGTTCACCATCAGCACGGCCCGCCCGGGCGACGGCGCCCCGCCGGGCGAGTACGTCGCCACGTTCGAGCTGGTCCGCGTCGTGTCCGACCGCAAGACCGACTACCTGGAGACCGAGGTGGACGTGTGGAAGGGGAAGCACGCCGACCCGGCGAAGGGGCGGAAGGTGACGGTCACGGGCGGCGAGACCGTGCTGGGGCCGTTCGCGCTCGACTGAGGTGGCCGTGCCGCGCGTCCCGCTCGCCGCCGTCGTGGTCGTCGCCGCCGCCGGGTGCGGCGGCGCGGCCGGGTCGCGCCCCGCGGTCCACCCGGTCGCGGGGCGGGTCGAGGTGTGCGACCGCCCGGCCGCCGGCGCCCACGTCGCGTTCCTCCGCCTCCCGCTGGACGCCGACGTCGCCCGCGGCGCGTGCCCGAGCGGCGTCTGCCGGCCGGACGGCACGTTCGCGCTCACGACGTACGCGGCCGGCGACGGCGCGCCGGCCGGCGAGTACGTCGTGACGGTGGTCTGGCCGAACGACGCGCTGCCGGCCGACGAGTGCAACTGCCCCGACCCGGCGGCGCACGACCGGCTGTACGGCCTGTACGCCGACGCGCGGACGTCGGCGCTGCGGGCGACGGTGCGGGTGGGGGCGAACGAGGTCGCGCTCCGGCCGGCGGTGGGCGGGCGCGGGTGGAACCTGCCGCCGCTGGCCGCCGCCGTCCGCCCGCCGCCCGGCCGCGAGGGGATCGCCGCCGACGCCCGCGCCCGGGCGGAGCGCGAGCGCCACGGCCCGGCCGGGGCGCCGCCCCGCTGACCGCCGGCCGGTCACGCCGCGCCGCCGGCGGGGAGGAACTCGATCGCCCCCGTCGCCACGTCGTACATGCCGCCCACCACCATCACCCGGCCCTCGCGCACCAGCCGCGCCAGCGTCCCGCTCTGCTCCAGCAGGTCGCGCACCGACCGGGCCACGTTCCGCCGGGCCACGGCGTCGACGAACGCCTGCTTCTCGGCCGGCGGCAGCCGGGTCGCGGTCTGACACTCGGCCCGGTCCACCGACCGCTGCACGTCGCCCACCACCTCGTCGATGTGCTCGCACCCGGTCGCCTCCAGGGCCGTCTGCCCGGCGGCGCAGAGGTCCACGGCCGCGGTCACGGCGCCGCACCGGGTGTGGCCGACCACCACCACCAGCTTGGCCCCGGCGATGGCGCAGGCGTACTCGATGCTCCCCATGGACTTCCGGCTGGTCACGTTCCCGGCCAGCCGGACGCTGAACACGTCGCCCACGCCGAGGTCGAAGATCAGCTCGGCGGGCGTCCGCGAGTCGATGCAGCTGAGCACGGCGGCGAGCGGGTGCTGCCCCGCCGCCGTCGCCCCGACCTGCCGGCCGAGGTCGCGGGTCAGCCGCCGCCCGCTGCGGAACCGGGCGTTCCCGTCGGCCAGGATTTGCAGCACCTGCGCCGGCGTCAGCTTCTCCTGCAGGTCGCGGGTCGAGTGGTCCACGTACGTGATGCGGTCCTCCATCTGGTACCGGCTGCGGAACCCGACGAGGCTCACGTCGATGCCGCGGGCCGGGCCGGTGTGGGCGTCGAACTCGCGGAGGAGTTCCAGCACGTCCGGGTCGATGTAGTCGGTGTGCGAGGCGTCGAGGAGCACCTTGCCGCCGCGCGGCACCTCGTCCAGCACGCGGCTCAGGGCGGCCCGGTTGAGGAAGCTCACCTGGTTGGCCAGCTCGACCCGCACCACCTCGCCGCCGAGGTGCTTCTCGAACACCCGGCGGACCGGCCGGCGGACGTTGCTCCACAGGATGAAGCTGGTGCTCACCACCAGCCCGATCACGACGCCGACCAGGAGGTCGGTCAGCACGATCGCCGCCACGGTGATGGCGAACGGGGCGAACTGGTACTTCCCCGCCGCCCACATCTGGCGGACCAGCGCCGGGCTGGCGAGCTTGATGCCGGTGACGAGGAGGATGGCCGCCAGGGCCGCCAGCGGGATGCGGTTCAGGGCCGCCGGCAGGAGCGCCACGCTCACCACCAGCAGCACCCCGTGGAAGACCGCCGACAGCCGCGTCCGGGCGCCGGCGTTGATGTTCACCGAGCTGCGGACGATGACCGACGTGACCGGGAGCCCGCCGACCAGCCCGGAGCACACGTTCCCCACCCCCTGCGCCACCAGCTCGCGGCTCGGCGGCGACACCCGCCCGCGCGGGTCGATCTTGTCCACCGCCTCCAGGTTCAGCAGCGTCTCCAGCGACGCCACCGCCGCGAGGGTGACCGCGGCCGTGTACACCGCCGGGTTCCGCCACTGGGTGAAGTCGGGCAGCTGGAGGAACCCGAGGAGCCCGGCCAGGTCGGCGGCCACCGGCACCTGCACCAGGTGCGACGGCTCGATCACCCACCCCCCGCCCATCGTGCGGAACAGCTCGGCCAGCACGACGCCGAACACGACCACCACCAGCGGGGCCGGCACCGGCGACTTCTTCAGCGCCGTCGTCCGGTCCCACACGACCAGCAGGATCACGGACAGGAGGCCGACGGCCGCAGCCCCCGGGTGGATGTCGCCGAGCGTCTGGAAGAGCTCGGTGAACGTGTTCTCGCGGTCCGGCTGGTCGAACGACATGTCGCCTTCCGGGTCCGGGTCGTGGCCGACGACGTGCGGCAGCTGCTTCAGGATGAGGATGACGCCGATGGCCGCGAGGAGCCCCTTGATGACGGCGTTCGGCACGAACGCCGCGAGGAACCCGGCCCGGCACAGGCCGAAGACGATCTGGACGGCGCCGGCGAGGACGACGGCGAGGAGGAACGTCTGGAACGACCCGAGGGCGGCGATCTGGGCGAGGACGACGGCGGTGAGGCCGGCGGCCGGGCCGGCGACGCTGGTGTGCGACCCGCTCAGCACGCCGACGACGAGGCCGCCGACGATGCCGGCGAGGACGCCGGACAGGAGCGGCGCCCCGGACGCCAGGGCGATGCCCAGGCACAGCGGCAGGGCGACCAGGAACACGACGACGCCGGCGGTCAGGTCGCGCGGCACGGTCGTGGAGAGAGGCTCGTTCGAATGGGGCATGCGGTCGTCCTTGTCGTGACGGGTGGGTGGGGGAACGGCCGCAGGCGCGCGGCGGCGCGCGGCGGGACGCGGGGGATGTGGGAGCGGGCTAACAGCGGGGGTGGGGCGCGAAGGGGGCGGACGGGGTCCGCCGAAGAGCCGGGCTCGGGGCGCGGGTGAAGTGGTCGGCGGCGATCCGGGTCGACGGGATCGGCTCGCCCGGCGGCCCGCCGGGTCCGGTCGCCCGGCGCGGGCACGCCGACGCGGTCTCGACGTCCGTGTCGGCCTCCTCCTCGACCGGCGCGGCGACGGCGGCCTGGAGCAGCGGGAGTGGCGACGCGGTGAGGAGGATCGCGAACGTGAGGAGGCCCGCGAGCAGACGCACGACGGTCGCGGCGGGGACACGGGCCATGCGGGTATGATACGCCCGCGGGCCGCGCCGCGGCCAGCCGAAGGGGCGGGGCGTCGCTCCAAGAATGATTCCTGCGGGCGACTCAATGCTTTTCTAACGGGGTCCCTCTCTCCGCCGCAACCAAGTGTCTCGGTCCCAGGGACGACCGTCCGGGCGACCCGCGGGTGGGTCGTATCCCGAATCCGTAGAATCCCTTTCGCCCACGCCCGCACCCCCACGACGGTCCCGATGTCCCGCAAAGGCCGCCCCGAGTCCGACGCCGCGCCGCTGCCGCCGCTCTACGCCATGACCCACGCCGGCGTCGAGCCGGTCGCGGCCGACGAGATCACCCGCGACCTCGGCGGCGAGGTCAAGAAGACCACGCGCGGCCTCGTCGTGTTCCGCGTCAAGGAGCTGACGCCGGACCTGCTGAAGCTCCGCACCACCGAGGACGTGTACCTCCTGGCGTGGGGCTCCGACAGCCTGGCGTTCACCGCCGACGACCTGAACCTGATCCGCACCTGGACGGCCCGCAAGCCGGACTGGCCGCGGCTGTTCAAGCTGCACCACTCCTTGCGGCCGAAGACGAAGGGCCGGCCGACGTTCAACATCATCGTCCAGATGCAGGGCGAGCACGGCTACCGCCGCAGCGACGCCAAGGAGGCGTTCGCCGAGGGGCTGGCCGGCGTCATCCCCGCCGGGTGGCAGCGGACCGACGAGAACGCGTGGCTCGAAATCTGGCTGACGATCCGCGGCAAGCTCGCCACCTGCGGGGTGCGGCTGTCGGACCGCACGATGCGGCACCGCACCTACAAGATGGATCACGTCCTGGCGTCGCTGCGCCCGAGTGCCGCGGCCGCGATGGTGCGGCTCGCCGGCATCGGCCCCGGGATGACCGTGCTCGACCCGATGTGCGGCGGCGGCACGATCCTGGCGGAAGCGGTGGACCTGGCCCGCAGCCGGCGCGGCGACCCGATCCGCGTGATCGGCGGCGACATCGACCCGAACGCGATGTTCGTCACGTCGCAGAATTTGGAGAAGGTCGGCAAGGCGGACCTGTTCCGGTGGGACGCGACGGCGCTGCCGCTGGCGACCGGGAGCGTGGACCGGATCGTGTCGAACCCGCCGTTCGGCAAGCAGCTGGCGAGCCTGGACGAGATCGGGCCGCTGTACATCGCCGCGGCGCGGGAGTGGGACCGGGTGCTGAAGCCGGGCGGCCGGGCGGTGCTGCTGGTGATGGAGTTCGACGCGCTGCAGCCGCCGCTCCGGTCGCGCCGGTGGGCGCTGACGCGGCAGCTGAAGGTCCGGCTGCTGGGGCAGCCGTGTATCCTCAGCGCGTGGGAGAAGCCGGACTGGGTGTGAGTTCGGCCCGCCGGCACCCGCTCGCCCGCTGGCGTGCCCCCGCGCGGGCCGCTAGGATGAAGCCGGACCGTCCGGTCCGCCCGTCTGCTGGAGCCGCCGATGCCCGTCACGTACACCTGTCCCCACTGCGAGGCGGCGCTCAAGACGGCGAGCGCGGTCCCGGCCGGGCGGCGGGTGAAGTGCCCGAAGTGCGAGCAGGGGTTCGTCCCCGTCCCCGAGGCCGAGGCCGCCCCGAAGGCCGAGGGCGGCGCCGGCACGTTCAAGTTCGCCGACGACGGCGGCGACAAGAAGAAGCCGAGCGCCGCCGGGTTCAACTTCAGCGCCGACCCCAAGAAGAAGCCCGCCGCCAGGCCGAAGGCGGACGACGGCGCCAAGCCGTCGGGCCCGCCGCCCAAGCCGGCGGCGAAGCCGAAGGCGGACGAGGACGACGAGGAGGACGCCGAGTCGATCAAGCGCGGGTACGGCGTGGCGCAGGAGACGGACGAGGAGAAGATGAAGGCCGAGCAGGCCAAGGTGAAGTTCGGCGAGGTGCAGGACAAGTACAAGAAGAGCGCCAAGGGGCCGGCGGTGGGCCTGCTGGTGATGCCGGCGAACCTGATGACCGGCGCCGGGCTGATCGCCGCCGCCGCCGGGATCGTGTTCTTCGTGGTCGGCATGTGGCCGCTGGTGTTCAACGACGCCCCGAACGGCGACGAGGAGGTGGACGAGGCCATCATGACGATGTTCCTCGGCTTCCTCGTGTTCGGCTGGGGCTGCTTCATCTGCTTCGGCGCCAGCCAGCTGTCGGAGCTCGGCAACTACACGTTCGCCATCGCCGGGTCGATCCTGGCGATCCCGCTGCTCGTCGGCATCTACGCCGTCATCATGCTGCAGGACCCGAAGGTGAAGGAAGGCTTCGCCGAGACCGAGGGCGGCCCCGAGGACGAGGACGACGTCGACAAGGATGACGAGGACGACGAGGACGACGACGACGACGACGATTGACTCGGCGAGCCGACCGCCGTCAGGCGGCGGGTGAGTCACGCGCGACGGATCACGTTCGATGCGATTTGATCCGCGTGACTCACCCGCCGCCTGACGGCGGTCGGCTCGCCCGCGGTCGTCGTACAATCCCCCCATGAAGTACGCCGCCGACCTGTTTCGCGTGGTCGAAGACCGCGTCCGCCCGCCGGCATGCTTCGCGCTCGGCCCGCCGTGGGCCGTCGCCTCCATCGCCAAGCGGATCGGCCGGCCGGACACCGTCTGCTTCCAGATGGACCTGCACCAGGCCGGCCGCGTCCGGGAGTGCCTCGACGAGCAGGGCGCGACCGCCGAGGTCGTCACCGGCCCCGACCTGTGGGACCTGGAGCAGCGGTTCGGCACCGTGATCTACCCGGCCGCGGCGTTCGGCGACCGCGAGCTGAAGATCGACACGATCGAGCAGGCGTACCACGTCCTCGCCCCCGGCGGGCTCCTCATCTCGCTGTCCGAGTACGAGCGCGACAACCAGTTCGCGAAGTGGCACAAGAAGGTGTTCGGCAGGTGCGGCGAGAGCCCGTCCGGGCCGACCGGGATGGCGTTCTGGAGCACGAAGACGGACGACGTGCCGACCCGCCGCCGGCACGAGGTGAAGTACCACGCCAAGATGCCCGACGGCACCGGGATGGAGTTCGTGAGCCGGCCCGGGACGTTCAGCTACGGCCGGTTCGACAACGGCTCGCGCGCCATGCTCGAAATCGCCGAGATTCGCCCGGGCGACGCCGTCCTCGACCTGGGCTGCGGCGCCGGCTCGGTCGGCTGCCTGGTCGCCGGGAAGGTCGGGCCGACGGGGAGCGTGACGTTCATCGACAGCAACCTCCGCGCGATCCAGCTGGCGCGGATGAACGCCGCCGCGAACGGCGTGACGAACGCGAAGTTCGTCGCGGCGACGCGGCTGCAGGGGCTCGAAACCGACCGGTTCGACGTGATCCTGGCGAACCCGCCGTACTACGCGAAGGCGGAGATCGCGCGGCTGTTCGTGGAGGGCGCCCGCGACCTGCTGACGAAGGGCGGCCGCTACCACATCGTGACGAAGATGCCGGAGGCGGTGGTGCCGATGATCTTCGACACGTTCGGCGACTGCTCGGTGATCGAGAACCGCGGCTACTCGGTGGTGCTGGCCGAGCGGCCGGGGGGCCGCGCGTGACCGCCGACGACGTGATCCGCGTGTTGAACCTCCAGCCGCACCCGGTCGAGGGCGGCTACTTCCGCGAGACGTACCGCAGCCCCGCGACGCTGCCGGCGCACGGCGGCGTCCGGTCCGTTTCGACGGCGATCTACTACCTGCTGAAGCCGGGTCACGTCTCGGAGTTGCACGTCCTCCCCGGCGAGGAGGTGTTCCACTTCTACCTCGGCGCGCCGGTGCGGATGCTGCAACTGTGGCCCGACGGCAGCGGCCGCGAGGTGGTGCTCGGCCCGAACCTGCTCGCCGGCGAGGTGCCGCAGCTGGTGGTGCCCGGCGGCGTGTGGCAGGGGACGCGGCTCGTCGGCGCCGACGGGTTCGCGCTGCTGGGCTGCACCGTGGCCCCCGGCTTCGACTACGCCGACTACCGCGGCGCCACGCGGGCCGAGTTGACGGCGCAGTGGCCGGCGTTCGCGGAGGAGATCGCGCGTCTGACGCCGCGGGGGTGAGGCGTTCGTAGGTCGGGTCGAGTCCGCGAGGCCCGACGCGGGGCGCGGCAAGCAGACGACGTGCGACCGGCAGCCGATCCAACGCCGTGTTTTGCTCTCCCCCACGACGCGCGTTCCTCGGAGGCCACTCGACCCGGGCACGGCGCGACGGCGCGGCCTTGCACGAACCTCGTACTCTCGTTATTCCGCCCGGCCACGCGGAGGTACGCGCATGGCCGCGGGCCGGTCGGAAGTCGTCGCGGTCACGGCCGCCGTCCTCGTGCTGGGGTTGGCGTCGGCCGCGGTCGTGCCGCCGGGCCAGTGCCCGGACGAGGGCTTCAGCTTCCTCCGGGCGTACCACGTCGCCGACGGCCACCTCCGCCCCGAACGGTTCGACGGGTGGGGCGGCGGCCGCTTCCCCCCGGGGGTCGTCCGGGTGGTGATGGACGGGTGGCGGATGGCGGACCACCCGGACGAGAAGTTCACCGCCGCCGACTGGCAGACCCTGGCCGAACTCGACGAGTCCGGCCCGCCGCAGGTCGTCACCTACTACACCGCCGCCCCGTACACGTTCGTCCCGTTCCTGCCGCAGGCGGCCGGCGTCCGGGTCGGGCGGCTCCTCGGCGGCCCGCTGGCCGCGTTCTACGCCGGCCGGGTTGCGAACGTGCTGTTCGGCACCGCCCTCGTCGCCCTCGCCCTGGGGCTGGCCCCGGCCGGGCGGCGGTTCCTCGGGCTGGTCGCGCTCCTGCCGATGACCGCCCACCTGTTCGGGTCCTACGCCCCCGAGGTCGGCGTGATCGGGGCGGGCCTGCTGGTGCCGGCGGTGGTGCTGCGGCTGGCGGTCGCGGCCCGGCCGGCGGCGTGGTGGGAGCTCGCCCTGGTCGTCGCCGCGGTGGCCTGGGTGGGGGCGAGCAAGCCGCCGTACCTGCCGGTGGCCGCGCTGGTGCTGGCAGTCCCGCCCGCGCGGCTCGGCGGCCGTGCCGGCTGGCTCGGGTTCGCGGGCGTCGTCTGCGCCGTCGGCGGGCTGGTCGGGGCGGCCGGGGTGGAGGCGGCCCGGCCGTACTACCCGGACCCGCACGTCCTGTTCGGGTACGAGACGTCCGTCCGCGGCCAGACCCGGTTCGCCCGCGAGAACCCCGGGGCGTTCGCCCGGGCGTTCGCCGAGGCTACCGTGGCCCGGGCCGTGCCGACGTACGCCCGGCTGTTCAAGCTCGGGTGGCTCGACACGCCGATCCACCCGGCGGCGGTGGCGGCGTACACGGCCGCGCTCGCGCTGCTTGCGGCCGCCGGCCGGGCGGAGGTGCCCCGGGGGCTGCCGCGGTGGCCGGCGGCCCTGGCGGTCGGCGGCGGGCTGGTGCTGACCGTGTTCTCGCTCTACGTCTGGTGCGAGCCGGTCGGCAGCCGGGTCGCCGGCCTGCACGGCCGGTACCTGCTGCCGCTGCTCCCGGCGGCCCTGTTCCTCGCCCCCGGCCGGGTGCCGCGGTGGCTCGCGTCGGACGCCGCCCAGCGGCGGACCGCCTGGGGCACGGCCGGCGTGGTGGCCGTGGTGGCGCTGGCGACCGTCGCCCGCCGGTACTACGTCTGACCGCCCCGCTCGGCTTGTGCGAACCCCGCACCCCCGCTATCACCCCCGCCCGAGGTGCGTCATGAGGCGGTGGCCGGACATCCTGTGGCTGTTGATCGTCGGCGTGTACTCGTCGGTGTGGTGCGTCACCGCCGCGAGCCGGCTCGGGGCCACGTTCGACGAGCCGCCGCACATGAACGCCGGGCTCACCTCCTGGCGGACCGGCAGCAACAAGATCATGATGTCGAACGGGTGCATGCCCCTGCCGGTGGAGGTGCAGACGCTCCCCGTCTACCTCTGGGAGCGGGTCCGCGGCACGCCGTTCCACCCGTACCGGGAACTCGACGTCATCCTGCCGGTGGCCCGCGCCGCGAACCTCGTGTTCTGGTGGGGGCTGCTCGTGTACGCGATGCGCCTCGGCCGCACGTTCGGCGGGGCGTGGGGCGGCCGCCTCGCCGTCGGGCTCGTCGGGTTCGACCCGAACCTCCTCGGCCACGCGGCGCTGGCGACCACCGACATCTCGGTCGTGACGATGATGCTGGCGCTGGTGTACCACGCCCACCACGGGGCCGGCCGCGGGTGGTGGCCGCGGGTGTTCGTGCCCGGCGTGTGCTTCGGGCTGGCGACGCTGGCGAAGGCCAGCGGCATGGTGTTCGGCGTGCAGGCGCTCGTCGTGATCGGCCTGTGGCACCTGGCCGCGGCCGGGGCGCTGCGGCCGCCGCCGGGGACGGGCTGGGCCGGCACCCCCGCCCACCTCTGGCACGCGACCGCCGGGCTGCGCAAGGACATCACGGTGTCATTGCTGATCGGCTTCGTCCTCGTGTTCGCCTACACCGGGTGCGACTGGACGGTCGAGCCGACGTTCGTCACCTGGGCCGAGGGGCTGCCGGAGGGAACCGCGCGGGACGTGTTCGTGCCCGTGAGCACGCACCTGCAGATCTTCCCGAACCTGCGCGTCTTTCCGAACGCCGGCGAAGCGCTGGTCCAGCAGGTGAAGCACAACTTCCGCGGGCACGGGACGTACCTCCTCGGCGAGTGGCACGACCGCGCCACGCTCCGCTACTTCCCGCTGGCCCTGACGATGAAGACGCCGGTGCCGGCGCTCCTGCTCGTGCTGCTGACGCTGGCGCTGCGGCCGCGGGCGTGGAACACGCCGGCCGGGTGGTTCGCCCTGCTGCTGCTGGCGTTCAGCCTGAACTGCCGGGTGCAGATCGGCGTGCGGTTCATGTTCACGCTGATGGCCGTGGCCTACGTCTGTGCCGCGGCGGCCGCGAGCCGCGGCGGGTTGCGGTGGGTGGCGTGCGGGCTGGTCGCGGTGTCGGCCGCCGTCTCGGCGGTGGCGTGGCCGCACGGCATCGGCTACTTCAACCGCCTGTGGGGCGACCCGGCGCGGGGCTACACCCGGCTGCACGACTCGAACTTCGACTGGGGCCAGGGCCTGCCGGAACTGAAGGCGTGGTACTCCGCCCACGGCGGCAGCCGGCCGCTGGCCGTGTGGTACTTCGGCACCGACCCCGACATCCTGTACCCGCCGTTCCGGCACCGGAACCTCAGCCTCGTCCCCCTCGCCTCGGGCGACCAGGTTCCGGCCCAGGCCGGCCACGGCCTCCTCGCGGTGTCGGTGACCGCGCTGTACGGGCACACGACGATCACCCCGTCGGCCCGGGTGGCGGCCGACTGGCTGTTGGCCCGCGAGCCGGTCGGGCGGACGCAGACGTTCCTCATCTACGACGTGTCGCGGCCGTAGAATTCGCCACGCATGTTCTCCCAGGCACTGATCCTGACCGGCCCGACGGCGTGCGGGAAGACCGCGCTGGCGCTCGCCGTCGCGCCGCGGCTCGGGGCCGAGGTCGTGGCGATGGACTCCATGACCGTCTACCGCGGCATGGACGTCGGCACCGCCAAGCCGACCGCGGCCGAGCGCGCCGCCGTGCCGCACCACCTGATCGACGAACTCGACCCGGCCGAGAGCGGCACCGTGGCGTGGTGGCTCGGCCGCGCCGCGGCCGTGTGCCGCGACCTCGCCGCCCGCGGCAAGCGGCCGCTGTTCGTCGGCGGCACGCCGTTCTATCTGAAGGCACTGCTGCACGGCCTGTTCGACGGCCCGCCGGGTGACCCGGAGCTGCGCCGCCGCCTCGAAGCGGACGCGGAGCGCGTCGGGAACGCGGCGCTGCACGCCCGGCTGGCCGCGGCGGACGCGAAGACGGCGGCCCGGCTTCACCCCAACGACGTGCGCCGCGTGGTGCGGGCGCTCGAGGTGTTCGAGCTGACGGGGAAGCCCATCTCGGCGTGGCAGCAGGGGTGGGATACCGCCGCGTTCGCGGGGGAAGCAGCTCCGCCGCCGGCGGCGATTCCCAGCGTGGTGCTGGAACTGCCGCGCGACGTGGTGTACGAGCGGATCAACCGCCGCGTCGGCGCGATGCTCGCCGCCGGCTGGCTCGACGAGGCACGCCGGTTGCGCGGGCGGCCGATCAGCCGCGAGGCGGCGCAGGCGCTCGGCTACCGCGAACTGTGGGACTACCTCGACACGCCCGGCGCGGGGTTGGACGCGACCGCGGACCTGATCCGCACGCGCACCCGCCAGTTCGCCAAACGGCAGCTGACGTGGTTCCGCCACCTGCCGACGCTGGCCGCGGTGCCCGCCGACGCGCCGGACGCGGCGGAGCGGGCGCTGCGGGCGTGGGGAAGCACCTGAGTTGCCGCTTGCGGCTTCGCGCTGCCCGACGCGAAGCC
>JBGAQM010000554.1:0-2548 GCA_044220735.1 Urbifossiella sp. | reverse complement strand
CGGTTGGAAACCGGCCCCACTCCGAGCCGGGCGGTTCGGATTCCCTCGGGTGGTCAGGTTCCCATGACGCTCTCGTTCCTCGACGCACTCCAGTTCCGCGGGTCGTTCCCGTGGTGGGTCGCCGCGTTCCTCGGCGTCGCGGCCGTGGCGTGGGTCGTCGTCCTGTACGCCCGCGAGGGCGGCCGCGTCAAGCCGCCGGCGAAGGCGTTCCTCGGGCTCGTCCGCGTCGCCATCGTCGTGAGCATCGCGCTCCTGCTGCTGCGGCCGGTGTTCGTGAAGGAAACGAAGGGCGACCGCCGCCGGCCCGTCGCGGTGCTCGTAGACGTGTCGCAGAGCATGGACCGCGACGACCCCCGGCCGAACACCGCCGACCAGTGGCGCGTCGCCATCGCTTACGACCTCATCCCCGCCGACAAGGGCATCCCCACCGACCTCACCACCCCGCTCGCCGGCACCGGCAAGCTGCCGGACCGGCCGAAGCGGATCGACGTGGCCCGCGCCGCCCTCACGCACCCGAAGCTGAAGCTGTTCGACAAGCTCCGCGACGCCGCCGGCCCGCTCGAACTCGCCACCTTCGGCAGCCGCCGCACCGGCCGCGAGGGGTCCGACCTGACGTGGCTCAAGACCGCGACCGCCACCGAACCCGCCACCGCCCTCGCCGACGCCGTCAACGAACTGGTCGGCCGCGACGAGAACGACCTGCCGACCGCCGTCGTCGTGGCGACGGACGGCCGCGAGAACGCCAGCCGCGTCAGCCTCGACGACCTGGCGCGCGAGTGCAAGCGCCTCGGCGTGCCGCTGCACGTCTACGGCGTCGGCAGCTCGGCGTTCGGCCAACTCCGCCTCCGCGACGTGGCCGTCGCCGACTCGGTGTTCGTGGACGACCTCGTGTCGATCCCCGTGCGCTACCGCGTGCAGGGCGTGACCGACGGCCGCGCCGAGATTTCGGTGAACTACGGCGGCCGCGTGGTGGCGACGAAGACGATCGACCCCGTGCAGACGGGCGACGACCTGCGCGAGACGCTGAGCTTCGTGCCGACCAAGCAGGACGCCGCGGCGCCGAAGCAGGAACTCACGGTGACGGTGAAGGTGACGAGCGGCCAGGGTGCTGCGGCCGAGGTGCTGACCGACGAGGTGATGAAGCCGGTCCGCGTCGTGGACCGGAAGCTGAAGGTGCTGGTGGTGGACTCGCTGCCGCGGTTCGACTTCAAGTTCCTCCAGCGGGCGCTGCTCCGCGACCGCCGCGTCGAGGCGGCGTTCCACCTCACCGACGCCGACCGCAGCGCCCTGAAGTCGGGCGTGCCGTGGGTGCCGGAGTTCGCCAAGGGCCGCGAGGCGTTCCGCAAGGAGCTGTTCGCCTACGACCTGATCTTCCTCGGCGACGTGCCGGCCACGTTCCTGAACCAGGAGCAGCAGGAGGTGGTGAAGGAGTTCGTGTCGGAGGGCGGCGGGCTCATCCACATGGCCGGCCGGTGGAACGCCCCCGCCGGGTGGGCGAAGGGGCCGATCGCCGACGTGCTGCCGGTCGAGTTCGAGGCGACGCGGTTCCCGATCGACAGCCCGCAGCGGCCGACCGGGTTCCGCCCCGCGGTCGCGCCCGGCGCCGTGCGGGCGCCGCTGCTGGCGCTCGAGGACGACCCGCTCGACAACGCCAAGCTGTGGCGCACCCTGCCGGAGATGTTCTGGCACTACCCCGTCACGCGGCTGCGGCCGGCGTGCGAGGTGTTCCTCCAGCACCCGACGCTCCGCACCGCCGACGACAAGCCGATGCCGCTGCTGGCCGGGCACTACTTCGGGAAGGGGTACGTGCTGTTCCTGGCGTTCGACGAGACGTGGCGGTGGCGGTTCAACGAGGCCGACCGCTACTTCGGCCGGTTCTGGAGCCAGGCGGTGTACGCCGCCGGCGTGCCGCGCACGGTGGGGACGAAGCTGACGCAGCTGTCGCTGGACACCACGGAACCCGTGCGCGGGAAGGCGGGGCAGGTGTACGCCCGGCTGTTCACGAAGGACTTCACCCCGGTGACGGCCGACGAGGTGGAGGGGCGGCTGGTAAAGGTGAACGCCGACCCGAACGACGCGGCCGCGGACGTGAAGGTGACGCTGACGGCGGTGCGCGGCCCCGGCGGGCGGGCGACCGGCGAGTACGTGGCGACGCTGCCGTTCAACGCGGAGGGCCGGTTCGCGCTGAAGGTGGACCCGGGCAACGGCGCTCCCGCGGCCCTCGACTACCGGGTGGGTCTGCCGCCGGACGACGAGCGCGCCCCCGGCGGGCTGGCCGAGGGCGAGATGCGGAAGCTGGCGGAGGCGAGCGGCGGCCGGTTCTACCGCGAGGAGGACCTGGCGACGCTGGCCGACCAGGTGAAGCCGCAGACGGTGCCGTACACGACGCGGACCGAGTACGTGCTGTGGAACAAGTGGGTGCTGATCGTGCTGGTGTCGCTGCTGACCCTGGAGTGGGTGGCGCGGAAGTTTAACGGGCTGAGTTGAATCGGGGATGACGACATGGTTCGGTTGCCGCTTGCGGCTTCGCGTTGCCCAGCGCTAAGCC
>JBGAQM010000056.1:0-22969 GCA_044220735.1 Urbifossiella sp. | reverse complement strand
AGTTCTCACCGCACGACCGCGTACGCCGCCGCCACGAGCAGCGCGCCGGCGGGCGCCGTCGTCACCCACGCCAGCCCGATCTCCCCCGCCTTCCGCCAGTGGGCCTGCCGCGTCGCGGCGCCCATCCCCAGCAGTGACCCGACGCTCACGTGCGTCGTGCTCACCGGCAGGCCGTGGACGCTCGCCGTCGTCACCAGCCCGGCCGTCACCAGGCTCGCCGCGAACCCCTGCCCCGGCGTCATCCCCGTCAGCTTCTTGCCGAGCGTTTCCGCGACGCGGTCGGAGTCCAGCAGCCCGCCCGCGGCGATCATCCCGCCGACCGCGAGGCACGCCCACGGCACGTCGAGGCCGGGCACGGCCAGCGCCAGCGCCGCCATCTTCGGCGTGTCGTTGAGGCCGCGGGCGAAGCTGGCGGCGCCGGTGCTCAGGACGTGCAGCGCGTCCAGCAGCGGGGTGCGGTGGTCCGGGGCCAGCCGGGCGACGCGCAGCAGCCCGTACACGACCACCCCCGCGACCGCGGCCAGCACCGGGCTGACGACCAGCGGGACGAGGAAGGCGCTGCCGAGCGCCGCGACGCGCACGTCGGCGCCGCCGGCGAGGCCGGCGCCGGCGAGCGCCCCGACGAGCGCGTGCGTGGTGGACACGGGGAACCCGAACCGCGTGGCGAGGAAGCTGGTCGCCGCGGCCCCGAGCGCCACGGCGCAGAGGAACGCCGGCGCCGCGGCCAGTTCGTTCGACACGACGCCGCGGCCGCCGAACGCCGCGAGGAGCCCGCCGGTGAGGAACGCGGCGGCGACGGACCCGGCGAACGTGGCCGCGGTGCCCCACAGGGCGGCGCGGCGGAGGGTGGTGGTGCCGCTCCCGTAGAGCGACGCCACGCCCTTGAAGTTGGCGTTGGCCCCGTTCGTGAACGCCACGAACCCGACGGCCAGGACGAGCAGCGCGGTGGTCATGGGGTCGTCGGCTCGGGGCTTCGCCGCGCGCGGCTTCGCGGGGGGAACCGCGACGCCGCGAGCGGCGGAGTCACGGCGCCTTGTTCTCCCGCGTCTCGACCGGGTGCTGCCGCAGCCAGGCGTACTCCTTCCACGACCCCTCGTACAGTCGCACGTTCGGGAACCCGGCGACGTGCCGCAGGTAGAACCGCAGCAGACTCCCCTCGCGCGACGTGCCGCAGTACACGACGATCTCCTTGTCCGCCGTCAGCCCCGCCGCCGCGAGTTCGGCCCGCACCTGCGCCGGCGGCCGGAACTGGTGCGTGTTGTCCGTCGCCATCACCCGCGCCCAGTGGTAGCTGATCGCCCCGGGGATGTGCCCCTTCCGCAGCCAGATGTCGTCGTTGCCCAGGTACTCGTGGTGCGGCCGCGCGTCCACCAGCACCACGTTCGGCTGCCCGCGCCGCTTCAGCAACTCGTCCACGCCGATCGAGATGCCGGGGTTCGCCTTCTCGGGCAGCACGCCGGGCGCGTTGCCGAAGTACTCCTGCGTCACCGGCAGGCCCGCCGCCTTCCACCCGGGGAGGCCGCCGTCCACGACGCGGACGTCCTTCACGCCCTGCTTTTCGAGCACGTAGGCGACCATGCTGGCGCTGAGGATCTCGTCGTTCGGCAGCTTCTCGCCGGTGGCGTAGACGAGGTGCGTGCGGTCCTTGTGGACGCCGGCGCGGACCAGCAGCGGCCGCAGCAGGTCGTCGGGCAGGTACTGCACCGGCACGCCGTTGTCGGTGCCGCGGAGGGTGTCGAAGTTGAGGTGGTGGGCGGTCGGCAGGTGGCCGCGGAAGTAGTCCTTGTACCCGCCGCGGGTGTCGATCACGACCGGCCGCTTCGCCGGGTCGGGGTGGTCGATGAGCGCCTTGGCGTCGGCCGGGGAGATGACCCCGTGGTCGCCGCGGGCCGCGGCAGGGAATAACAGGAGGGCAGCTGTTAAGATGTGTCTCATGGGGTCATGATAGGGTCTGCGCCGCTTGCGGCATCGCGCGGGGAAGCGCGAAGCCGCAAGCGTTCGCTCGGGTGGTTACGTTGCCGCTCGCGGCGTCGCGCGTCCCCGCGCGAAGCCGCGAGCGGCGTACACTACCCCCATGTCCACTTCCCCCGACCGCGCCGCCGAACTGGCGGCGCTCGACGCGCGGATCAACGCCCTCCTCCCGCCGCGCTACCAGCACTGCTACGGCTCCGTCCGCACCGGCTCGATGGGCTCCGCCCCCCTCACCTTCGGCGCCGACGGGCTCGTCGCCTGGGACCGCATCTGGACGACCTTCTGCGACCTCGCCCTCGCCGGCGGCCCGCCGCACCGCGGCACCCTGCTCGAACCCGTCTCGCCGGACGCGGCCGCCGCCGAGCCGAAGCGCTACCGCCCCATCGCCGACGAAATCGCCCGCGCCTTCGGGCTCGTCACCGGGCTCCCCGTGTTGGACGACGAGCCCGGCTGGGTCGGGGTGCGGTGCGAGTCGGCCGACATGGCGGCGTGGCTGCTCGCCGCGGTGACCGCCGAGAACGTGACCGCCCGCCGCCGCGGCGACCGCCTCGACCTGCCCGCGGGGCCGCGCTTCCTGCTGGGCAAGGAGGTGAAGAACGTGGTGGTGGCGCTGGCGAAGACGTGCCACTACTGGTCCGGCCACATGCCCGACGAGTGGGTGGCGCGGCCGGACCCGCCGGTGCCGGTCGGCCCGCCCGCGGCGCCGGTCGCGGACCGCGCCGCGCTCGTCGCCGCGATCACCGCCGCGGCCGACGGGTGGCCGACGGAGTCGAAGCGCTACGCGGGCTGGGTGGGGTTGAAGTGTCCCGACGAGGAGGCGGCGGTGTGGCTGCTGCGGGCGGTGGCGGTGGCCGACGTGCTGGTCCGACGCGAGGAGGCGACGCTGTACGTCCCCACCGGCGCGACGCCGGCCGAGGCGGCGCGGGTGGCCGACGTGCTGACCCACGCCCGCGGGCTGTGGGACGGGGCGGGTTTCTCGTAGGTCGGACCGAGTCTCCGAGGCCCGACGCGGGGCGCCAACCACCGGCTCGAAAGACCCGTCCCGTTAGCGCGGTGGGGCTTCCTCTCACGCTCGTTGCAGACCCCCGTCGCGCCTCGAAGACTCGGCCCAACCTGCGGGATCGATCCAAATACCGAAGGCAACACGGGTTACCGCCCGCGACGTCGTTCCAACAATGATTCCTACAGTTGACTCAATGCTTCTGGGACGGGGTCCCCCTCTTTCCCAGAACCAATGAGGTGTGTTCCAGAGACGAACGTAATGTCGTGTCCAACAGCCCCCACGGACCGAGGCGTTACCGCTTCCGCGGGGTGAGGAACTGCGTCAGGTCGAGGCCGTCTTTCCCCAAGTGCTCGTCGAGCGGCTCGACCCGGCCGCCGCGGGCGCGGACGCCGGCGAGCACCTTCTGCATCTCCGCCCACCAGATCACCGACAGGGCGTTCGGGTCGCGCGCCTTGAGGGTGCGGTACGCGGCCAGCTGCGCCAGGAAGTCGTCGGCGTCGGCGCGGGCCTGCCGCAGCTGCCCGTCGCGGAACACCGTCGCCTCCTGCTCGAACTTGTACTTCAGCGCGTCGGCCTGGCGCCGCCGCTGTTCCGCCTCCTGCCGCGCCTGGAACTCCTTCGTGCGGATGCCGGTCTGGGCCTGCGTCACGCGCTCGAAGTCCACGCGCACCTCGTCCGGCGGCGCCAGCCCGGCGACGCTGACGCGCTGCACCCGCACGCCGAGCCGCAGCCGTTCGGCGCGCGCCGGGAGCCGCGCCATCACCCACGCGGGGAGTTCGGCGCTGCCGGCCAGTAGCACGTCATCGACGCCGCGGCCGGCCGCCCACTCGGCCGCGGCGGCCTCGGCCTCGCGGGCCAGTTCCGTGTCCACCCGGTCCTGGTGGATCGCGTAGTCGTCGAGGTCCTGGTCCGTCTCGCTGACGGCGTAGTCGATCACGAGGCTGACGTTGACGAGGTTCTGGTCGCCGGTGAGGAGCTGGCCGGCGGGGGTGCCGGGGGCGTCGGTGGCGGCGAACCCGGCCTTCACCTGCCGGGCCGTACTGACCTGCACCCGATCGACGCGGTCGATGCCCCACGGCAGGCCGACCCACAGGCCGGGGTGCGGTCGGGCCACGACCCGGCCGAACCGGCGGACGACGCCGCGCTCCTCCGGCTGCACCTGGGTGAGCCCGGTGAGCAGGTACGCGCCGGCGGCGAGCAGGAGGAACAGGCGGGGGCGGCGCATGGCGTCACGGGTACGGAATCGTGGGGCCGGGTTCCAGCCGGCCGCCGGTGTGGGCCGGTTTCCAACCGGCCGGAGCTGACCCGGCCGGTTGGAAACCGGCCCCACGCCGGTCACCGGAACACAACCATCCGTGCATCCACGTCGGCGACGACAGCCCGCCCCGGGTGCGCCAGCAGCCACCGGGCCAGCGGCGCCACCACCTCGCGCTCGATGGTGCGTTGCAGCGGCCGCGCCCCGTAGCGCGCGTCGAACCCGGCCGCCGCCAGGTGCGCCACCAGCCGGTCGGTCCACGTCACCGTCACGCCGGCGAGCCCGTCGCGCCGCGCCACGGCGGCCAGCTCCCGCCGCGCGATCCGCTCCACCGCCGCCGGCCCCAGCGGGTCGAACGTCACGACCGCGTCGAGGCGGTTGAAGAACTCCGGGCGGAAGAACGCCATCGCCGCGCCGGTGTAGTTCACCCCGGCGCTCGGGCCGAACCCCACCGAGCCGCCGCGGCCGGCGCCGAGGTTCGAGGTCATCACGATCACCGCGCTGCGGAAGTCGGTGACGCGGCCGTACTGGTCCGTCAGCCGGCCCTCGTCGAACACGCCCATCAGGGCGTCGAACACCTCGGCGCTCGCCTTCTCCACCTCGTCCAGCAGCAGCACGCAGAACGGCTCGCGGCGCACCCGGCGGACCAGCTCGCCGGGCTCGCCGTGCGGCGGGCCGATGAGCCGCGCCGCGGCGTCGAACCCGCCGTACTCGCTCATGTCGAGGCGCACCAGCCGCGGCGCCTCGCCGGGCCGCTTCGCCGCGTCCTCGCCGTGGCCGTACAGGTACTCGGCGAGCGCCTTCGCCAGCTCCGTCTTGCCGACGCCCGTCGGCCCGCAGAACAGCAGCACTGCCGGCGGGCGGCCGGGGTCGGTCACGCCCGCCTTCACCGCCGTCACCACGTCCGCGGCGGCGGCGCACGCCGCCGGCTGGTCGATCACGCGGCCCGTAAACCACGCCAGCACGTCGGCCCGGTCGAGCGTCAGTTCGTCGCGCAGGAGCAGGTCCGGCAGGCCGGTGCGGGCGCGGAAGCGGGTCACGGCGGCGTCGGCGCTCACCTCCTTCGCCCCCGCCCGCGCCGCGGCGTCCACGAGGTCGCGGGCGAAGCCGGCGGCCGGGCCGGGGAACGGCGAGTACGGCTGGAAGCGGCGGAACAGCCGCACGATGCTCTCGCCCGTGCCGCGGCCGACCGTGTGCCCCGGCCCGGACGCCGCGGTGGCGAGTTGCTTGTCGATGACGGCCAGCGCCGCGGCCGGCTCGAAGGCGCGGACCGGCACGATCTGAAACAGGTCGGCGAGCCCCGGCAGCAGGCGGCGGCAGGCGTCCAGTTCCGCGGGCGTGGCCTCGGCGGCGACGCGTACCTCGCCCCGCGCCAGGTACGGCGCCAGGAACGCGGCGATGCTGTCGCCCGGCCCCACGCCGCCGCGGCGCACGAGGTCGAGCAGCCGGTCCACGCACAACACGCCGGCGATCTCGCCGACCTCGCCGATGACCAGCTCGACGCGCTCCTCCCACTGGCCGAGGTACTTCATCCCGGCGACGAGCCGCCCGGCGGACGTGAGCCAGAACCGCCGCTTCCCGCCGCGCCGCTCGGCCTCCTTCACGGCGTCGGCGAGCAGCGTGGACTTGCCGACGCCGGCGTCGCCGACCAGCAGCACGCTGGCCGTCTCGTCGTGCAGCACCTTCGCCAGCGCCGCCACCTCCGGCTCGCGGCCCCAGGCGCGGGCGAAGCCCTTCCGCACGGCGCGGTCGCCGAGCGGCTCCGCGACCCGGGCGAGCGTTTCGGGCGCGCGGTCGGCCGGGGCGCCGGCGGAGGCGGGGACGCGGACGGGGACGGTGTCCACCTCGGCGTCGGCGGGCGGGAGGAAGCCGGCGACCTGTTGGGGCGTCAGCCCTTCGAGCTTGTGCAGGGCGTAGCGGCGGACCAGGTCCGGCAGGTCTTTGGCCTCGGGGTAGTCGAAGCGGATGCCGAGCTGCGGCAGGTCGGCGGCCGGCTGACCGCTGGCGCGCACGGCGGTGACGACGAGGACGCCGCAGGTCCACGGCCTCGGCCGACGGGTGGAGGCGGTCGCCGGTGCGGTACTCGGCCGCACGGCGACGCGGAGCCAGCGGAGCCGGGGTCGAGGAAGTCGGCGCGCCATCCACGCGTGCTTGCGCTGCGCGACCAGGAAGTCGCGCAGGTCGTGCCTGGCGTCGGCGGCGGACGCGCCGAACCCGGGACGCCGTGGTCGTGGCCGCGACGGGGCGTGGCACGACGGGGGTAGCGGTACGGCGGGGGTCGCGGTACACGACGACGGGGTAGCGGTACGGGGCACGACGGGGGTCTTCGGGTTGCCGCTTGCGGGGTTCGCGCTCCCAGAGACGCGAAGCCGCGAGCGGCAATTGATCCACCAGAGTTGCCGCTTGCGGCTTCGCGCTTCCCGGGGCGAACCCCGCGAGCGGCGGCACTCACGCGCGCGGCAGCGCCGTCAGGGTGAACGCCCGCAGCTGGTCTGCCGCGTACGGCGGCGGGGCGACGAGCCCGGTGCGCACGTCGCAGATCGGCTGGTCTTCCGGGTACACGCGCAGCACCGGGCCGAACACCACCGCGCCGCCCGCGGCCGCCGGCCAGCTGTCGATCACGTCCACGCGCACCGGCCGCGGGCCGCCGTGGGTCGGCAGGACGAGGTGCGTGCCGGCCTCGCCGAGGGCCAGCGGCCGCGCGGCCACGCCCTTCACCTGGAGGAGCACGTCGGTCACCGGGAGCCCCGCCGGGCGGCTGCTCACCACCTCGACGCCGAGCCCGTCCGCCCACCCGGTGAAGTAGAACCGCGCCACCGGGGCCGAGGCGCCGTCGCCGCCCCCGAACCCGCGGACCCACAGGTACGTCGGCCGGTCGTCGGGCGCGGCCGCGGCCGTGAGCGCCAGCAGCGCCAGCCGGTTCTCCAGGTCGAACAGCTCGCCGTCGGCGTCGACCGGCTCGGCGTCGTCCATCAACTCGCGGACGGCTTCCTCCATCGACACCGCCGACAGGAACGACGCGAACGGCTGCTGCGCCTCGTGGTTGACGCCGAGTCGGGTCCGCTTGATTGCCCGGTAGCGGCTCTTGCGGCCCACCGCCTCCGGCTGCCGGGCGACGAGGTCGAGCGTCCGCTCGGCACGGGCCTCGACCCGCTCCAGGTCGGACGCGACGGCGCGGGCTTGCTCCTTCAGCGCGAAGTAGCGCTCCTGCTCGGGCGTGACGCGCCCGGCCACCACGCCCGCCGCCGGCCGCAGCGCGGCGACCCGCGCCGCGATGCGGTCCAGCGCCTCCCGCGCCGCGGCCGTGCGCGCGTCGTGATCCGGCGTGGAGACGCCCCGCGCCCGCTCCGCCCAGCCGGGGGCGTTCACGTCCACCGCCAGCCCGCCTGCCTCGGCGCGGACGGTCACGACGGTCAGGTCGCCGGGCGCCAGCCGGGCCAGCGCCGCCGCCGCGGGGCGCGTCAGCTCGCGCTCGACGGCCCGCTTCATTGCCCGCGCCCCGAGCGCCGGGTCGTACCCGGCGTCGATCACCCGCTCCACGGCAGCCGGCGTCACGTCGAGGGCGCAGCCGCGCTGCGCGAACCCGGCGCGGGCCAGCACGCCGTCGATCAGCCGCCGCGCCACGGAGGCAAGGTCGGCGCGGCTCAGCTTCCCGAACGGCACGACGCGGTCGAGGCGGTTGAAGAACTCGGGCCGGAAGAACCGCTCCGCCGCCCGCACGAACGCCCGCGGGTCGTCGGCCGCGCCGAACCCGAGCTTCCCCTCCGCCTCGCGGACGCCGAGGTTCGACGTGAGGATGACGACGGCGTTGGTGAAGTCGGCGGTGCGGCCGAGCGCGTCGGTCAGCCGGCCCTCGCCGAGCAGTTGCAGCAGCAGGTCGAACACCTCGGGGTCGGCCTTCTCGACCTCGTCGAGTAGCACCACGGCGAACGGCTGACGCCGAATCGCGGCGGTGAGTAGCCCCTCCGGGCGGGCGAAGGTGCCGACCAGCCGCGCGGCCGCGCCGGGCTGGTTGAACTCGTTCAGGTCGAAGCGGACGAGCCGGTCGGCGGTGCCGAACAGGACGCGGGCCGCGGCCTTCGCCGTCTCCGTCTTGCCGACGCCGGTCGGGCCGACGAGGAGGAACGCGGCGAGCGGCCGGCCGGGGTCGTTCAGCCGGGCCTTCGCGATGCTCACCACGTCGGCCAGCGCCTCGGCCGCCTCGGGCTGCCCGACCACCTGCTTGGCCAGCTGGTCGCGCACGTCGTCGCGGTCGAGCCGGGCCTTGGGGTCGAGGAACGCCAGCGCCAGGCCGCTCCGCGCGGCCACGTCGGCGAGCACGTCGTCGCGGCGGATGACCGGCCGCTCCTTCGCGTCGGGGGTGCGCTGCTCGGGCTTCGGCTTCTCGGCGCGGGCGGCCAGGCGCGTCAGCACGGCGGCGCCCTTCCCGGGGAAGGCACTGGAGCGCTCGTAGCGGCGCTGGGCGTCGATGACCGCGGGGAGCACGTCGAGTCCGAAGAGGCAGTCGTGCTTCCCTTCGAGGCGGCGCTGCACGCCGATGAGGGTGCGGAGGGTGTCGGCGTCGGTCGGCTCGCGGACGGGGAGGACGTGGAACAGGTCGGCGAACCCGCGGTCGCGCTCGCGCAGGACGCGCAGCCCTTCCGGCGTGATCTCGCCGAGGACGCGGACGGCGCGGTCTTCGAGGTACGGCTTGAGCACGTTCGCGGCGCTCAGGCTCCCCTGGCTCGTCACCCCGGCGAGGAACAGGCCGATGAGGTCGTCGAACAGGATGACGTGGTCGCGCTTGCGGGCGTGCTTGACGATCGCCAACAGCCGGGCCTCCCACTGGCCGACGTAGCTCATACCCGAGATGAGCCGCTGCGGCGACACGAGCCACACGTTGCCGCGCTGCACGTGGACGTGCTTCCGCTCCGCGACGCGGTTGTACACGCACTCGTGAACGATCGCGGTCTTGCCGACCTGCCGCGGGCCGACGAGGAGCACCGGCCGGCGGTCCGGCGCCGCCAGCAGGCGCGTCAGCTCGGCGACCTCGGCGTCGCGGAGGGCGGCGCGTTCGAGTTCGTCGGGGTAGAGCCAGTCGAGGCAGCGGCCGACGCGGCGCAGCTCGCTGGCGCCGTCGGGTTCGGCGCCGCCGCCGAGCATGAGGAAGGCGAACGGGTCGGGCGCCTTCACGACCGCCGGCACCCGCGCCGACACGTCCATCACCTGCACCCACGCCTTGCCCGCCAGCGCGTCGGCGGCGGGGTTCACGGCGTCGGGCTCGTCGGCGTCGCGCTCGACGGCGCGCCAGTGTTCTTCGAGTGCGGCTTTGGCACGGTCGGCGAGCGACTCGCCGCGGGCGACCTCGAACCACACGTCCGGCACCGACGGGGTGAACGCGAGCCGCCGGCCGAGGTGGTCGAAGGCGACGAACAGGAACTTGCCGCGGTGGGTGCGGCGGCGGAGTTCGATCTCCAGGGCGAGGCGGTGCTGTGCGACCGGCGGCGCGAACGCCCAGCCGGCGGCGGCGTCCTGCCGATCGGCGCGGGCGTCGGTCTCGATCGTGCGGACGATGTCGCCGGCGAGCTTGGTGAGGAGGCGGTTGAGGTTGGCGTCGGTGCGGTGCGGGCGCGCGGAGAAGAGCGGCCGGGCGGCGAACCCGGTCTTCGACTCGGCGACGTAGATGGGAACGCGGAACCGCATGGGGCACCCTGTCCGGGGCTCGGGGCTTCGCCGCTTGCGGCTTAGGGGTGGGCCGCGCAAAGCCGCAAGCGGCAAAACCATAGAGCCTGCTATTCCAGCACCACGGCCCGCAGCCGGTGACGGGCGTTCGCCGCCAGCACGGGCGGGAGCACGGCCGCGAGGTCGCCGCCGAGCCCCTCGAACAGGTCGCCGGTCTCGGCGTCGATCACCCGCCCGCGGCCGAGCTCGTACAGCCGCCGGTTGGCGTCCGCCTTCACCGCGCCGCGGCGGACCATCGCCACCGGCGGCCGGTAGTCCGTCAGCCGCTGGCCGGTCGCCCGCAGCAGCACGTCGGGGTTCCCCTCGTCGGCCGGGATGCCGAGGAAGCGGTGCAGCCCGGCCTCGCCGGCGAAGCGCAGGTCGGCCGCGGGGCCGGTCAGCTCCAGCGCCACGCCGACCGCGCCGGCGGGCAGCCGGTCCGACCACGGCTCGGCGCGCATCACCACGCGCACTGCGGAGCCGGCCTTCTCCCACAGCCACGCTTCGCCCCACGCCGTCACCGCCTCGTCGCGCTCGGCTTTGGGGAACGTCGGCGGCTTCTCCTTCGCCTCGACCGCCCGCGCCTCCTCGGCCGTCACCGCGGCGAACACCCGCCCCTCGGCGTGGATGCGGTGCCGGCCGGCCTCGGCGCGGTAGGCGTCGGCCAGTTGCGCGAGGTGGATGCGGTGCTCGGAGAACAGCGCCAGCGTGACGCGGTCGGCCCCCGGCCGATTCGCCGCGTACAGGCGGAACAGCAGCGCGTCCCAGTCGGCCGCGCCCGCGGCCAGGCGCGCGGCCAGTTCCGGGTCCGTCGCGTCGGCGCCGGTGTAAAGCGCGACCAGCGCCGCGTCCTCCACCTCCTCGGCGGTGGCGCGCTGGCGGCGCACCTCGGCCGACAGCTCGCGCAGCCGGCCGAGCCGGGCCAGCGCTGCGGCGTCGCCCTCGCGCTGCGGCTTCCCCTGCGCCTGCCGCCAGCGCACGCGCTTCTCCACCTGCGCAAGCTGGTACACCTCGTTCTCCACGTCGCGCACCGCCGTGGAGTGTTCCAGCCGCCGGTGCCAGCGGCGGCGCTCCTGCGCCTGCGCCGCCTGCCGCCCGGCCGGGCTCGACGGCTCGCCGCCGCCCGCCTTCGCCCCCGGCACCGGCCGCACGGTGACGGCGACGCCGCCGCCCTCGACGCCGACGGCGATTGACAGCGGGGTGTCACCCGGGTGGCGGTTCATCTGCTTCGCCAGCGGCGCGAGCAGGTCGCGCTCCAGCGCGCGCTTCAGCGGGCGGGCGCCGTACTTCGGGTCGAACCCGACCGCCGCGACGCGGTCGAGCAGGCCGTCGCCCGTCGTCACGCGGGCGTTGCGGAAGCGGAGGCCGTCGCGGGCCAGCACCTTCGCCCACTCGCGGTCGGCGATCCGCCGCACCACGTCCGGCCCGAGCGGGGCGAACGGCACGACCCGGTCCAGCCGGTTCACCATCTCCGGCCGCAGCGCCTGCTCGACGGCCCGTGTGAAGTGCGCCGCCGCGTCCGTCGCCGTGGGGCGATTCGCACCGAACCCCGGCGCCCCGGAGCCGAACGACGCCGCCCCGAGGTTCGACGTGAGGATGACGACGGCGTTGCGGAAGTCGGCGAGGCGGCCGCCGGCGTCGGTCAGCCGGGCCTCGCCGAGAGCTTGCAACAGCAGGTCGAATGCCGAGGCGTCGGCCTTCTCGACCTCGTCCAGCAGCAGCACGCAGAACGGCTGCTCGCGCACGGCCGCGGTCAGCAACCCCTCCGTGTTGAACGCCGAGCCGACGAGCCGCCGCACGGCCACGGGGTCGGCGTACTCGCTCATGTCGAACCGCGTCAGCCGGTCGGCCGAGCCGAACAGGAACTCGGCGAGCGCCTTCGCCATCTCCGTCTTGCCGACGCCGGTTGGGCCGACGAACAGCAGCGACGCGACCGGCCGGTTCGGCCGCGCCAGCCCGGCCTTCACCGTGGCGAGCAGGTCGGCGACGAGGCTCACCGCCTCGGGCTGGCCGACAACGCGACTGGCGAACCAGTCGCGCGTGACGGCCGGGTCGAGCGGCACGGCGGGGTCGAGCAGTGCGGCCGGCAGGCCGGTCTCGCGGCCGAACGCGGTGAACACTTCGCCCGCGTCGATCGGCGTGCGCGGCGGGCCGTCGCGGCGCAGCCGGTCGAGGAAGCGGAGCGGCCGGCCGGGGTACGCCGAATACGTGGCATAGCGCCGGTGGAGCCGGTCGATGACGGCCAGCGCCTCGGGTGTGGGTTCGCGGCGGCGGTCGGCGTCGGCGTACTGCCGCAGGACGCGCCGGCCGCGGTCGGGGCCGGGCTCCTCGACCGTGATCTGCCGGAAGGCGTCGGTCAGTTGCGGGTCTTCCTTCTCGATCAGCGGCAGTTGCTCGGGCGTCGCCTCGGCCACGCACAGGAGTTCGCCGCGGCCGATCGCCGGCCGCAGAAACGTGGCGATGCCGGTGGGGTTACACTCGCTCTTGCCCACGTCCATCAGTTCGGTCAGGCTGCCGACGTGCAGAACGGCGCGGAGCTTGCTCGCCTCTTTAATCAGCCCCTGACATCGCTCCTCCCACATGCCGAAGCCCGTCTGCCCGGCGACGAGCCGGCTGCCGGACGTGCGGTAGAACGGCGTCGCGCCGAGCTGGTATGCGGCGGCACGGCGGACGAGTTCGCCGAACGCCGCCGACTTGCCGACGCCGCTGGGGCCGACCAGCAGCACGCTCTGCGGCGGCTTCGCGGTGAGCGCCTCGGCCAGCTGCGCCACCACGTCGTCGGCCTCGTAGGCGGGGGCTTCCGCCGCCGGCCGCACCACCGACGCCACCGTCTGAAGGACGGTCTTTTTCGACGGCTCGGGGTCGCCGCAGGCGGGGCGTTCCTTCAGCGACGGCACGCGGGCGGTCACGTCGAGCCATTCGAGCCGCACGCCGCCGGTGCCGACGCCGGCGAGGGTCTTGAGGGTCTTCGTGTGGTCCGCGCGCCGCAGCGCCGCCAGCGCCTCGCGCTTCAGCAGCGCGGGCAGGTCGTCCTTCGGCGCGGCGATGACCTCCACCCCCAGCGCCGGGACGCGCGCGACGACGAACCCGGCCTGCTCCCACACGACGGCCTGAAACGTCAGCGCGACGGGGGTACGCCACAGGTCCGACTTGCGCGGCGGGGCCACGTCCACGGCGAACCCGACGAGGCGGGCGGTGGTGGCGCGGCGGCGGCGGAACAGGTCGGCGGGTTCGAGTTTCGGCAGGCGGGCGGCGAGGTCGAGGCGGATCATCGCCGCGGCGGCCTCGGCGTCGGCGGCGAGGCGCGACACTTCCGGGAAGAACAGCGGCTCGGCGAGCACGGCCCACGGCGCCACCCGGCGGTGGACGACGCCGACGGCGAAGCGCGTGTCCGACGCCATGGGCGAGCCCTGGGGGGAGGGTGTTGGTATACGAGGCGTCGGCCGCGGTCGTGGGGCCGGTTTCCAACCGGCCGTGCCTGAACCGGCCGTATGGAAACCGGCCCCACGACCGCGGCTTGCCGGTTGTTCGCGGGGCACTGGTACGGTTCATGGGATGGTCCGTCCCCCGCGAGGGTTCGCGCGTGAAAGTCGTCATCCCCGGCGGCAGCGGGCAGGTCGGCACCGTCCTCGCTCGCGCCCTCGCCGCCGACGGGCACCACGTCGTCGTCCTCAGCCGCTCCCCACAACCGGCGCCGTGGCGCGTCGTGGCGTGGGACGCGGAGACGGTCGGTCCGTGGGCGGCGGAGCTGGACGGCGCCGACGCCGTCGTGAACCTCGCCGGCCGCAGCGTGAACTGCCGCTACGGCGCCGCCAACCGCCGCCTCATCCTCGACAGCCGCGTGCGGTCTACCACGGCCGTCGGCGACGCGATCCGCCGCGCCGCCCGGCCGCCGCGGGTGTGGCTCCAGATGAGCACCGCCACCATCTACGCCCACCGCTTCGACGCCGCGAACGACGAGGCGACCGGCGTTCTCGGCGGCGCCGACGACGCGCCCGACACCTGGCACTTCAGCACCGACGTGGCGACGGCGTGGGAGCGCGCCGCGGCCGCGCCGCCGGGCACGCGGCTCGTGCTGCTGCGCACGGCGATGGTGATGAGCCCGGACCGCGGCGGCGTGTTCGACACGCTCCTCGGCCTCGTCCGCCGCGGCCTCGGGGGGACGGCCGGCGACGGGCGGCAGTTCGTGTCGTGGATTCACGAGCGCGACTTCGTCCGCGCCGTGCGCTGGCTGATCGACCGCGACGACCTGTCTGGTCCGGTGAACGTGGCGGCGCCGGAGCCGCTGCCGAACCGCGAGTTCATGGCGGCGCTGCGTGCGGCGTGGGGCACGCGCCTGGGCCTGCCGGCGGCGCGGTGGATGCTCGCCGTCGGGGCGTGGCTGCTGCGCTCCGAGACGGAACTGATCCTCAAGAGCCGCCGCGTGGTGCCGGGGACGCTCCTCGCGTCGGGGTTCGGGTTCGACTTCCCGGCGTGGCCGGCGGCGGCGGCCGAGCTGTGCCGGCGGTGGCGGGGCGGCCGGGGCTGATACACTTTCCCCCACCACCCGGAGCCCCGCCCATGCAGCTGCGCGGCATCATCCCGCCGGTCGTCACCCCGATGACCGCCGACCAAGAACTCGACCTCCCCGGCCTCCGCGCCGGCATCGACTACCAACTCTCCCACGGCGTCCACGGCATCTTCGTGCTCGGCACCACCGGCGAGTTCTACGCCCTCGACGAGCGCGAGAAGCAGGCCGTCGTCGCCGCCGCGGTCGAGCACTGCCGCGGCCGCTCGCCCGTGTACGTCGGTACCGGCGCCGAGACCACCCGCGAGGTACTGCGACTCACGAGGATGGCGGAGGCGGAAGGTGCCGACGGCGTGTCCGTCATCACGCCGTACTTCCTGAAGCCGACGCAGGCCGAGATGATCGACCACTTCCGCCGCGTCGCCGAGAGCACGAAGCTGGCGGTGGTGCTGTACAACAACCCGGCCACGTGCGGCGGCGTCAGCATCGACCCCGACACGTGCGCCAAGCTCGCCGCGGTGCCCAACATCATCGGCGTCAAGGACTCGTCCGGCGACCTGCAGAACACCATCGAGATCCTGCGGCAGACGCCGCGCGAGACGTTCGCCGTGCTGAACGGCCGCGACACGCTGATCTACTCGGCGCTGCAGATGGGGGCGGCGGGGGCGATCCCGGCGTCGTGCAACATCGCCCCGAGCCTGTGCGTGAGTCTGTACGAGGCTTTCGTGCGCGGCGACGCGGAGGCGGCGAAGGGCTACCAGGCCCGTCTCCACGGCGTGCGGATGGCGATGACGCTCGGCACCGGCAACGGCGCGGTGAAGGAGGCGATGGCGCTGCTCGGCCGGCCGGCGGGCCCGAACCGCTGGCCGATCGCGCCGCTGTCCGACGACAAGCGCCACAAGCTGCGGGCGATCCTCACCGCCGCGGGGCTGATGGACTGACCGCCGGCCAGTTATACTGGGAGCACTCCCCGGAGCCGCCGCATGACTGTCCTGCTCGCCGACGTGGCCGTGTGGCCGATCTACGTCGTCCTCGGCGGCATGGTCGTGGCCGGCCTGTTCGGCGCGGCCGGAATCGTGTGGCTCGGCGTGTGGCTGGCCCGCCGCTCCCGCCCGCCGCAGAACGCCGTCGAGGAGGACCGGCCGTGAAGGTCGCCCCCCTGGCATTGATGGTCGTCGCGCTCACCGCCTCCGCGGCGCGGGCAGACGTGATTGGTCCTCCCCCGCCGCCGCCCCCACCGGGCGAGGTGGTGGCGAAGGTCGCCGCCGGGTCGGCCCTCGGGTTCGCGGTCACGGGGCTCGGACTGTGGCTGGCCCGGCGGAACCGGAAGGCCGTTCCCGCATGAGCGTCGCCGAGCTACCCACGGCCCCGCCCGCGCCCGCCCTGCGGGCGCCGGGGCTGCCGTTCGCGGCCGCGTTCGTCGCGCTCGTGATCGGCGCCGGCGTGCTCGCCGGGGCGGTGCCGGTCGCGTTCTCGATCGCCACCGTGTTCCTCTTCGCCGGGCCGCACAACTGGCTCGAAGCCCGCTACGTCCTCGGCCGCCTCCCCGCCCGCGTCGGCAAGCTGTGGCCGTTCTTCCTCCTCTCCGCCGTCGGCATGGTCGGCCTCACCGCCGGCTTCGCCGTGATGCCGTGGCTGTTCGAGGTGTTCGACACCGCCGCGGGACAGGGCGCCGTGCTGGCGACGTGGAACACCGCATTCTTGTTCTGGGTCGCGGCGCTGACATGGATGCGCTCTAACACCAACCCGCGCTTCGACGGCGGCTGGGTGTGGCCGGCCGCGTTCCTCCTCACCGCCGGGGTGTGGGTCAACCCGCTGGCGCTGAACGTCGCCCTCGTCTACCTCCACCCGCTGATGGCGCTGCTGCTCCTCGACCGCGAACTCGGCCGCTCTCGAAAAGCGTGGCGGCCGGCGTACCGCGTCGCGCTGCTGGCGGTGCCGCTGGGGCTGGCGCTGCTGTACGGCCGACTGCACGACGCCCCGGACCTGCCCGGCACCGACCCGCTCACGGCCGCGATCACGAACCACGCCGGCTCGACCTTCCTCGACGGCGTGTCCACGCACTTCCTGGTCGCGGCCCACACGTTCCTCGAAATGGTCCACTACGGCGCGTGGGTGGTCTTGATCCCGCTGGTCGGCCTACGGGCGTGGCCGTGGCAGTTCGGCACCATCCCCGCCGCGCGGCGCAGCCCGGGGTGGGGGCGCGGCGTCGCGGCGTTCTTCGCCTGCGGCCTCCTCGTCGTGCTGACGCTGTGGGCGTGCTTCCTCCTCGACTACCCGACCACGCGCAGCGTGTACTTCACCGTGGCGCTGCTCCACGTCCTCGCCGAAGTCCCGTTCCTCCTCCGAATGGTCTGAACCGCCATGCGCCGGCTGCTGCTTCCCCTCGCCGCCCTCGTCGCGGCCGTGACGCTCGCCCCCGCGAAGCCGCCCGGGCCAGGCCCGGGCGCGCCGCTCACCCGCATCGCTTTCGGCAGTTGCGGCGACCAGGACCAGCCGCTCCCCATCCTCGACAGCATCGTCGCCACGAAGCCCGACCTGTTCCTGTTCCTCGGCGACAACATCTACGCCGACATCGACGAGAAGACGAACAAGCTCATCCCCGCGGCGAAGATCACGGCCGAGCGCATCGCCGCGAAGTACGACATCCTCAAGGGGCTCGCCGGCTTCCAGAAGCTGAAGGCCGCCTGCCCGCTGATGGCGACGTGGGACGACCACGACCTCGGCGCCAACGACGCCGGCGGCGACTTCGCCTTGAAGGACGCCTCGCAGAAGCTGTTCCTCGACTTCTTCGGCGCCGCCGCGGACGACCCGCGCCGCACGCAGAAGGGCGTCTACACCGCCGCCGTGTTCGGCCCGCCGGGGAAGCGCGTGCAGGTCATCATGCTCGACACCCGCTACCACCGCACCAAGCTCCAGCGGGCGAAGGCGCCGCCGCCCGGCGAGCGCGTGCCGCCGTACCTCCCCAACAGCGACCCCGGCGCCACCGTTCTCAGCGAGGAGCAGTGGACGTGGCTCGAAGCGCAGCTCAAGCAGCCCGCGGAGGTGCGCCTCATCGGCTCCAGCATCCAGCTCGTCGCCGACGAGCACGGCTGGGAGAAGTGGGCCAACTTCCCGAAGGAGCGCGACCGCTTCTACGAGCTGGTGAAGAAGACCGGCGCCACCGGCGTCGTGGTCCTCAGCGGCGACCGGCACCTCGGCGAGATCTCGCTCGACGCCACGAGCGCCGGCTACCCTCTGTACGACGTGACGAGCAGCGGCCTGAACCAGGGGGCGAAGGCGTGGCGCGCCCCGGAGAAGAACAGCCACCGCGTCGCGGCCATGCCCTACGGCGACAACTTCGGCATGGTCCTCATCGACTGGTCCACCGACAACCCGCGCCTCACCCTGCAGCTGCGCGACGAGGACGGCGACGTGATGAGCGCCGTGAAGGTGCGCCTCGCGACGCTGAAGCCGTCGGGGGAGGCGGCGGGCCCGCGGCCCAAACTGCCGGACGGTGTGCTGACCCCGGCGGAGGCGGCGTCGAAGGTGGGGCAGAAGGTGACGGTGCAGTACGTGGTGCAGTCCACGGGTGGGGCGACGAACCTGTACCTGAACTCGGCGCGCGACTTCCGGGCGAAGGACAACTTCGCCGTGGCGCTGACCCCCGCCGCGAAGGCCGGCCCGTGGGCGAACGCGACCGGGGCGACGTTCCAGGGCAAGACGATCCGCGCCACCGGCACCGTGCAGGTGGTGAGCGGCAGCGCCCGTGTCGAGGTCGCCGAGCCGGCGCAACTGGTGCTGGTGGAATGACCGCGGGCCGGACGTTCGGCCCGGTGTGATTGTGTGTACGACTCCCCCCCGGGGGGTCGTGGCACGAATTGAGTCAAATACACAAATTCGTATCCGGACGTAGCCGTGCCGCTGAGCGAAGCCGACGCCGCCCGCCTGGACGACTACCGCTTCCAGCACGGCGCGGACGCGGGGAACCTCTCGCTGGTGTTGGACCAGCTGACGGACGCGCTGACGGCGGTGAACCAACACCTTGTCTACTACCGCCTCGGCCCGGGTTCGCGGCTGACGCCGCCGCCCGACCTGTCGGCGATCCTGGCGGTGCTGACCGACTCGAAGGCGCTGGTGCAGGAGACGCTGTTGAGGCTGAAAGCGGGTGCGTGATTCAGCTGCCGATGAGCGGGGCAAGGTGCTGACGGACTTCGGCGAGGTACGCGGCCAACCCGTTCTCGGCTCCGCGCTGCTCGAGCGTCGAAAGTGGCGTGACCTGCCAGCAATGGGCTTCGCGGTCGCGGTCATCTTGCGTCAGGGCGCGGAGAACACGTTTGGGACTTCGCTTGGCGGTGTCATCCTTGCAGGCCGTGAGTTCGTGACTCCGCTCGCACGGATTGAATCCCAGGGTCTGCCGCTCGGTGCTAAGCCGGGTCGTCTCCTCACCGTCCTGTGGCTCGAACCCGCTGATCACCCAGGCCTCTCGCTCCACGACGGCCAGGCCGAGGACGACGAGCATATGCCCATGATGCTCGTTGCGCGCCTGGTCCAGCCCGTCCCGGCGTTCCTCTTGGTCGTCGCGGTCTCGGACCAGAATGATTCCGTCCAGTTCTGGGCAAGCGGCGCGCAGGTACAGGATCGCACGCCGAGCCGCTCTGGCGTCGGCCAGCCCCGGCCTCCCGTCGAAGAATCCCTCGGCCTCGATCCCGGCGGCCTCGGCGAGCCGACGCATGGCCTTCCACGTCAGCCGCCGCCCGCCGGGGTCCTGCGACACCCATTCCCGCTGGTAGACCACCGATTCGTTGTCGAGCCAGGAGGCGGCCTCGACCAGCACCCGGTCGGCCAAGTCGGTCGCGGTCTGGAAGTCGGCTTCCGCTTCGTGGACGACGGCGAACCGGCGCGTCATGCCGGCACCCCCTGCTCCACGACCCACTTCTCACCGAACAGGCTCCACATCTCGCCCGCGCTCATCTCATCCTTCCACTTCGCAAACTTCGGGTGGTGGGTGAGCGAGTCGCAGACGGTCGCCCCGGCGTCGTTCAGGTGCGTCATGCGCACCTCGCTCGGCTCCATCGAGCCCAGGAGGTAGGGTGAGTGAGTGGTAGCGAGTATTTGCAGACCTTGGTTCGTGTCGAGAAAACCCCGGAGGAGGGTGACCAGTTCACGCTGTGCACGGGGGTGTAATCCCTTATCCAAGTCATCAAGTAGAATGAGATCGGGACGACTCGGTGAATAGAGTGCGGTTAGCAGCCCGAGCGAGAGCAGTGTGCCTTCACTGACCTGATATGCCGGGACTGCGTCCGCGCCCACCATGTCGAACAGCAACGCATGAGGCTGCCCCTGCTTGGCCACCTTCGAGTGCCTCACGCGACGAATCGTCGGAATGATTCTCCTCAAGTCCGCTTGCAACCGAAGCCACGACTCTTGATCATGAAGCGCCATGTTGACAAGTGCGGAATGAATACCTGAACCGTCCGCCAGCATGATGCTGGGGTCATTGGCTTGGATGTTCTCATTCGAGAGCTTGGCGGCATCCAGAGTCAGCAAAGTGGAGATGGGGAGCGGCGACTGCCCAGGTATCTCCCGTTGCCATGCCTGCCAGCGACGCGCACCAACTGAGCTGATCGATCTACCAAGGCGGGCAACCGTCGCAGATACGATCGAATTCTCGTTCTGGGGCGGGGCCGGATGGGTACCACAATAACGATACCACTTGCCCTCGCACTCCACACTCAGTTCGAGTGGAACCCGTGATCCCTTTGAAAGGCTTGCCTCGAACATCGGCTCCAGCGTCTGCGGATTCTCCACCTGAAAGGCCTGGCAAATCGCAGCAATTGCCTGTAGAACGCTCGACTTCCCGGAGGCATTCGGGCCGACGAAGACGGTGAACCGCTCCAGGTCGATTTGCACGTCCCGGAGACTCTTGAAGTTCTTGATCGACACCTTCGACAGCATCGGCCGTCCTCCCGCCGTCAGCATACCAGACGCCGCCGCCGCTTGCACGACACCCGGCCCCTCACAGGGCTCGGCTCGCCGGGGTTGACCCACCTCCCGAAAACCGGAAGATTCCCCCATCCCGCCCGCCGGAGCGCCGCGTGAGCGTCCCCCCGTCCCTCGAACCCGCCCTCCGGGCCGTCGAGCCGGCCGCACGGCTCGTCTCCGAGCGCAAACTCCGCAAGCTCCTCCACTACCTCCGCGACCACGACTACGCCGTCCCCCTCAACCCCGACCTCCCCCTCTGGATCGACCGACAAGACGCCCGCGCCGCCGACGTCCTCCACCCCGAAACCCTCGACGGCACCGAACCCCGGCTCCTCCTCCTCACCCCGCCCGACGACCGCGGCTGGCACCACCTCCCCGCCCCCGAGATGCTGCGCCACTACTGGCGGCTCCTCTACCAGGGGGCCGTCCGCGCCGCCATCGACGACAAGTTCCGCGAGGACAAGCTCACCGTCGGCCGCTGCCGCGACCGCCTCCACCGGCTCGGCCACGCCGCCGCCCGCGAGGCCGAGTACGTCCTCGAAACCGACCACCTCGCCGACCACGAGGAGACCGACGCCGGCGTCTACCGGGCGTTCGCCGCTACCTACCTCGACCTCCACGCCTTCGCCCCCGAGTCCGTGGACGAGTTCTTCCCGTCGCTCCCGCCACCGGCCGAGGTGCTGGCCGTCCTCCAGACCGACGTGCCGGTCCGCGAGCTGCTGGAAAAGACGCGCCCCGCCGGCGCCGCCGACGCCCACCCGCCCGACGACCCCACCGCCGCCTGGGCCGACGCCGACACGCCGGCCGAGCCGCCGCCGCCCGACGCGCCCGCGGAGTCGGCGCTGCTGGCGCGGGCGGACGCCGCCGAGGCGGCGGGGAACCTCGTCCGCGCCGCCGTCCTGCGGACGCAGGCCGCCGCGGCCGGCGGCGGCGGCGTGCGCGCCCGGCACGCGGCGCAGGCCGCCGTCGGGCAGCTCGTCGAGCGGCTCGGGCACGCCGTCCACTGGGACGACGACACCCGCCGCGAGTGGCGGCAGGCGCTGGTGCCGCTGCTGGCGCCGGCGGCGGCCCGGAACTGGTCGCGGGCGGCGCGCTGCCTGTACGAGCTGCAGACCATCACCGCCGACCTCGGCCGCGACGTGTTCGCGGTGGACCTGCCCGAGTTCCTCCGTACGTTCGGCCGCCGGCCGCTAAAGCGCCCGCTGCCGCACGCCCGCAAGGTCCGGCTCCTCGTCCGCTTCCGCGCCGCCTACGCCCAGCTCGTCCGCGCCGGGCTCCCGCCGCGCGAGCACCTGCGGCTCGACCGGCTGTTCCACCACGAGCTGCACCGGCTGGAGCACCACGTCCGCGACGAGCTGGCGCCGGTCGTGGGCGGGGCCCTGGCGGCGAGCGGGTTCGTGCCCGCCAACCGCGTCGAGGAGGTGGCCCGCGAGAAGGTCGTCGCCGAGCTGGTCGACCGCGCCTGCGAGCGCGGGTTCGTCCGCCTCGGCGACCTGCGCGACGCCGTCGCCCGCAACCAGCTGAAGATGCCCGACCTGGCCGGCCCCGGCGAGCTGGTGTTCGGCGACCCGCTCCTCCGCGCCGACACCCGCCTGAGCCACGACCTCGACGGCGTGTACCGCCGCGGCGAGTTCTACCTGCGGCTGCTGCAGCGCGGCAGCGCCGTGTTCTTCGGCACCCCGTGGGGCCGGCTCCTGACGCTGTACGTGCTGGCGCCGTTCCTCGCCGCGTACCTCGCGCTCATGATGGTGGACGAGGTGACGCACCTCGCCGGCAACGCGGCGAAGTTCGTCGGCAAGACGCTCGCCGGCCGGCCGAAGCCCGACCCGGAGGCGGAGGCGGCCGGGCCGGCGGCCGAACCCTTCGCCCTCGACGAAGACGGCTGGGTGGTCATCGACCCGCAGGCGGCGCAGGCGATCGTCGCCCAGGCGGTCACGTCGTCGGCCAAGCCGGGCTCGCCGGCCGCGGCCCACGACGGCGTCACGTCGGTGCCGTCGGTGCTGGCGGTCGGGGTCTTCCTGCTGCTCGTCTTCCACGTCCCGCCGTTCCGCCGCGCGGTGTTCGCGGTGGTGCGCGGCGCCGGGAAGGCGCTGCGGTTCGTCCTGTGGGACGTGCCGCGGATGGCGCTGCGGTCGGCGGCGGTGCGGGCGGTGCGGTACAGCGGGCCGGTGCGGGTGTTCAACCGGCACCTGTCGGGGGCGGTGTCGTTCACCGCGGCCGTGCTGGTCGTGCTGGTGCTCCTCGGCGCCAGCCCGGCGCGGCTGCTGCGGTCGGGGCTGATCGTGTTCGGGCTGGCGGTCGTGTTCTTCAACACGTCGTGGGGCTGGGTGCTGCAGGAGCGGTTCCACGAGCGACTGGCCGACTGGTGGCGCGTCGTCCGCGTCGAGATGCTGCCGGGGCTGCTCGGCGCGGTCCTGGAGCTGTTCCGCCGGCTGGCGAACTGGGTGGAACGCCGCCTGTACGCGGTGGACGAGTGGCTCCGCTACCGCAGCGGCGACACGCAGGGGTCACTGGTGTGGAAGGCGCTGTTCGGCCTGCTGTGGTTCCCGCTCGCCTACGCCACGCGGTT
>JBGAQM010000553.1:0-2573 GCA_044220735.1 Urbifossiella sp. | reverse complement strand
GGTGATGGGAACCTCACCCGCCGCCTCACGGCGGTCGGCTCGCCTCGCTCGTACAATTCCCGCATGGCAGGCAACACGTTCGGCACCCTGTTCCGCGTCACGACCGCCGGGGTCAGTCACGGCCCCGGCTACGTCTGCATCATCGACGGCTGCCCCGCCGGCCTCCCCCTCGCCATCGACGACCTCCTCCCCGACCTCGCCCGCCGCCGACCCGGGCAGAGCAAGCTCACCACCCAGCGCGACGAGACCGACGCCCCCGAGATCATGTCCGGCGTCTTCGACGGCAAGACCGACGGCACCCCCATCGGCCTGCTGTTCCGCAACGCCGACCAGCGCAGCGGCGACTACGGCGACATCGCCGACAAGTACCGCCCCGGCCACGCCGACTTCACGTTCGACGCCAAATTCGGCTTCCGCGACTACCGCGGCGGCGGCCGCAGCAGCGCCCGCGAGACCGTGTGCCGCGTCGCCGCCGGCGCCGTCGCCAAGAAGTTCCTCGCGCAATCGGGCGTCGCCGTGCTCGGCTACGTCACCCGCGTCGGCGACGTGGTCGCGGCGATTCCCGACCCCACGGCCGTGACGCTCGAGCAGGTGGAGGCGAGCCCGACGCGCTGCCCGGTGCCGGACGCCGCGGCGCGGATGGAGGCGCTCATCGACGCCGTGCGGAAGGACCGCGACTCGATCGGCGGCGTGTGCGAGCTCGTGGCGACGGGCGTGCCGGCGGGCCTGGGCGAGCCGGTGTTCGACAAGCTGAAGGCCGACCTGGGGAAGGCGCTGCTGTCGCTGCCAGCGGTGACGGCGTTCGAGTACGGGGCCGGGTTCGCGGTCGCCGGCATGCGCGGCAGCGAGAACAACGACCTGTTCGCCCCCGGCCCGCCGCGCGTCCACACCGAGACGAACCGCCACGGCGGGATGCTCGGCGGCATCTCGTCGGGGGAGCCGGTGGTGTGCCGCGTCGCCATCAAGCCGACGAGCTCGATCCCGCGCTCGCAGCGGACGGTGACGCGGGCCGGCGAGCCGACGGAGATTCTGGTGAAGGGGCGGCACGACCCGTGTCTGCTGCCGCGGTTCGTGCCGATGGGCGAGGCGATGGTGGCGCTGGTGCTGGCCGACCACCTGCTGCGGGCGCGGGCGGCGCGGGTGTGACGCGAGTACCCCGGGCGGGATTCGAACCCGCATGATCTCGTTTAGAAGACGAGGGTCTTATCCAGTTAGACAACCGGGGCGGTCGGGGGGAATTGTACCGCGACGGGCGGACTACCGCCACGCCGGGTACGCGGCGGCGCGAAGCGCAAGCGCCAACTCGGGTGGTTCCGTTGCCGCTTGCGGCTTCGCGCTTCCCAACGCAAAGCCGCAAGCGTTCGCGCGGGTGGCTCCGTTGCCGTTGGAGGCCTCGCGCGCCGCGCCGCTGTACTGGACACAATCTGCTCCGACGAACCTTCGACCGTTCGCGTGCAGTTTTGCCGGGGGCCGAATTCGTGTACTAGATTTCTCGTAGCCCTCGCACCCCGGCCCGCGCCATGCCCCACCCCCCAACGGCCGACGCCGCCGCCGCCCTGGCGGACGACCTCGCCCGCGCCCGGGTCGTGCCGGCGGACAAACTCGACGCCCTCGTCGCCGAGTTCCCCGGCGGCACCGCCGCCGAGCTCGCCGACTTCCTCGTCGGCCGCCGCGCCCTCACCCGGTTCCAGGCCGACCGCGCCCTCGCCGGCGGCGCCCGCGCCCTCGCCCTCGGGCCGTACCGGCTCACCGGCCGGCACCGCCCCGGCGCCCTCGGCCCGGCGTTCGACGCCGACAAGACCGGCCGCGGCGCCCCCGAGCCGGTCGTCCTCGTGCGGGTGCCGCAGCGCAGCCTGTGGCGCGCCAAGCAGGCCCGCGACCTCGCCCGCCGCACCGCCGCGCTCCGCCCGCACCCGGCCGTCGTCCCCCTCATCGACGCCGACTCGGCGAACGGGTTCCACTACCTCGTGTGGGCGCCGACGTTCGGCGACCGGCTGTCGGACCGCGTCGCGGCGGCCGGGCCGCTGCCGCCGGGGGCGGTCGCCGCCGTGCTGGCGCAGCTGGCGGCCGGCCTGGCCGCGTGCCACGCCGCCGGCCTCGCCCACGGGCTGCTCTCGCCGGCGTCGGTGGCGCTGCCCGCGGGCGGGGCGCCGGCGCGCGTCCTCGACTTCGGCGCCGGGCTCGTCCTCGCCGCCGACCTGGCCGGCGGGGAGAAGCTGCTCGACACCGCCACCGCCGGCCGCGGGCTGGCGCAGTTCCTGCCGTTCGCCGCGCCCGAGTGGGCCGCCGCGCCCGGCACCCCGACGGCCCTGGCCGACCAGTTCTCGCTCGGGGCCGTCGGGTACTTCGCGCTCACCGGCCGGCCGCCGAACCCGGCCGGCGACGGGCCGGTCGTGGTGCCCGGGGTGAACCCGGACCTGGCGGTCGTGCTCGACCGGATGATGGCGACCGACCCGGCGGACCGGTTCAGCGGGCTGGACGAGGCGCACGCGGCGCTGTCGGCGGTCGCCGACGACCCCGACGCGGCCGGGCTGGTGGCGCCGCCGTCCGGGCTGGCGGTGCCGCCGCTCCAG
>JBGAQM010000055.1:0-22959 GCA_044220735.1 Urbifossiella sp. | reverse complement strand
TCCTTCGGCTTGGTCTGGTTCGTCATCGCCGGCACGAGGTACGTCCGGGCGATGTGGTACACGGTGGCGTTGTCCGCGGTGAAGATCAGCACGCGGTCGTTGGCGTGCTTCGCCAGCAGTTCTTCGAGCAACCGGAACTTGCCGCTCGGCGCCTGCATGATCCGCTTTTGCTCGCGGAACGCCTTCGCCGCCGACACGCCCTCGGGCGACTTGCTCGCCTCGAACAGGAAGCGGCGGAAGCCGTCCGGGCCGCTCATGTTGATACCGCGGTCGGACACGAACTGGCGGTACTCGTCGCGGCACTCCTGGTAGCGCTCCCCTTCTTCGGGTGTCAGCTCCACGAACACCCGCCTGGCCTCGTAGGGAGCCAGGAACTCGCCCGCCACGTCGGTGATGTCGAGTCGGTAGAGCGTCGGGCCGATCAGCGCCGGCAGCACGTCCTCGGCGCCGTCGGCGCGTTCGAGCGTCGCCGTGAGACCGAGGCGGAACGGGGCCAGCGCCGCGTTCGCCGCCTCCATGTAGCTCGGGCCGGGGAGGTGGTGGCACTCGTCGAAGATGACCAGGCCGTAGCGGTTCGCCCACTTTTCCAGGTGGATGTACGCCGAGTCGTAGGTCGTGACGGTGAGCGGGCGATACTCGAACTCGCCGCCGCCGACCATGCCGACCGGCTCGCCGAACGACTGCTCCAGTTCGCGCGCCCACTGCGTCATCAGGTCGATCTTCGGGGTGACGACGAGGGTCGGCCGGCCGAGTTGCTCGACACACAGGAACGCGGTGAACGTCTTCCCCGTCCCCGTCGGCATGACCACGACGCCGCGGCGGCCGCCCTCGGTCCACTGCTTCAGGGCGTCAAGTTGATACTGCCGCGGGGTCCGCTCGCGGTTCAGCTTCCACCCGGTCGGCTTGTTCTCCCAGCCGCGGGCGGCGTCGGTGTAGGGCTGTTTCGACCGGACGAGTTGCTCGACGATCGCCCGGTACCAGCGGCCCTGCGCCCGGTGAGTGCTGGTGCGCGGGTCGAACAGGACGCCGGGGAGCGACGGGAAGTCGAACCCGCGCGGGCCGCCGGCGAGGACGAGGGTGCCGCGGTCGTAGGCGATGGTGATCGGCGCGTCGTCGGCCATGCGGGGATTATCGCGGATCGGTCATCCGGTTTCGACCCCGCCGTCCGGCGTGGTGCCGGCGGGGGCCGCGTGCCTATCCTGATGACACGGAGGCCCGCATGTACCCGACGCCCGACCTCGCCCCGACCGGGTTCGACCCGTCGCTGCTGTTGCTCACCGGCTACCTGCTGGCCGGCGTCGGCACGGTGCTGGTCATCGCGGCCGTGCTCGGCGTCGTCACGCTGCCCGTGTTCTTCCTGCTCGTCTACGTCGCCGAACTGGTCCTCGCCCGGCTGTCCGAGTCGGGGTCGCTGGCGGTCAAGGTGATGCTGATGCTCTTCCGCGGCCTCCGCCGCAGCCCGCTGCGCACGTCGCTGACCTACCTCGCGCTGTTCGTCCTGACCTTCGTGTTGACCATGATCTACACGGTCATCACGTTCATCGGGCGGGCGACGAGCGAGAAGGAGGCCAACTTCAAGATCATCATGACGGAGAAGTACTCGATCCCGAGCATGATGCCGCCCGGGTACGAGGACCGGCTCCGCGGCATCATCGAGAAGCTGCCGGCGGAGTTGCAGCCGGCGAACGGGGCCGACGACATGATCGCCTGGAGCTTCGTCGGCGGCACCACCGACCCGTCGAACCCGAAGCCGGAAAACGCGCTGTTCATGTTCTGCGTCGAGCCGCGGAAGATCCCGCTGATGATGGACGGGCTGGAGCGCAAAGACCTGAGCGACGCCGAGTGGGCGGAGATGGAGCGGTGTACGAAGCTGATGGAGGAGGACTTCCGCCGCATCATGGTGAGCCCGTCGCGGATGAAGAAGATGAACGTGCAGGTCGGCCAGAAGCTGAAGCTCACCAGCATCGGCTACAAGGACGTGGTGTTCGACTTCGAGATCGTCGGCACGCTGCCGGACGGGAAGTACGAGGGCGTGGGGTTCTGCAGCCGGGCGTACCTGGACGCGATGCTGAAGTCGTGGGCCTCGGCGCACAACGGCGAGCCGCACCCGCTGGCGAACAAGTGCGTGAACCTGATCTGGGTGCGGGTGCCGACCCGCGAGGCGTACGAGCGGATCGCCGCGGCCGTGAGCGAGCCGAGGAACTTCAGCGCCCCCGCGGTGAAGGTGGAGACGGCGAGCGCCGGCATCGGCACCTTCATGGAGGCGTACAAGTCGATCTTCAACGGCATGAAGTACGTCCTGTCGCCGGCCATGCTCGTCATCATGTCGCTGGTGGTGGCCAACGCCATCAGCATCAGCGCCCGCGAGCGACGAACCGAGATGGCGGTGCTGAAGGTGCTGGGCTTCCTGCCGCGGCACGTCGCGGGCCTGATCCTCGGCGAGGCGCTGCTGGTGGGCGCGATCGCGGGGGCGATGAGCACGACGGTGGCGTGGGGGCTGCTCGGGAACTTCAAGTTCCAGATCGCCTTCCTGGGGGCGTTCATCGTGCCGAAGGAAGTGCTGGTCATCGGCCCGGTCCTGGGGATGTGCGTGGCGCTCGTCGGCAGCATCGGCCCGGCGCTGAGCGCGAAGAACGTGAGGGTCGCCGAGGTGTTCGCGCGCCAGGCGTGAACCGAGGCGGCGCGCCGCCCGCCGCGAGGCGGCGGGGACGTCGCCGACGTGAAACGCCCGCCGCCTCGCGGCGGTCGGCCTCGCCCGGAGTTTTCATGTCCGCTCTGCTCCGTTTCCTGCGCGGCGTGCGCGGCGTGATCGGCACGATGGTCACGCTGGTGATGTCGCTGCTGCCGCTGTCGGCGCTGCTGGTCGCGCTGCCGGCGGTCGCCCCGAACGAGGCCGTGCTGCAAGAGAGCGTCCCGCCGGCGACCACCCGCGGCCGGCGCGTCCTGCGCGGCTCGGCGGCGTCGGGGCCGGGTTCATCGTCGTCGTGGCGCTGTTCGCGTTCGCGGTCGAGCTGGTCGGCCGACTGCCGCTGCCTGCGCGGGGGCAGTTCGGCGTCCTCGCGCAGAAGGTGCTCGGCGGCGTCCCGCGCTCTACGCCCCGGCCGGCCCCGAGCCGACCGTTGGCATCTCGCCCGGCATCGTCCCGCCCACGCCGCCCGAGATGTTCGAGAAGAAGGCCAAGCTCGAACGCGCCATCGCCGCCGGGCTCGACGACCCCGTTCGGCTCCGCGAGGCGAAGGCCGACCTCGACACCGTCAACGCCCAGATCGCCGAGGTGCTGCCGAACTCGCAGCAACTGCGGATCCTGCTCGACCCCGAGTGGGGGCCGTGGCTCGGCCAGCCGATCTGGAAGCTGCTGCCGCCGCCGCTCGTGCAGCACTGGCCGTTCGAGTTCCTCGTCGTGTACGCCACCGACCTCGCGCTGCTCCTGATGATCGGCCGCGTGCCGCTGGCGTACAACTACCGCAACCTCGTCGTTCGCTGGCGGATCGCCGGCCTCGCAGCACTGGCATTCACCGTCGTCGTCGGCCTGCTCGTCGCGCTGCTCGCGTTCGTCAACGGCATGTACAAGCTGAACGAGGGGACCGGCATCCCCGGCAACGTGTTCGTGCTGTCCGACGGCGCGACGGACGAGCTGTTCAGCAACCTCAGCCACGGCGACACCGACAACGCGATGAAGCAGGTCGCCACACTCGACCCGGAGGGAAACCCGCTGGAAACGCCGGTCGGGTGGGCGGTGAAGAAGAAGAACAGCTGCTCACGGCGCTCACGGGCGAGAAGCCGCCGGCCGGGCAGCAGGAGACGTACCTGGGGAGCAAGGAGATTTACTTCGTCGTCAGCCAGCCGGTGCCGGCGAAGGAGGGCGAGCAGGCGCGCCGCCGGCTGTTGAACATGCGGGCCGTGAACGACGCCCCGGTCGCGGCGGCGGTCCACAACATCACGCTGTACGGCGGCGGCCGGTGGTTCACCGAGACGGGGATGCGGCAGATCGCGACCGGCGAGAAGAACGCCGACGGCAGCCCGCGGGTGCGGAACTACGTGGAGTGCGTGCTCGGCGAGGGCGCCGCCGGCATCCTCGGCGCGGACGCGAACAAGCCGCGGCTGGAGGTGGGCGACACGTTCCAGCTCGGCGACCTGGACTGGATCGTCGTCGGCATCATGCAGGCCGAGGGGACCACGTTCGGCTCCGAGGTGTGGGTGCAGAACATCGACGTGGTGACGAAGACGTTCGGCAAGAAGGGGACGTACACGACGATGGTGCTGCGGGCCGACCCGGACACGGCCGAGGCCGCGAAGGCGCTGGCGTACCACCTCCAGTTCCGCTACACGACCGCGAAGTTCAAGCCGTTCGCCGAGCCGGACTACTACGCCGAGCTGACCAAGACGAACGACCAGTTCCTGACGTGGATCGTCATCGTCGCCGTGCTGATGGCCCTCGGCGGGGTGTTCGGGGTGATGAACACCATGTTCGCGGCCATCGCGGCGCGCATCCGCGAGGTCGGCGTGCTGCGCATCCTCGGGTTCAAGCGGTGGCAGATCCTGATTTCGTTCATGCTGGAGTCGCTGGCGATCGCCGCGGCCGGGGGGCTGCTCGGGTGCGTGATCGGGTACGCGGCCGACGGGATGGAGGCGCGGAGCCAGCTGTCCAGCGGAGCCGGCGGCGGCAAGAGCGTGTCGCTGAAGATGGTGGTGGACTACCAGACGGTCGCGGCCGGGATGCTGTTCACGCTGGTGATGGGCCGCCTCGGCGGCCTCGTGCCGGCGCTGTCGGCGATGCGAATGGAAATTCTCGACTCGCTCCGGTAGGCACGAAGCCCGCCCGCCGCGGCGGGCGGGCTTCGGCGTTCTCACTCGGCCGTCATCTTCGGCGCGAGCTTGGCGAGGATGTCCTTGGCCTTCGCGGGGACGCCACCCTTCGCGGACTTCTGCAGGTCGGCGAAGCCCTTCTCCAGCACGTCCGCACGCGGGGCGTCGGTCTTCCGCACGCCCGTCACGAGGTACTGGTAGGAGGTCACCTCGCTGCCGAGCGGCTGGCCCTTGGCGTAACTCTCCAGCAGCTTCTTCGCCTCGTTGAGCGGCGTGTCCTCCTTGACCTCGATCGTCTCCTCCTTGATCCGGCCCGGGGGGCCGCACCCGGCGAGGGTCGCGGCGCGACGAGCAGCAGGGCGGTCGAATCGCGTCGTCATGAGTCGGTATCCGGTGCGAAGTCGCCGAGCGGCTGCCCGTCGGGCGTTGCAAGGGCGACTTGGGTCGGAAGGTCCACGCTGTTCTGGACGAACCGCACTGACCCGTCGCCGAGGAGGGCGTTCACGCCGCCGGTGTGCATGCTCCGCGGCGGGACGATGCCGTAGCCCCAGTCGTGGGCGCCGCCCGGGCAGCAGTCGCCGCCGGCCGTGGGCCACTTCCAGTTCGGCGTGGCGGCCGTGGTGAGGGTGCTCTGCCCGGCCGAGTACCAGGCCCACATCGTGCCGTTGTTCGACCGCATCCCGGTCGGCGCGGACTTGGCGATGTTGCCGATGTTGTCCAGCTCGGCCATGGTGGGGAAGTCCTTGTTCACGACCGACGTGAACGCCCCGTTGCCGGCGTAGAAGAAGTCGTAGGGGTACTTGCCGCTCGACCCGGTGGCGTTGGACCCTGAGAGGCTCCGGACGCCCGAGCAGGGTGGTGCTCGGCCGTCCGGAGGCGTCGGCCATCTTCCGGTCGGTCTGGTAGGCGATCAGCCCGTTGAACCGGGTACCGACCCCTGCCGTCGACAAACCCCGGTGGACCAGCCGTAGTTCGTCCCCGAACCGTCCCCGCCCGCTCGGGTTCGACCCGCGGGCCGGGGCGAGGGCGACGACAGGCAGATGAACGTACTCACCCGCGTGTTCATCAGGTTGTTGTAAATCCAGCCCCAACTGGTGATGTTCGCCTCACCTGGTTGTACAGCGGCGCTGCTCTCGATGTACGCGGCAGGATGAAGTAGTTGGCAGCGCCAGCGCGCTCCCAGGCGTTCCCCCGACTTCGGCGGTAGTGCAGAACTTGTTGTTCACGTCGTGGTACAGGTGCCATCGCGATGCCGAGCTGCTTCAGGTTGTTCGCGCAGGTGCTGCGGGCCGCGGCCTCCACGCACCTTCTGGACGGCAGGAGGAGCCCAGGCCGATCAGGATCGCGATGATGGCGATGACCACCAACAGCTCGATGAGCGTAAACGCCGAGGCCGCGCTGGTGGCGCGTGGACGGAGAGGCATGGGAGAGACCTCAGTTCAGACGTCGGTTCAGACGGCGATCGGTGTGCCGATCGACACGCTGGGCGGGAAACGGACACGTTCGTTGTAACGATGTCAGTCCGTTGTTCCAGGGGATTCTATTCCGCAAGCTGGTGGAGGCGGGGTGCCGACGCCGGTCCGGGTGCCTCGGGGCACCCGACGGCGTGCGGAGGGGAGACGTGCAGGAGTTGTGCCGACGTGTGATTAGCGGGCAGTCAATGACCCAAGCCGGTCGCCGGCCGGCAGTTCGGCAGCTTCCTCGGGCCGGGTTTGGTCGCCGAGCGCCACGTCGAACGCCGCCTTCATGCCGCGGTTCCAGTTGCGGAGATTGTACGTCGTCTCGACGTCCTGCCGCGCCGTGCGGCCGAGGCGGCGGCGCAGTTCGCGGTCCTCGACCAACCGCGATACGGCCTCGACGATCCCCGCCACCACCACCGGGTCCGACGTGTACATCGTCTCGTAGTTCTCGCGCAGCACCCCGGCCTCGTCGTCGGGCCACGACGCCACGCCGTGCCGCCCGCGGACGACGAGCCCGTTGCGGCCGTCCTCCAGGTACTCTTCCATGCCCCAGCCGTCGGAGCCGACCACGGCCAGCCCGTACGACATCGCCTGCAACAGCGACACGATGTGAACACGGGCCGCGGGCAGCAAGAAAATGTGGCTGCGGGCGTGCAACTGGGCCATCTCCTCGGAGGTGAGGAAGCGGTCGATCACGCGCACCCAGCCGTCGGCGAGGACGCGGTGGTAGTGGTCGGCGATGTCCGGCAGGCTCGTCCGCAGCGTCAGCCGCACGTTCGGGTGCTTCTGCCGAATCTGGGCGAAGGCTTCGAGTACGTCGAGGCCGCCGCGGACGAAGAAGTTCTCCGCGACCTGGCACCACGAGTTGATGAACAGCAGGTCGATGGGGGCGTCGGCGGGTTCGTCGTCGTGCGCCTGGAACCGGGCCGGCAGCCGCACGCCGAGCGGGGCGTAGACCACCTTCTTGCGGATCGTCTCGCTGTCGAACAGCGCCGAGATCAGCCGGGCCGACGACTTCATGTGCGTAAGGATGGCGCGGCAGTGGTCCGCTTCCAGCAGCGTCTTGACGATGTCGTAAACCGGCCGCTCGCGCACGTCCATGTCGCACGTGTGGCCGTTCTGGATCATCGGGTAGAACAGCGTCGTCGGGTCTTCGACCTCGATGACCCACGGGTTCTGGCCGAACGTGTACGGCATGCTCGTGAGGAACACGAGGTCGTGCCTGCCGCCCATCAGCAGCTGCGACTGGAGGTGTCGTGACACGATGAACCGCGCCGCGGCGACGGGCTTGCAGCCCTTGCGCACCAGCAGCAGGAACATCGTGACCGCGGCGACGAGCACCCGCCAGCGGGCCGCGATTGTGACGCCCTTCCGCGGGCGGACGAACGCGAACGGGAAGCGGACGATCGAGCAGAGGGTGAACCACAGCCGCAGCGGCGTCGGGCCGGCGAGGGCGATCATCCGCGTGAGCAGGCCGAACTTCGTGGACGGCGTGACGCCCGAGCGGGTGAAGCGGTAACCGGCCGGCGGGCTCTGGGTGTGGCCGAACTGCGGGTGGGCGCCGCAGTTCCCCGAACCGACGTACACCGGCAGCCACCCGGCGAACTCGACCGGCCGGCCGGCGGCGACGGCCTTGTACTTCTCGTCCGCGCCGCCGAGGCTGGCCGCGGACACGACGCCGGCGAGCGCCCGGTCGGCGGGGAAGTCGAGGTCGACGAGGCCGGCGTCGTGCGGCACCGCGTGGTACGCGCCGCGGAAGCGGACGACGTCGTACCCGTCGCGGCGGGCCACCGGTTCGGGCGTGTCCTCGGCCGGGTCGTGGGCGTCGATGAGCGCCTGCATGGCCGGCAGGTTCGGGGCGCACTTCACTGCGGGGTGGTCGAACAGCCGCTCTTCGGCGAGGAGGCGTACCTCGTCGGCCGTCGGCGGGATGCCGAACACGCGGCCGTGCGTGCGGATGACGCGCCAGCCGTTGTAGCGGTCCGGGAAGGGGGTCTTCGGTTGCCGGCCGAGTCGCATCCGTGCGGCTCCAAGGTCGTGGCGAGAGGGACGCCGTGAGAGGTTAGACGAACAGCGCCGTAATGCTCCGGCGGAGCTTGTTCAGCACCCGCCCCGGCAGGCGGCGGACCGGCTGCTCGCGCAGCCGGCGCATCACGCGGAACGGGGTCGAGCCCCACGGCCGGCGCGTCACATCGGAGCCGTGGAGCATGTTCAAGTACACGTTGCGGGCCTGCCGGCGGACCAGCTCGAACCAGTAGCGGTTCGTCGGCCCGACGTTGTTCGTGATCTCCATCCGGTTGAACGTCGGCGCGAGACCGCAGCTGGCCGGCCGGTCGTCGGCCCCGCGGCGCTCGTAGAACGGGGCGTGCGTCTTCCACAGCACCACGCCGTACAGGTCGTACAGCACCACCGACAGACCCATCAGCCAGCTGTCCACGTTCGCCTGCCAGCCGAAGTTCTGGCACACCTCGATGAGCCGGGCGCTCACGACCGGCGACCAGCCGCCGAACGACACGACCCAGCTGCGGATCATGTCCTCGCGGTCGTACCGGCCGGCGTAGGCCTCGATCGGCGGGCGAACGTAGCCCATCACGCAGAACTCGTCCTCGACCGCGAGCACGTCCGACACCCACCCGGGCCGTATGAACACGAAGTCGTCGGCCGTCATCAGGCAGAACCGGCCGGCCGGGTTCCGCTCGGTGAACAGGTACTCCTGCGCGTTGTGCAACCCGTGCCGCCCCTCGCCGCGCGACCAGCTGAACGCCTTCACCGCGAACGGGTACGCGGCCAGCTCGGCGTCGGTCATCCGCTCGTCGTCGTCACTGTCAAACTTGACCAGGAATTCGAGCTGTTCGCGCTCGGCCGGCGTGGTCGTGGCGACGGCCGAGTCGAGGAGGCCGCGCAGGCCGCTGTCGGGGTTACCCTTGGCGCGAGAGCAGAACAGCACGCTGATCACGAGGCGCCTCCGGTCGGGAGCGGCAGGGTACGTCAGACCGCGGCGGGCGGTCAAGCCGGGTCACAGCTGGTACACGAGCCGCCGATGGCCGCTGCGGATGGCCAGCAGGGCGAACAGCCCGATTGTGGCGGTGAACGCCGCCGCATAGACGTAGAGCTTCGGGTCCGGCAGCGTGCCATTGGCGAGCGGCGTGCGGATCAGTTCGAGGAACAGGTTCACCGGGTTGACGCGGGCCAGCCAGCCGGCGCCCTTGTCCACCAGCACCTCGGCCGGGTAGATGATCGGCGTCAGGAAGAACAGCATCTGGCAGCCGATGTCGAGCAGGTGCTTGGTGTCCTGGAAGTAGCACTGCGCGAACGCGAACAGCGTGGCCGCGGCCCACGCGGCCGCGACGAGCATTACGAGCGCCGGCAGCACCGCCGGAATCACGACCAGCTTTTCGATGCCGCCGTCCACCAGCGCCACCGCGGCGACGCCGACCAGCAGCGCGATGCCGGCGTGGACGGCCGAACCGAGGACGAGCCGCAGCGGGTACAGGGCGTAGGGCAACAGGCTCTGGCGGATGTAGCGTTCGTGGTCGAGGAAGGCACCGCTTCCCCCGACGAGCGACTCGCGGACGAAGGTCCACACGGCGAGGCCGAGCAGGAGGTTGGTGGCGTACTTCTCCGGGCTCATGCCGAGGACGCCGCTGAAGATCAGCACGAACACGCCGGCCATGACGATCGGCTGCACGACGGTCCAGCCGACGCCGAGGACGGAGCGGGTGTAGCGGTTCCGGAGGTCGAGCCGGACGAGGGAGAGGAGGAAGTGGCGGAACCGCCACACCGCCGACAGTTGCGAGACCATCCGTGGCCCTTTCGCGCACCGGGTGCGGCGGAAGGGTAACCCGTCGGAGGTGGCGGGTGCCAGAGCAATTCGTGGGGCCGGCGTCCAAACGGACTTGCGAAGGCACGCCGGTTGGAAAACGGCCCCCCGGCAAACCGCAGCGGGCGCGGCCGGTACGCCGCCCACGCCGCGGCCCCGCACACCAGCACGCCGACGTACACGTCGAACAGCGGGTCCCACTGCTCGCGGCCGGTATAGCCCAGGTCCTTACGCCAGTCGGCGAACACACCCACGAACGCCTGCGACGCGGCAGCGCCGACCACGCCGACGCCGTTCATCAGCCCGAACAGCGCCCCGACGTGCCGGCCGCACTGCGGGATCGCGACCGACCACCAGTTCGGCAGCGTCACGTGCATCGCCAGCATTCCGGCCGCCATCAGCGTCGCCGCGGCGAGTGAGTCGTCGGTCCGTGCCGCGGCGAACAGGCACGCCGCCGCGACGAGGTAGCACGCCACCGCGAGCCGCCGCCGCGCGGCAACCGCGTCCGGGGCGCGCGCCGTAATGCGGTCGGCGATCAGTCCGCCGAGGAACACACCCCCCGCCGACCCGGCCAGTACCAGCGACGACAGCCGACCGGCGGCCAGGTTCTCCAGCCCGCGCGCGGCCACGAGGTACTTCGACAGCCAGGTGTACGACAGGTACGTGTAGAACGCCCCGATCACCATGATGAGGCCGAGCACCAGGATGCCACGGTTCGTCAGCACCGCCGCCCACGGCACCGGCCCCGGGTCCGCCGGCCGTACCTCAACGCCGGCGCGGATCGTCGCCAGTTCGTCGGCGTTCACCGCGGGGTGGGCGGCCGGGTCGTCGCGGAACCACAGGTAGAAGCCGGCCGCCCACAACACGCCGACGCTGCCGAAGACGACGAACGCCCACCGCCACCCGGCCAACTCGATGACCGCGGCCGCGGCCAGCGGGGCCGCCGCGCCGCCGAGTTGGGCGGCAGTGAGCATGACGCCCTGAACCCGTCCGCGCTCGGCGACCGGGAACCACCGCGAGATGACCCGCGCGGCGTTCGGGAACGCCCCCGCCTCGCCCGCGCCGAACAGGAAGCGGATCGCCACCAGCGACGCGAACCCCCACGCGACCCCGGTGAGCGCCGTGAACACCGACCACCAGATCACGATGCGCGTCAGTACCGACCGCGAGCCGAACCGGTCGCCGAGCCGGCCCGTGGGGATCTCGAACAGGCCGTAGGCGATCGTGAACGCCATCGCCACGAGCCCCATCTGCGTGTTGCTGAGGCCGAGCTCGGTCTGGATCGGCACGATCGCCTGGGCGAAGCAAACGCGGTCGAGGTAGAGCACGCCGGCGAGGCCGCACAGCCAAAGGACGAGGACGAACCGGGTGCGCGACGGGGCTGGCATATCGTGAACCCGGGGGCGGGAGGGACGGTCGAGTGTACCCGATCGCGGCACGAAAGAGGCTCGCGTTCCGCCGGGCGACGTGGTGAAATGGCCCGATGCTCATCGGGTACGTCAGCGACGAGCGATACGCCGCACTGGCCGGCGTCCTCCTCGAATTCCAGAACGGCCGCGGCGGCTCCTGGGGGGTACACTCGCGCGCGAGCGGCGCCGTGTACGCCGATCTGCCGCCGGGCGACTACCGCGTCGTCCTCCAGCACCCGGGCTACGGGGCGAAGTTCTCGCACGTTACGCTGCCGGCGTCCGAGCCGCACCACTTCCGACTGCTGTCCGACGGCCTGCTCGGCTACGCCTGGCCGAAATGGGTCCGCGGCGGCGGGTCGAGTGAGTTCCGCGTCCACAGCGTCGAACCGTACCACCTGGAGTTGTTTCGGTACGGGTGGGAGCCGGAGTTCGTCCGCTCACTCGGCTGGCACGACGAGCACGCCCCGCGGGCCACGACGCAGGCGACGCCCGACGGCGACTACACCCGCACCGGCGTCCGCTGGAACGAGGTTGGCTACGCCAACAGCGTCCACTCGCAGCACGTCGCGGCGCCGGCCCGCAGCGGGCTGTACTACTTCCGGGCCTCCACTGCCGGCGGCCGGCACTTCGCCTTCCCGTGGGTCGTGGCTCCCGCGAAGCCCACGCACCCGGTCGCGGTGCTGGCGTCGAACATCACCTGGAACGCGTACAACTCGTTCGGCGGCCGCAGTAACTACATCCACGCCGACGGCTTCCCGCCGACGCCGACGGTCAACAGCCGGGCCGAGCTGAAGCGATACTCCGACGCCGGGTTCTTCACCTGGGGCGCGGCCGACTACCCGCCGCTGTCGTTCGACCGGCCGGAACCGTTCAACCACATCGACTTCGCGGAGCGGATCACCGACCCGATCGAGGGCCGGCAGGCGTGCCACCTCGCCCCCGCGGAGTGGCGCCTCCTCGGCTGGCTCGAGCGCGAGGAGTTCGCCTACGACTACTACGCCGAGACGCAGCTCGACGACGGCACGCTGGACCTGCGCGCCTACCGCGTGCTGGTGCTGAGCGTGCACCCGGAATACTGGACGCGGCGGATGTACGACCGCGTCAAGCGCTGGGTGTTCGAGGACGGCGGCCGGCTGATGTACCTCGGCGGCAACGGCCTGAACTGCGAAGTCGAGCTGCGACCGGACGGGTCGATGGTGTGCCTCAACGAGAGTCTCCGCGGGCTGAGCGTCGATGGCCTCGGCGGCTTCGAGAGCCGGCTGCACATCCGCCACGAGTCGGAGGCGAACCTGCTCGGCGTTGTGTTCACGCCAGCCGGTGCGATGACCGGTGCGCCGTACCGCGTGGTTGACGCCGAACACTGGGCCTTCGCCGGCACCGGGTTGAAGCCCGACGACGAGTTCGGCGAGTTGTCCCTGCACCGCCGCTGCCCCGGTGGAGCGTCGGGGCACGAGACCGACAAGCGGTCGCCGAGTTCCCCGTCGAACGCCCGCGTGCTCGCGCGCGGCCTGAACCCCGACGACGGCGGTGCTGAGGTAGTGGTTTTTGACACGCCGTCGGGCGGGGCCGTGTTCTCGGTCGGGTCGATCAACTACGTCGCGTCGCTGCCGGTGGACGCGGCCGTATCCCTCATCACTGCGAACGTGCTGCGGCGGTTCCTGGACGGCGGGAGGGGGTGATGGGGCGGCAGTGGTTCTACCGGCTCGGCGAGACGGAGCGCGGCCCGGTGTCCGTGGTCGAATTGAAGGCACTCGCGGCGGGCGGCGCGCTCACGCCCGGGTCGCCGGTGCGCCCCGAAGACGCGACCGCGTGGACCCCGGCAGGGCGGGTGAAGGGCTTGTTCCCGGAGCCTCTCGGCCCCTCCGACGCCGTGGGCACGGCGGCCGACGCGGTCACGCGGACCGCAGGGCGGGTGAAGAAGGTGGCGCGGGCGGCGTCCGCGGCGTCGGACGCGGTGCTGGAGGTCGCCGAGGCCGGCGACAAGGTCGGCCGCGCGGCGTCCGCCGTGGCCGGGGTGTGCGGCCTGGGGTCGAGCGTCGCCGGCAGCGTTGGCGACTTCTTCCGCCCGCTCGGGCGGGTCAATGCCGGGGTCGCCGTCGCCGCGGTCGTCGCCGCTGGGGTTCTGTTCGCGCTGGCCCGGATTAAGGCCGGCACGCGGGCCGCGCCGCAACTGCGCCTCGCGGGCGTGGCGGCGTTGGCGGTCGCGGGCGGGTTCGCCCTGTGGGCCGCGCTCGGTGCGGCGGGGCGCGACGACCGCGGCTTCCTCGCGTCGCACGTCGAGCCGGTCGAGCGGTTCCAGGAAAAGGTGCTGCCGCCGAAGGAACCGAAGTCGGAGGAGCCGCCGAAGAAGGTAGACCCGCCGCCGCCCCCACCCCCGCCTCCCGACCCCGCCGACGCGGAAGGCGGAGCCGGTGGTGGTCGTCCCCCCGCCCCCAGATGACCACGCCGCCGCCGGTCCCGGTGTCCACGTTCAGCTTCCGCGGGCCGGCCGCACTCGCCGAACTGACCCTGAAGGACAACCGCTACCGCATCCGCCCGAACGGCGGCGGGCTGGAGGTCCTAAAGACCGACATGAAGAACCCGCACGGCACGATCCGGACGCGGGACGAGTACGCCGGTCCGATCGAGGCCCGGTTCGAGGTGTTCGCCCTGGAGGACGCCTGCTTCGACGTCTACCTCGGCGTCTACAACTGCTGCTTCCTGCGCTGGGGCATTTACGGCAACACCCGCACCGTCGTCCACGTGGGCGGGCAGGACGTGGAGGTCCCGCACCCGCGGATCGTGCGGAACCGGCGCCACGTCGTCGCCCTGTCGGTCGGTGCCGACCGCCGGGCCGAGGTGCGGATCGACGGCGTGCGTGTGCTGGACCGGGCGATCCGCCCGCAGGATCAGCTCCGCGGGCCGGTGTACCTGCTTCAGGGCGGGTTCGGACACTACGTAGTGCAAGACCTGAAGGTCACCGCCCGCCGGGCGGGAGAGGGGCCATGAAAATCACCCGCGTCGAAGCCATCCCCGTGTGCGTCCCGCTGAAGAAGGGCTGGACCGCCAAGACGGCCCACGGCGAGCACGTCGTTTCACCCTACGTCATCGTCAAGGTTCACACCGACACCGGAATTATCGGGCTCGGCGAGGCCACGATTTCGGGGCTGTGGTCCGGCGAAACGCAGGCCGGCAGCGTCGCCGCGATCACCGACTACATCGCCCCGCAACTCGTCGGAACAGACCCGCGCGACATCACGGCCGCGCGGCGGGCGATGGACTTCATCATCAAGCTGAACCCGTTCACGAAGGCCGCCGTCGAGATGGCCCTGTGGGACATCGCGGGCAAGGCCGTCGGGCTGCCCGTGTACCGGCTGCTCGGCGGCAAGGTGCGCGACCGGGTGCGGATCAAGCTCGTCGTCTGGGCGCGCGACGTGCCCGGGTCGCGGGCGATGGCCGAGGGACACCTGAAACTCGGCGTGTCGTGCGTGAAGGTGAAAGTGGGCCTCGACCCCGACACGGACGTGGCGCGGGTGAAGGCCGTCCGCGAGGTCGCCGGCCCCGACGTGCCGCTGACCATCGACGCCAACTGCGGCTGGACGATCCGCCAGGCCCGACACTGCCTGCGAGCGCTGACCGACACCAACCTGCTGCTCGCGGAACAGCCCATCCCGGCCGGCGACCCCGCGGCGCTGGCCGAACTGCGGCACGTCACGCCGGCGGCGATCATGGCCGACGAGAGCGTGTTCACGCTGCAAGACGCCTGGCTTCTCACCACGCACCGGGCCGCGGACGTACTCAGCGTTTACCCCGGCAAGCATGGCGGCATCGCGGCCACGGCCGAGATCGTCGCGGTGGCGAAGGCGGCGGGAATCCGCTGCACGATCGGCAGCAACCTCGAACTCGGCATCGGAACCGCGGCCATGCTCCACGTCGCCGCCGCGTTCCCCGAGATCGACACCGACACGTTCCCCGCCGACACCATCGGGCCGTTCTACCACGACGCCGACCTCATCACACAGCCGCTCGACCTCGGCCCGCCCTACGCCCGCGTCCCGGACGGCCCCGGGCTCGGCGTCGAGCTCGACGAGGCGCAACTCAAGCAGTGGCGTGTCGGCTGACCCGACGCTCTCACCGCGATCATTGGTTGCACGGAAGTGAGGGACCCCGTCCGAAAAGCATTGAGTCAAACGCAGGAATCTCTGCCGGAGTAATGCGGCCGCAGTCGTCCGATCCGAAGTCACTTCAGGATCGAATGTTGCGGCCGGACGACCCGTCAGACGTGGCGATTACGGTTCGACACTCTCACCGTTCCCCCCGACGCCGACGATGCGCACCGTCGGGGCGAGCGGCCCGCCCTCGATCGGGTGACCCGCCAGGATGACCACCCGCTCGCCCGGGCGGACCGTGCCCGCGGTGAAGGCGTCGCGCACGGCCATCACCGTGCGGTCGCCCCCCGGGCCGGCGGCCGTCATCCGCACCGGCGTCACACCCCAGTCGAGCGCCAGCCCTTGCAACACGTGGTCGGTCGGCGACACGGCCACCACCCGCGCCCACGGTCGCCGCCGCGTCACCAGCCGGGCCGTGCGGCCGGACAGCGTCGGGATCACGATCGCCGCCGCCTCCACCTGGTCGGCCAGGTCGCACGCCGCCTCGGCGATCGGGTCGTCGATGCCGCGGTCGGGGCGGTTGTAGTGGCTGCCGAGCGAGCGGCCGGTGTCGTGGAGGTGGGTCTCCGTCTCGACCGCGATGCGGGCCATGCACCCGACCGCCTCCACCGGATACCGGCCGACCGCGGTCTCGCCCGACAGCATCACGGCGTCGGTGCCGTCGAAGATGGCGTTGGCCACGTCGCTGGCCTCGGCGCGGGTCGGGCGCGGGCTCTCGCGCATCGAGTCGAGCATGTCCGTGGCGGTGATGACCGGCTTCCCCGCGGCCCGACACTCGTTGATGAGCATCTTCTGGACGGTCGGCACCTTCTCCAGCGCGATCTCGACGCCGAGGTCGCCGCGGGCCACCATCACGCCGTCGAACGCGGCCACGATCGCCGCCGCCCGGCCGACCGCCTCCGGCCGCTCGACCTTGGCGATCACCGGGGCGTGCATCCCGGCCGCGGCCATCGCCGCGCGCACCTCGTCGGCCGCCTCCGGGCCGCGCACGAACGACAGCGCCACCCAGTCCACGCCGGCCCGCGCCGCGACCGCCAGCGCCGCCCGGTCGCGGTCGGTCACGGCCGCGATCGTCAGCGGGGTGTCGGGGAGGTTCAGCCCCTTGTTCGGCTTCAGCGTGCCGCCGACCACGACGCGGGCCAGCAGCCGACCGCCGTGGGTGGTACCGGCGTCGAGTTGGAGGCGGCCGTCGTCGAGAAGCATCCTCTGGCCGGGCCGGACGTCGACCAGCACTTCGGGTTCGGTGAGAACGATGTCGCCCGCGTGGACGGGTTCGTCCGTCAGGCTGAAGCTCACTTCCGCGCCGGGGGAGAGGTCGCGTGCGGCGGCGATCTTGACCCGCAGTTTCGGCCCCGGCAGGTCGGCGAGGACGGCGGCGAACTTGCCGACCTTGCAAGCCGCCTCGCGGAACCGGGCCACGCGGGCGAGGTGCTCGTCGGCGGAGCCGTGCGAGAAGTTCACCCGCGCCACGTCCACGCCGGCCCGGAGCACGGCTTCGAGCACCGCCGGGTCGTCCACGGCCGGCCCGAGGGTGGCGACGATCTTGGTCCGCCGGGGGGTCGGGGACATGGGGTGAGCTGCTCCGGTAGGATGGGACCGCCGCGGGGGTGGTGTATGCCGTGGGGCGTACGGGTTCGTTCGCCGCGGCGTCGGCGCTGACCGTCGCCCTCGGCTGGCGCGGCGTTCTGGCGCTGGCGCAGCCGCCGGGTTTCGACCTTTCGAACGCGGCGATCCGCGAGACGGCGTGGCTGACGGTGGCAACGTGGGCTCTCGGATGGCCGGGGGCGTTGCGCAGCCGCGGGGCAGGGGTGTGGGTGTGGGGTGCGAGTGCGGCGGCGTTCCACGTCGCGGTGGCGATGCACGCCGGGCACGGGTGGTCGCACGCCGACGCGGTGCGGCACACCGAGGAGGTATCGGGAGTGGGGGCGGGGGTGTGGGTGAACTACGCCTTTGTCGCCGTGTGGCTCGCGGACGCGGCGTGGCTGGCGGTGTGGGGGAGAGCTGTCGGCGACGCCCGCGGTGGGTGACGTCGTGCGTCCACGGGTTCCTGGCGTTCGTGGTTGTGAACGCGGCCGTGGTGTTCGCGGCGGACTGGCGGCGGGGCGTGCTGTGGGCGGTGCTGATCGGTGAGTGGCAACGTGGACGTGGAGCGAGGCGAGCCGCCTGCGTGAGCGGGCTGTTCCCGAGCCGCGTCGTCGCGCTCGGGAACAGCCTGCTCACGCGGGCCGCTCGCCGACCTTGACTCACCGTCCGCCGGGGCGGCCGGGCCAGGGGGCCGGGGCGGCGGGCTTCTTCGCGTTCAGCCGCACCTTCTGCTCGCCTTCCTTCAGCAACTCGATCACCGCCGTGTGGCCGCCGTCGCCGAGGCGGCGGTAGTGCTGCTTGATGATGCGGGTGTACCCGCCCGGACGCTCCTTGTACCGCGGGCCGATCTCGCGGAACAGCTTCTTGAGGATCGTGTCGCCCTCGATGACCTCGTCCTTCTTGTCAACAACCGCCGTGCCGTGCGTCGGCCCGAGAATCCGGGCGGCCTGCCGGCGGAGGTGCAGCGCCTTCACCCGCGCCACCTTGTCGCCCTCGGGGGCGGCGGCGACGATGACGGCGGCCTTCTTGGCCAGCGTGATCAGCTTCTCGATGTACGGCCGCAGGGCCTTCGCCTTCGGCAGCGTGGTGACGATCCGCTCGTGCGTGATGAGCGAGCGCGACAGGTTGCGGAACAGGGCTTCACGGTGGGCCGGGCTGCGACTGAAGTGCTTCCCGGACTGACGGTGGCGCATGGCGGGCTCCAGTGGACAGGACGCAGGAAACAGGAGACAGGAACTTCCCCGCGCCGTGCCACGGGTCGCGGGGCATCCGAAGGGACGGGGCAGGTTGGTCCTGTCTCCCGTCCCCTGTCTCCTGGGTGCCGCTTAGCGGCGGGTCGGGAGCTTCATCCCCAGCGAGAGGCCGCGCTCCTGGAGCTTGGCCTTCACCTCGCGGAGGGTCGTCTCGCCGAAGTTGCGGACTTCGAGGAGCTCGTCCTCGGCCCGCATCACCAGCTCCCGGACGGTGGTGATGCCCTCGGTTTCGAGACAGTTCGTCGCCCGGACCGACAGTTCCAGCTCGGCCAGGCTCATGTTCAGCTTCTTTTCCAGCTCGGCGTCGCCGGCCTCGCGCGGGCTGCCGCCGCCGACCTCGATCGACTCCTCCAGCGGCACCTCCGGCCCCGGCTCGGTGTACTGCACGAACGGGTTCAGGTGCTTCCGCAGGATCTTCGCGGCCTCGACCAGCGCCATCTGCGGGCCGACCGTGCCGTTCGTCCAGATCTCGATGACGAGCCGGTCGTAGTTCGTCTTCTGGCCGACGCGCGTTTCTTCGATGTCGTACTTCACGCGCACGACCGGCGAGAACGAGCTGTCCACCGGGATGACGCCGATCTCGCGCTCCTTGCCGGCGTTCTCGTCCGACGTCTTGTACCCGCGGCCGTTCTCGACCGTCATCTCGACGCTGAACGGCACGTCGGCGGTGAGGGTGGCGAGGTGGTGCTCGGGGTTGATGATCTGCACCGTCTCGTCGTGCTGCACGTCCACGCCGCGGACGACGCCGGCCTCGTGCTTCACGATGCGCACGACCTTCGGCTGGTCGCTGACGTTCTTGACGACCAGGCTCTTGACGTTCAGCAGGATGTCGGTGACGTCCTCGACGACGCCGTTGATGGTCGAGATCTCGTGCTGCACGCCGCCGATCTTGACCCGCGTGACGGCAGAACCTTCGAGGCTTGACAGCAGGATGCGGCGGAGGGAGTTCCCCAGCGTCATCCCGAAGCCGCGCTCGAACGGCTCGATGTAGAACTTGCCGTACGTGTCGGTGAGGGTGGCCCGGTCGGCCGTCACCCGGTTGGGCAGTTCGAGCCCGCGCCAGCGTACCCGCATGAGAAGACCTCCGGCCGTCGGCTTACCGCCCCCGCCGGCCCCGCGACCGGGACGATGGAGACGAGCCAGGCGGCGACCTACAGGGGTCGAACAGGAACTCCCGACCGGTCGCGACGGCCGGGAGGCGATTCGCGTAGAACGCCCGGGGACGCCGGTCCCCGGGCTTCTCCACCCTTACCGGGTGGCGATTTCGATGATCAGCTGCTCGCGGATCATGTCGATCCGCTCGTCCACGTCGGCGCGGCTCGGGAGGCGGGTCATCGACCCCTCCGGGGCGTCGCTGTTGTTCGTCACGACCAGGAAGTCGGGGACGCGGACAAGATTCTTCTGCAGCCCCTCGCGCGCCATCTTCAGGCTGCGGTCGCTGGTCTTTACCTTGATCACGTCGCCGGGCTTCACCAGGGCGCTGGGGATGTCGCACTTGCGGCCGTTGACGAGCACGTGGCCGTGGGACACCATCTGCCGGGCGGTGTTGCGGCAGGCGGCGAAGCCGAGGCGGTGGATGACGTTATCCAACCGCCGCTCGAGAATCGAGAGCAACTGCTCGCCGGTGTTCTCGGGCGACCGGGTGGCGAGCTGGTAGTAGCGGCGGAACTGGTTCTCGAGCACGCCGTAGAACCGCTTGAGCTTCTGCTTCTCGCGGAGGCGGATGCCGTACTCGGACGTCTTGCCGCGGCGGGCGCCGTGCATGCCGGGCGGCAGCGCCTCGCGGTCGATCGGGCACTTCGGGCTGAAGCAGCGCTCCGCCTTCAGGTAGAGCTTCATCTGCTCCCGGCGGCACATCTTGCAGACGGGATCGACGTTACGGGCCATGAGAGAACCGGGACTCGGAGCCAGGGGTCAGGTGGCGCGTCCGGCGGACGGGCCGTGAGTGTCGTCTGGAGGAAACCCGGCGAACCCCAGTGTCGGTCCGGGTACCCGTCTAACGCGCCTGCGGCGTTGCACTCGGGTGCAACGCCGCAGGCAGCGGAAAACGACGACTGTGGACGGCTTACACGCGCCGCTTCTTGGGCGGGCGGCAGCCGTTGTGCGGGAGCGGGGTCACGTCCTCGATGGCCTTCACGTTCAGGCCCGACGCCTGGAGGGCGGTGATGGCCGACTCGCGGCCGGCGCCCGGCCCCTTCACGCGGACTTCGACTTCCTTGACGCCGAACTTGGACGCCTTGGCGGCGCACTCCTCGGCGGCCCGCTGGGCGGCGAACGGGGTGCTCTTGCGGCTCCCCTTGAACCCGACCGTCCCGGCCGACGCGGCGCACAGCGTGTCGCCGTTGGTGTCGGTGATGGTGACGATCGTGTTGTTGAACGTACTCTGCACGTGGGCGACCCCACGGCTGACGTTGCGGCGGGCCTTCTTCTTCTTCGACTTTGCCATTGTTGGGATGCCGGTTGTCGGTTGTCGGGGTGGACCGCGGGGGCAACCCCCCGAACACCGCGTGACGCCTTACTTGTCCTTCACGCCCTTCTTGCCGGCGACCGTCTTGCGGACGCCCTTCCGGGTGCGGGCGTTGGTCTTCGACCGCTGGCCGCGGACCGGCAGGTTCTTCCGGTGCCGCTCGCCGCGGTAGCTCTTGATCTCCTTCAGCCGCGTGATGTTCGCGGCCTCGAACCGCCGCAGCGGCCCCTCGACTAGGTAGTCGCGGTCGAGCAAGACGGCGATGCGGGCGACGTCGTCGTCGCTCAGGTCCTTGGCGCGCCGCTGCGGGTCGATGTCCAGCTTCCCGCACACTTCGAGGGACGTGGTCGGCCCGATCCCGCGGATGTACCGCAGGGAGATGTGGGTCGGCTTGTCCGGCGGGATGTCGACGCCTTGGATACGGGGCATGTCTGTTCCAGAGGTCAGAAGTCAGAGATCAGGAGTCAGAGAAACCGGGCCCACCGCTGTCGTCTGGCCTCCGTCCTCTGTCCTCTACTGCGTTAGCCCTGCCGCTGCTTGTGCCGGGGGTCTTCGCAGATCACGCGGACGACGCCCTTCCGCTTGATCAGCTTGCACTTCTCGCACATCCGGCGGACGCTCGCACGCACCTTCATGGGCCACCTGTTCCGATGCCGCCAACAGGCGGGTAAACTTTCACAGTAGGAACGACCACCACACGGGCAAGAGCGCGGGGGCGAATTCTACGCGGGCGGGCAACTATTCCTCGTCCGCCGTCACGATCACGACGCCGCCGGCGGTGAGCGCCAGCGTGTGCTCGACGTGGACGCTCGGCATCCGGTCCCGCGTCACCACCGTCCAGGTGTCGGAGAGCGTGTCCACCTCGCCCTTCCGCATGTTCACCATCGGCTCGACCGCGAGCGTCAGGCCGGGCTCCAGCTTGAAGTCCTGCTTGCGGGTCTCGCGGTCGACGTAGTTCGGCACCTGCGGGTTCTCGTGCATCACCCGCCCGATGCCGTGGCCGACGTAGCTCGTCACCACGCTGAACCCGGCCTGCTCCACGTGCTTCTGCATCTCGCTGGCGACCTGCGTCCACCACTTCCGCTTCGGCAGCAGGTCGATCGCCAGTTGCAACGTCTCCTCGGCCACTTTCACGAGGCGGGCCTTCTCCGGCGACACCTGGCCGACGCCGATCGTAATCGCCCGGTCGGCGCACCAGCCGTTCAGCTTGCAGGCGGTGTCCACCTTGAGGAGGTCGCCCTCCTTCAAGACGCGGTTGCCGGGGATGCCGTGGACGACCTGTTCGTTGACGCTCAGGCACGTCACCGCCGGGAACGGCGTCTTCCCGGGGTAGCCCTTGAACAGCGGGACGGCCCCGTGCTCGGCGTAGAACGCCTCGACCGCCTGGTCGATCTCGATGGTCTTGGTGCCGGGCTTGGCGAGCTCGCGGCAGATGCGGAGGGCCCGTGCGACGAGCTTGCCGGCCTCCCGCATCAGCCCAATCTCGCGGGCCGACTTCAGCTCCGGCGGCCGGTTCGTGTTCTGTCGGAGCATGACGGCACCCCCTCGCACCCGGCGTCAGTCGTCGGTCAGGCCGGCGTAGTTCCGCATGACCAGGTGGCTGTTGATCTTCTGCACCAGGTCGAGGGCGACGCTGATGACGATGAGCAGCCCGGTGCCGCCGTAGAAGCTCGCCACCACCGGGTCGATTTCCAACTCGCTCGACACGACGTTCGGGATGATGGCGATCACGGCCAGGAACGCCGCCCCGACGTACGTGATCCGCATCAGCACCCGCTCCAGGTAGTCGGCGGTGCGCTTGCCCGGCCGGTACCCGGGGATGAAGCTGCCGTAGTCCTTCAGGTTGTCGGCGATCTCCTTCGGGTTGAAGGTGATGGCGACCCAGAAGTAGCAGAACACGTAAATCATCACGATGTACAGGATGTTGTACAGCCAGCCGCGGTGGTTCTGGAAGGTCTGAGCGAGGCTGATCGCCCACCCGGCCTCGGTGATGCTGCCGATCAGGTTGAACA
>JBGAQM010000054.1:0-22479 GCA_044220735.1 Urbifossiella sp. | reverse complement strand
CTCTTACTCCGCGACCGGCACGAACCGCACGCACACGGGCCGGCTCACGGCCGCCGTGCTGCCGGTCTCCTTGCCGGCGCCGGTCGCCGCATCGAGTTCCCACACGCCGACCTTGCCGCCGTCCTGGCTGGCGATCAGCATCCACTTGCCGCTCGGGTCCACGGCGAAGTTCCGCGGCGTCTTGATGTCGCCGGTGACGTGCCCCGCCGCGGTCAGCGTGCGGTCGTCGTTCACCTTGAACACGGCGACGCTGTGGTGCCCGCGGTTCGAGACGTACACGAACTTCCCGTTCGGGTGCAGCACACACTCGGCGGTGGACTGGCCGGCCGCCTTCGCCGGCACCGTGCTCAGCGTCTGCACCACCTCGCTCTTACCCGCCAGGTTCAGCCGGACGACGTTCACCGTCATGTCGAGCTCGCCGCAGACGTAGGCGAACTTGCCGTCCGGGGCGACGGCGATGTGCCGCGGGCCGGCGCCGGGCGGAAGCGCGACGTCCTTGTCCGGCTGCTCCTTCGCGCCGTCGGCCGTCAGGGCGAAGACCTTCACCTTGTCGATGCCGAGGTCCACGGTGAGGGCGTACTTGCCGTCCGGGCTGAACTGCGTGCAGTGGGCGTGCGGCTCCTTCTGCCGGCCGGCGTTCGGGCCGTTGCCGGCGTGCTGGAAGAAGGCCACCCGCTTGCCGACGGCTCCCGCGCTGTCGAGCGCCAGGAGGGCCGTGCTGCCGCCGCCGTAGTTCGCCACGCCGAGCACCCTCCCGCCCCCGCCGACCGACACGTAGCACGGCCCCGACCCGCCGCTGGTGCCCTCGCCGGTCTTCTTCAGGGCGCCGGTCTTGCGGTCGATGCTGTAGCTGAAGACACCGCCGCCGTCCTTGCCGCCGGTCTCGCCGACGGCGTACAGGGCCGTGCCCTGCGGGTGGACGGCCAGGAACGACGGGCTGCTCACCTCCGCGGCCAGTTCCGCGGGCGAGAGCTTGCCGGTCTTGACGTCGAGTTTCGCGCGGTAGATGCCCTTGCTGTCGCCGTCCTTGGCGCCGGTGTAGGTGCCGAAGTAGACCCAGTACGCGGTCGGGGCAGCCTCGTCGGCGGCGCGGGCCGTGCCGGGGGCGCAGGCCCCCGGGGCCAGGGCGGCGAGGGCGAACAGGCCGGCGGCGACGGCGCGGCGGCGGGAGAGCGGCATGGGGGTTCCTCCGGGCGTGCGAAAAATCGGCCCCCGGTCGGGGGCCGGTTGATGATAATGACCCCGACCCGCGCCGGGTAACGAATTCACCCCGAAAGGACCGCCGATGCGCCTCGCCGCGTGCTGCCTGGTCGCCGCCGCCCTCGCGGCCGCCCCCGCGTCGTCTCAGGACAACCCCCGACTGGAGCGCGTCAAGTCCGACGGGGCGCCGGGAGCCCCGCGACTCGAGCCGGGCTGGATCGACCTCATGAAGCCGGACGTGTGGAAGAAGGTCGATCCGGGCTGGGTCGTCACCGACCGGGTGACCCTCGACCCCGAGAAGGCCACGAAGTTGAAGGCCGAGAAGGCCGCCGGCGGGACGATCTGGATGAACGGCGACAAGGGCCGGATCGCGGACCTGTACACGAAGGCCGAGTACGGCGACTGCGAGGTCCACGTCGAGTTCCTGATCGCCAAGAACAGCAACAGCGGCGTGAAGCTCCAGGGCGTGTACGAGATCCAGTTCATCGACCGGGCCGCGCCGAAGGAGCCGACCGGCGACTCGATGGGCGGCATCTACCCGAAGGCCGACCTGAAGCCGAACTACCACCACATCGACAAGGGGATCCCCCCGAAGGTGAACGCCGCGCGGCCGGCCGGCGAGTGGAACACGCTCGACGTGACGTGGCGCGCCCCGCGGTTCGGTGTGGACGGAAAGAAGACGGCGAACGCGACCGTCGTGCGGGCGGTGCTGAACGGGCAGGTGATCCACGAGAATCAGGAGTTGCTGACGCCGACGGGGAACAACTACACGAAGGCCGAGACGCCGGCGGGGCCGCTGATGCTCCAGGCCGACCACGGGCCGGTCGCCTTCCGCGAGGTGCGGATTCGGCCGGCGAGGCAGTGAGGTGATGGGAGTGTCCGCTCGCGGCTTCGCGTTGGGCAGCGCGAAGCCGCAAGCGGCGAAGACCCGAGCCGCCGACCCGTTCCCGTCGCTTGACCGTAGAACGGGGAGAGCTAGCCTGACCCTCCCCACGAGAACGAGGCCGCCGTGAAGTTGACCGCCCCGCCGCCGCCGCCGCCGGAGCCGCCGCAACCCGGTGACCCGCCCGGCGACGTGGCGCCGCCGGGAAGATGCTCACCACCGGCGAGTACCGGCCCGGGTCCGACCCGTTCAGCTACACCGCCGCCGACCGGCCGTGGGTCAACCACGCCTGGCTGTTCGACCTCGGCTGCTACGTCCTCTACCACGGCGACGGCTTCGCCCTCGTCCTCGTCAAGGCGCTCGCCGTCGCCGTCGCGTTCGCGCTGCTCATCGGCATCCGCCGGCCGGGGCACGCGCTGTGGCCGTGGGCCGCCGTCGCCGCCGTCGCCGCCGTCGCCGCGGCCCCGCGGCTGTCGATGAACCCGCTCGTCGCGTCCGTGTTCTTCCTGTCGGTCACGATGTTCCTGGTGTTCCGCCTGCCGCGCGGGCCGGGGGCGTGGCGGCTTCCCATCGCCGTCGGGGTCACGTTCTGGTTCTGGGCCAACTGCGACGCCTGGTTCTTCGTCGGCCCGCTGGCGCTGCTGCTGCTGCTGGTCGGCGAGGTGGTCCGCACGAAGGGGTTCAACGCCGCCGGCCCCGCGACGCCGCCCGACGACCCGCTCGGCCCGCTGCCCGACGCGGCGACGCTGGCGAAGGCGCTCGGCGTCGGCGTGCTGGCGTGCATGCTCAACCCGCACCACGTCCGCGTCTGGGACCTGCCGTACGAGCTGATCGGCGGCCCCGGCACCGAGGACCCGCGGCTGCGGCAACTCCTCACGGCCCCGATGACCGGCGACTACTGGGACAACCCCGGCTACGGGTACAACGGCAACGGCCTGGCCCTGGCGGTGCTCCTGTTCGGCGGGTTGTACGCCGTCGCGCTGAGCGGCGTGGTCGCCCGGCTGGCGGGGAAGCCGTGGGACGTGGAGCCGCTGCCGCTGCCGCACGCCCTGCTGTGGGTCGGGTTCGCGGCGCTCGGGCTCAAGAGCATCTACGCCGTGCCGTTCCTGGCCGTGGTCAGCGTGCCGCTCCTCGCGAGCCGGCTGAACGCTTTCTCCGCCCGCGTCGAGCTCGGCGCCGAGGACGACACCGGCACCCGCATGGCGCTGGCGCTCTCGACCGTCGGCCGGGTCGCGTCGGTGGCCGCGCTGGCGGGGCTCGGCGTGGTCGCGTGGCCGGGCTGGCTCCACCCCCAGTCGTCGAACCCGGCGCTGAGCCGGCGCGTGGCGTGGGAGGTGGTTCCCGACCCGGCGCTGGTCCGCGCCGCGGAGCAGGTCGGCCGGTGGCGTGCCGACGGGAGCCTCGGGGCGGACGACCGCGGGTTCGTCGCCTCGCTCGACCTGGCGAACTACCTTGCGTGGTACGCCCCCGGCGAGAAGGTGTACGCCAACACGCGGTACAACCACCACCGCGGCGAGTGGCCGACGTTCGCCAAGGCCCGGCAGGGGCTCGGCGTCATCCGCCCGCCGGAGGGCGTCGGGCTCAAGGACGCGGCCGCCGTGTTCGACGACGCGAAGGTCAGCTACGTCGCCGTGTCCGTGTCCGCCTACGACAACTCGCTGACCCGGCTGCTGGGGAAGGTGGCGAGCCACCAGCTGTGGGCGACCCCGGACCGGTGTTCGGCGTGGTACCTCGACGGCCGCACCGCGCTGTGCGGGTGGCGGGCCGGCCCGGCCGCGACCGGCCCGGGGTGCGCCCGGCTGCGGGACACCCCGGTGGCGCTGGCGTTCGGCCCGGGGGGGGAGAAGCGGCCGGCGGGGCCGGTCGCGGCGGTCCCGCCGCCGCGGACGTGGGAGGCCGACTTCACCCGCCCGGGGCGCCCCGCCCCGCCGGCCGCGGACGAGGCGATGGCGTGGCTGGAGTACAAGGAGATCATGATGACCTCCCGGTACGCCCCGGCCTTCCAGGCGGCCGCGCTCGTCACGCGCATCGCCCCCCTCGGGTTCGCCCCGCCGGTCGGCGCGAACCTGTACCAGACGGTGATGGAGGGGCAGTTCATGCAGGGGAGTTCGCGGTCGCTGCAGCCGGCGGACGGGAGCCTGCGGGCGGCGCCGATCCTGGCGCTGAAGGCGGCCCGCAAGGCCATCGCCGACAACCCCGACCACCCCGACGGGTACAACGCCCTGGCCCAGGCGCTGGGCGACCCCGAGCTGCCGATCAACGACAGCGAGCGGTCCGTCGGCATGGTGTGCGCCCTGCGGCAGTGCCTGTCGCGGCTCCCGCCGCCGGAGGAGATCGAGCCGGCCGCCACCGCCACCGAGGGGTGGAAGGTCGCCCGGCAACTCGCCACCCTCTACGCCGGGAACCCGCAGCGGCACAACGGCATCCCCGGCACGCCGATCGACCTGCCGGGCCTCCGCGAGTTGGCCGCGCAGCTCGTCCCCACCCAGGGCGGGCAGGTGGTGCCGGTGCCCTTCCACTTCCCCATCGACCTGGCCCACGACAGCATGATGCTGGCCGGCCGGTACGCCGACCGCGAGGTGCTGGCCCGCGCCGAGGACAAGGACGGCCGCGCGCGGCGCGAGCAGATTCTGAAGGGCCTGAAGGCGGAGACCGACAAGTTCGGGTCGGCCCGCCAGCAGTCGATCGAGCGATACCGCCAGGTGTCCGAGATTTCGCCGGGGGTGAAGGAGCGGCTGAACTCGGCGCTGCAGCTGCGGCTGACCGGCGAGGCGATCAAGCTGGTGAAGGAGTTGCCCGAGGCGGACGCCCAGCGCGAGTTCGGCAAGGACCTCGGGAAGCGCTACCTCCAGGTGATCGGGCTGGAACTGGCCGTCGGCCGGGTCGAGGACGCGGCGGCCGACCTGGAGGGCGTGCGGCAGACGTTCGAGGAGCAGGCCGCCTCCCCCAACCCGCCGCCGGGGGCACAGACGGACCGGCTCATCTTCCGGCTCGTGCAGGGGCAGTTGCTGGTGCTGACGGGGAACTACGAGGCGGCCGGCAAGGAGTTGGAGACGACCGAGGGGCCGCTGGTCTCGGCCCCGCCCCCGCTGCCGCCGAGCGAGGTTCTGCCGCCCGGCTGGCCGGCGGTGCCGGTGGTGCCGTCGTTGAACACGACGATCGGCCTCGGCATGTTCTACCGCGAGCGGGTGGGGATGTACCAGCGCGTGCGGCAGGACGTGATCGGCAAGTCGGACCGCGAGGCGGCGTTCTTCTTCCGCCGCGGCTGGCTGGCGCTGCTGGCGGGCGAGGTCGAGGACGCCCGCGTGCGGTTCCGCGAGTCGCGGCGGCCGGCGCTGCCGGCGTGGGACGTGCCGGAGCTGTCGCCGCCGGCCACGCCGCTGTACCTGGACATGATCGACGCCGCGGCGCGGCGGTGAGTACGGTTGCGTTCCGCTGCCGCTTGCGGCCTCGCGCGGGGCAGCGCGAATCCGCAAGCGGTTGTACTACTTGATCCGCCCCGCGAACGCGGCCAACCCCTTTGCGTACTCGCCGACCCACTCGCGCCGCGGCTCGACCCGGCCGCGGAACTTCACCATCGTCGCCACCGCGTCGGCCACGGCGAACGGCGCCGCCTCCCCGACCGCCGCCCGCAGACTCGACTCGTACCCGGCCAGCGCCGCCACCGCCGCGCCGAGCGCCGGCCCCTCACTCGACACCAGCAGGTCCAGCGGCCGGTTCAGCACGCTCGCCAGAATTTCGACCATCAGCGGCGACTTGGCGATGCCGCCGCTCACGGTCACGCGCGTGATCGTCTGCCCGGCCGCCTCGTGCTCCTTCACCCCGAGCGCGATCAGGTACGCGATCGCCTCGAACGCCGCCCGGAGCCTCGTGCCCGCGTCGGCGGGTTCCGCCGGGGACCACTCGACGCGCGGCGCCGGCACGCCGACCGACGGCTCGCTCAGCACGAACGGCAGCACCGCGCCGCCGCCGCACCCCGCGGGCACGGCCGCCGCGGCGGCTTCCAACTTCGCCCAGTCGGGGGTGTGGCCGACGACGCGGTCGAGGAACTGCGCCCCGTTCGAGTAGCAGCGCATCCACAGGTACGGCCCCCAGTTCAACTTCATGGCGTCGAGCGTGCCGCCCGACGGCAGCGCCGACGACGACGAGTTGACGACCGCCGAGTTGCCGAGGATGACGGCGACGTGGCCGGCGTCCGTGGCCCCGCCGCCGACGAGCCCCGCGGCCTGGTCGTCGAGCGTGGGGAAGACGAACGGCCGCACGTCGAGCGGCAGCCTCGCGTCGAGCGCGACGTGCTCCGCGAGCGGGCCGATCGCCTCGTTCATGTCGATGATCTGCGGCAGGCTGTCCCACGCCTGCTCGCGGTATTCCGGGCTGGCGAGGGCGTTCAGCATCTCGCGGCGCCACTGGTTCGTGCGCAGGTCCATGATGCCGGTGGACGCGGCGCTCGACACGCTCGTGACGCCGAACCGGCCGGTGAGGTACGCCGCGGCGAGCGGCCCGTGCCCGAGGGTCCAGCGGGTGCGTTTCCAGTCGGCGGCCGACAGCGTGGTCTCGTCCTTCACGAAGTGGCTGAGCGAGTAGCGGACCGCCCACGGGCCGCCGGTGAGGTCGCGCGGCACGCCCGGTCCGCCGAGGCGTTTCAGGCCGTCGGCGTGGTACTGCGCGAGCGTCTGGTCGTTCCAGCAGATGGCGCGGCGGACCGGGTTGCCGTCGGCGTCCACGCGGCCGGCGCTGTGGTGCGTCGCGGAGACGCCGCCGACGAGCCAGTCGTTGAGGCGGCCGAGTTCGCGCAGCCGCGCGGCGAGGCCGCGGGTACTGGCGCGGGCCTGACCTTCGAGCGTCATCAGGTTCAGCTCGGAGACGCCGCCCTCGGTCCACAGGTCGGTGGGGAAGCGGCTCTCGGCGACGACGTTGCCGGCGAGGTCGAAGGCGAGCGCCTTGACGGCCCCGGTGCTGAAGTCCCAGCCGGCGACGAGGGCGGACGACGGGACGCGGCGCAGCGGTTCGGGCATGGGAGAGCGGGGGTTTCGGGTTCGGGGTGTCGAGTTCAGAGTATAAAGGTGAGGCGAGCCGTGCCCCGTCGTGGGCCGGGCGACGGGGGTGCGGAATGCCGAACGGCGTGATGCTGTGCGACGACCTGATCTTCTTCAGCCGCGTGGCCGGCGCCGCCCGCACCGCCGGGCTGACGGTGAAGCAGGCGCGGACCGCCGACGCGCTGCTCGCCCTCGCCCGCCGCGAGCCGCCGGGGGGCGTGATTCTGGACCTGGAGAACGAGGGACTCGACCTGCCGGCTCTGCTCGCGGGACTGCGGGACGCGTGCCCGGTGATGCCGACGACGGTGGCGTTCGGGTCGCACGTCGAGGCCGAGACGCTGCGGGCGGCGCGGGAGGCGGGGTGTACGCGGGTGCTGCCGCGGAGCAAGTTCGTGCAGGAACTTGAGACGGACGTGGCGACGTGGCTGACGACCGGCGGACCGACGCGGTGATGCGACAAGTGTCTTGCCGCTTGCGGCTTCGCGTCGCCCAACGCGAAGCCGCAAGCGGCAACGGAACTACAAGTCCGGTTCCCCCTCGCGGCCGTCGGGCACCAGCACGCCGCGGAGCCGCCGTAGCGCCCGCAGGTAGCGCATCGACGCCGCCGCCTCCGTCAGGCCAAGGGCGAGCGCGACCTCCTGGTTCGACAGCCCCTCGGTGTGCCGCATCAGCACGACCTCGCGGTCGTCCTCGCCCAGCTGGTCCACGGCGACTTCGAGCCGCCGCCGCAATTCGTGAGCGATCGCCTCCGAGGTTGGTGTCCGTTCGGTGTCGATGAGCTGGGCGACGAGCGACGCGCTGCTATCCTCAGCCCACGCCGGGCGGGCGATCGGCTGCTCGCGGTCCACGCTGCGGCGCTGGGCGAGGCGGTGCCGGCGGTGCGTGTCGATGATCCGGTCCTGCGCCAGGTGCCGCAGCCACAGGTGGAACGGCATGTCCGGCTTCTTCAGGTACTCCGTCAGCCGCTGGTTCGCCTCGACGAGCACGTCCTGGACGATGTCGGAGGCGTCCACCCGCCGGGCGACCGCGGGGTCGAGCCGGAGGCCGATGACGCGGCGGAGCGGCTCGCGGAACTCGCCGAGGAGCTGGTCCACCGCGGCCGGGTCGCCGGCGCGGGCGTTGTCGAGGAGGCGGTCGGTCGAGTCCCGGGTCGGCCACATGCTGTTATGATAGTGACACCTCGGGTGGCGCAATCGGGCCGGCCCGCCGGCGAATCACCACCCGCGAACCGCCGCGCCGCCGGGCGTGTCCGTTACCAGTTCCCGTCGCGTCGCCCACAACCCGGAGCCCGTCATGTCCGACGCCCGCGTCACCGTGCTGCCGTCGCGCCCGGCCGTCCGCGCCGACGGCGCCTGCACCCTCGACCTACTCGTGACGATCACCCCGCCGGCCGCGGCCCCCGCGGCCGGCCGCCCGCCCCTGAACCTCGGCCTCGTCCTCGACCGCTCCGGCTCCATGGGCGAGGCCCGCAAGCTCGCCTTCGCCAGGCAGGCCGCCGTGTTCGCCGTCCGCGAACTGGCCGACGGCGACCGCGTCAGCGTCACCATCTTCGACGACCGGGTGGAAACCCTTTTCCCCAACGGCGTGCCCGACAAGGCCCGCGTCGCGGGGCTGATCGAGGCGGTGACGCCGCGCGGGAGCACGGCCCTGTTCGGCGGCTGGGCCGAGGGGGCGGCGCAGGTGAAGGCCGGCCACGTCCGCGGCGGGCTGAACCGCGTGCTCCTCCTCTCAGACGGCCTCGCCAACGTCGGCGAGAGCCGGCCGGACGTCATCGCCACCGAGGTCCACAAGGCGGCCGCGGGCGGCGTCGGCACGTCGGCGGTCGGCCTCGGGGCGGACTACAACGAGGACCTGCTCGAAGCGATGGCCCGCAGCGGCGACGGGAATTACTACTACGTCGAGAGCCCGGCCCAGCTGCCGGCGCTGTTCGCGGCCGAGCTGCGCGGGCTGAGCGCGACCGTCGGCACCGACGCGACGTTCGCCGTGGAGTCGGCCCCCGGGGTGGTGTTCAGCGAGGTGCTGAACGAACTCGACACCACGCCCGACGGCCGCTACCGGCTGCCGAACCTGGTGAGCGGGATGCCGGTGAGCGTGGTCGTGCGGGTGACGGTGCCGGGCGGCGAGGGCGAGGTGCCGGTGGCCCGGTTCCGCGTCGAGTGGACGCCGGCGAACGGCGACGGCAAGCGCGTCGCGGTGGCGGGGCTGACGCTCCCGGCGGTGCCGTCGGCGGTGTGGGACGCGCTGCCGGAGAACCCGGAGGTGAAGCAGCAGGCGGCGCTGCTGACCGCGGCGCGCGCGAAGAAGGCGGCGACGCGGGCGTCGGAGGCCGGCGACCGGGCGGGGTCGGCGGCGTACCTGGCGGAAGCCCGGTACGCGACCTGTTCCGTCCCGTCGAGCCCGGAGACGGAGGCCGAGTTGGCGGCCCTCAACGACCTGGACGCGCTACTGGTGGACGACGAGGTGAAGTTCCGCAAGCAGGCGAAGTTCGAGTCGCACCAGCGGCACCGCGGAAAGCCGTACCGCCCGGACGAGCAACAATAACGAACGCTTGCGGCTGAGCGTCCCACGACGCTCAGCCGCAAGCGGTGTTACTTCTTGAAGAGTTGTGGGGTTGCTGCCACGACCTGCTCGACGGTCTTGTCGGTGAGTTCGCCCTTGCGGAAGGCGAAGTTGGCGACCACCTGCGTCTTCACGAACAGCATCACCGTCACGTCGGCGTCCGGGCTCAGGCGGTACGCCGGCGGTCCGTCGGCCCCCTCGAACGCCCCGACCGGCACGCCCTTGAGCCCCTGCTTCTGCGCCCACGTCGCCAGGGCGTCGAGGTCGGCCGTCGGCGTGACCTGCGTCATCCACACCTTGTAGCCGGTGGCGTCTTTCCCGGCGCCGGCGGCTTCGAGCTTCGCCAGCAACTTGCCGAGCGGGTCGGACAGCGACCGGGCGAACACGACGGCGGCCGGCTTGCCGCCCTCGTGCTGCTCGCAGACGTAGCACGTCGGCTGGCCGCGCTGCGGGCCGGTGGCGACGAGGAAGCTGTACGGCCCCGGCCGCTTCCCGACCGGCAGCCCGGACGTAACCGGGTCGGCGGCGACGGCGGCGGCGGACGCGAACAGGAGGGCGGCGAACGCGGTGCGGGTCATGGGGTGGACGGGCTCGGGGTGGTGGGGGAACTGGCGGCGGTCGCCGGCAGGCGCGAGGCCTTGGCGGCCAGGACGTTCTTGAGGCGGTTGAAGTCGTCGGGGTCGGCGCGGCTCCAGAGCCGCTGGGCCAGCGCCAGGAATCGCTCGGCCTCGGTGGTGCGGCCGAGGCGGTCGCACACCGCCCACATGCCGAGCGCCCCACGGACGCTGCCGCTGTCGTGGGCCAGCGCCTCCAGGAACGCTTCCTCGGCCTGCACGGCGTCGCCGGCCTCCAGCGCCCCGACGCCCCACGCCTCCATCAGCACGGCACCGTTGCCCCAGGCGTGGTGGCCGTAGTCGTTCTTGGTCGCGTCCACGGCCTTCTTCAGCAGCTTCAGCCCGGCCTCGCCCTGGCCGCTCTGGCACAGGTGCCGGCCCTGCACCTCCCACAGCTTTGTCTCGCCGCGGTTGCCGCCCTTCTTCAACATGCCCGCCGGGCCGGCGGGGCTCTGCTTCATGGCATCGACCTCGGCGCCGGCGCGTTCCGTTTCGCCCTTCTCGAGGTACAGCAGCGCCGCGTAGTACGCCCCGTCGGCCTTGTTCCCCCTGCGGAACTGCTCGACGAGCCTGGCGGCGCCGTCCCAGTCGCCCTCGGCCAGCGCCATCTTGAACCACTCGGGGCGGAAGCTGTACTTGTAGCCCTCCGCCTCCTTTTTCAGCTTTTCGGCCTCGTAGAAGCGGCCGTCGTGGACGAGGCTGCGCGTCAGCGTTTCCATGTGGTGGTTGAACTGGTGGTCCTCGCCGGGCGTCACGCCCTGGAGGGCGTGGTAGTCCTTCTGCAACTCGACGGCCCGCGAGCTCCAGTCGGTCGTCGGCCCCCACTTGCCGATCCGCATGGCGAGGTGCGCCTGCATGTGCAGCGCGTGCGGGATGCCGGGCGACGAGCGGATGTACCCTTCCGCGTAGGGCCAGCCGAGCGCCGGCCGCTTGACGTTCTCGAAGAAGTGGACCAGCTCGTGATTCGCGCCGGGGTTGTCCGGGTTGACGCGGAGCAGCGCCTTGTAGAACGGCGTCTTGCCGTTCACGCCCTCCGCGAGCTGCGCCCGCCAGAACCACGCCTCCTGGTCGTCGTCGTGCAGCGTCAGAAGTTCGTCGAGGGTCGCCGCGGCCTTCTTGTTGCGGGCGTCGGCGGGCGTGTCGGGCCACATGCCCTTTTCCTGCAACCGGGCCTGGATCAGCAGCCGCTCGCGCATGCTCGCCTTCGGGGCGAGTTGCTTGGCGCGCTCCAGCGCGTACTCGGCGGTGTTACGGCCGACGCGGTCGGGGAGCTTCACCGACGCCGGGCCGCCGAGCGCGGCGATGTACGGCAGCGGGCTCGGGGCGGTGCCGGTGCGGCCCCACTTCTCCAGCGACCGCGACAGCATCAGCCAGGCGTACGCGCACTCGGGGTCGTGCTTCAGCGCCGTCTCGAACCCGCGGGCGGCCTCGATCCAGACGTACGAGTAGTACATGCCGAGCGCCTGGTCCACGAACGCCTGGCACTGCGGGTTCGTGGTGCCGACCGCGTAGCGGTAGGTGCACGTGTTCGACATCGGCACCGCCGGCGCGAGGCCGGACAGCGGCATCTTGTCGGCCTTCGCGGCCGGTGCATTCTTGGTCGGCACGGCCTTCGGCCGCGGGGCGGGGAGCAGGTCCTGGGCGGACGCCGTGACCACGCACAGGAACAATCCGAGGACGCAACCAGTCAGGCGGAACATGGCGGGACGACCCGGGGGCGGGAGGGATGAGGAAAGTTTACCCGACGGGTGACGATTGCGGAAGGGTCGCACCGGGGAAAAGGTGATGAGAAGTGGCACAACATGGCGAGCCGGGAGCGTGAGCGACCCGAGTCCGATGCCGGTCGATCCGTTCGGACTCCGGTCGCTCACGCCCCCGGCTCGTCTGTGGAACGGTCGAGCCCCAGCGCCGTCATGCGCCGCAAGAGCGCCCCGCGCGACAGCCCGAGCAGCCCCGCCGCCTTCGCCGCGTTGCCGCCGGTTCGCGCCAGTGCCCGTTCGATGTACCGCCTCTCGACCGCGGCGAGGACCGGTTCCAGCGTCAGTGACTCCGCCGACGGCGTTTCCAGCCCCGCCCGAACGCGATACTCGCGCGGCAGGTTCTCACGCCGCAGCGGCCCGGCCGCGACCGCCTCCGCCATCGCCGCGGCCAGCTCGCGCACGTTCCCCGGCCACGGCTGCGCGGCCAGCACCGCGGCGGTCGCGTCGTCGAAGTCCGGCGGCGCCCCCAGCGCGTCCAACAGACGCGACACGACCCGCGGCAACTCGCCGACTCGCTCCCGGAGCGGCGGCACCGTGAGCTCCAGGACCGACAACTGCGAATGGAACTCTGGCAGCAGCCGTCCCGCGGCCACGTCGGCGGCGGCGGGACGGCTGCTGCCGCACACCAGCCGTGGCGCGCCGGGGCGGTCGTCGGTGAACAGGTCGATCAGTTGCTGCTGAACGTCGCGCGAGAGGGCCGCGGGGTCGGCGAGGTACACGGTTCCGACGCGGTCGGTGCCGGCCAGGCCGCCGTGCCCCCAAAACAGGCTCTCGACGAGGTACGGCTGCAACTCCGCGCCGCCGACGCGGACGAACATCCGCTCGCGCGCCGCCCCGGCGTGGTGGACCGCCCGCGCCGCCGTGTGCTTGCCGGAACCGGGCTCGCCGACCAGCCACACGGGTGCCGTCGTCTGCCCCGCGAGCCGCAGCTGCGCCGCCAGGCGCGGCGGGAATAGGTCGGGCGTGTACGTGGCGGCGTGCGTCTCGCGCAGCGCCGCGACCGCCGCCGGAATCACCCGCGCCGCGGCTCTCGCCGCTTCGCCGACCACACGAACGGTGCCGACGATCCCGTGCAGCCCGTCGGCCGCGGCGAGCGGGACGAACGACACGTCCCACCACGGCGGCCCAGTGCGATTCGGCGGCGCGGCGCGGCGCGAGGTGTCGGCGCGGCCGGCGAACGCCTCGGGCGTGGGGGCCAGTGCCGCGGCGAGGGGGGAGCTGTGGCGGCGCGTCGAGCAGACGAGGCCGAGCGACTCGGCGAGCGACGTGCCGGCGAGCCGCTCCCACGCCGGGTTGGCGTAGCGCAACCTACGGTTGCGGCCGAGGACGAAGACGGGCGTGGTGCTGGTGTGGAAGAACGCGCGCCAGCCGAACCCGGCGGCGCCTTTCGGTCGCCCCTTCCGCGGCGGGTCGGCCACCGGGTCACTCCGTCAGAGCTTCGACCAGACGATCAGCCACACGACCTGAACCACCACGATGCCCAGGAGGGCAAACGGATACCACTTCCCCGGCAGGTTCGCGGCCACCGACTCCGGCGTGTCCGGCGGCGGGGGTGGGCGGCGAACCTCGCGGACCCACATCCCCAGCAGCACCAGCCCGAGCAACAGCACCGGCACGGCCAGCCAGACCAGTCCGTCGATACGCCCGGCCACGGTGAGGAGGAGTACGCCCATCCCGGCGCTGAGTAGGCCGCACAGGAGGACCAGCTTGCCGGCGCGGATCACCGGGCCTCCACGAGCGGTTCGTGCTCGCCCGTCTCGTCCGACAGCACGGGGGCGGGCGGGACGACGACCGGCTCGGGCTCCGGCTCGGCGAGCAGGGTTCGCAGCAGCGCGCCGCCGCGGTGGGCGGCGGCGAGCAACTTCTCGAGGCGCGCCGCCGCCGCCGGCGGGAGGCCGGGCGTGCCCTTCACCAGTTCGGCGTGGGCCATGATCTCGTTCAGGACGTTGCGGAAGTCGTGCCCGGCGGTCCGCTCCGCCCGCGGGGCCGGGGGGTCCACCCGGTTCGGCGACCGCAGCGCCGTCTCGGCCGCGGTCATCCGGGCGACGACGAGGTCGGCCACGGCGCGGGCGGCGCGGCGCTCGGGGTCGGTCCACGCCCGCGCCGGGCCGACGTGCTCGCAGCACAGCACGCCGACCAGCCGGTCGTCGCGCATCAGCGGGGCGTCGAGGACGGAGGTAATGCCGTTGGGGGCGAAGTACGCCGCCCCGAGCTCGGCGGTGCGCGGGTCGGTGCGGGCCTCCGGGGCGGCGAGGAGCGGCGCCATCGACACCGCCCGGACGTACTCCGACGGCACCGCCAGCGGCACGCACGCCCCCTTCGAGTGCTTCCGCTTGGACCGCTCGAACAGGCTGACGCAGCGCAGCGCCCGGTCGCCGTTGACGAACAGCCAGACGCCGACGCGCTCGACCCCCACGGCGTCGGCCGCGGCCTCGCAGACGCGGCGGAACACCTCGGGGAGCGGCGCCGCGGGGTCGGCCGCGAGCCGGGCCGCAAGGCCGCCGACCGTTCCGTTCTTGGGCGCGTCCGGGTCCGTCGTCACCTCTACCTCCGCCGTGTGATATGAAGCGGCAGGACGGGGAGAGCCACAACCAGTTTACACCCCGCCGGTCGCCGATGTCAGGCTGAAACGGGCGGGTTGCGTCACCCGACGGGCGGCCGGGGTGGAATCACTGTAGCGGTCGGGACGATCCCGGAAAGCCCGCGCGACCGCCGCCCGCGGTGATGCGGCGTCTACCTCGCATCGCCGCCAGCGGCGGAGCACAGGTTGTCATGGGACGCGGTTCCCTGCCGTCAGCGTTAATCGCACCACCTGCGGCCGGCAGCGGAAGCGCAGCGGCTCCTTGCCGCTCAGCCCGCGGCCGACCACCGCCACCGTCCCGCCGCCGCCGAACACGCCCGCGTCGAACCGCCGGCCGTACACGCTCGGCACGAAGATCGACCCCACCACCGGCAGCCGAATCTGCCCGCCGTGAACGTGGCCACACAGCATCAGCCGCACCGCGTTCGCCCGACCCCAGTAGACGTTGTCCGGCGTGTGGCTCAGACACCAACGGAACAGCCCGGTCGGTGCCGTCGTCAGGTCCGGCGGCGGGCCGAACCACGGCCCCTCGTGCCCGACCAGCACCGTCCGCACCCCGCGGACCGTCACCTCACGCCAGCAGTTGCTCACGACCGCGTACCCGGCCGCCTCCAGTTCGGCGCGGACGGCGGCCGGGCGGTGGTAGGCGTCGTGGTTGCCGAGGATGGCGAACTTCCCCTCCGTCGCCGTCAGGGGGCCGAGGAGTTCGCCGACCCAGGCGTGGTGGGACTCCGTGTCCACGAAGTCGCCGGCGAGGCACACCAGGTCTGGCACCGGCCAGCGGGTTCGCACCTCCGCCAGCACCCGCTCGAAGAACGCCCGGCTCTCCGTGCCGAGGAAGAGGAGGTCGCTCAGGAGCAGGACGGTCAGCCCGTCCCATTCCGGCGGCAGGTCCGGCACCGCGAGTGTCCAGTCGGTGAACTCCACCCGGAACACGTCGTTCCCCGGTAGCGTCGCCACCCGTCGCCACTTCCCGTCGCCGACCACCGCCGGCCCGAGTTCGGCCCGCACGTCGAGCGTGTGAGTCGTTTCCGCGATCAGTTCCGCCGGCCGGCGCCGGACGAGGCGGTACAGCGTGATGGCGGGGAAGACCAGCCCGCCAAACACCAGGCAGACGCCGTGGTACGCCACGACCGCGTCGAAGACCCGCCCGGTGTTTTCGGGCGTGGCGTACTCCAGAACCGGGAACAGGACGATGAGAGCCCCCGTGACCAGCCGCAGGGGTTTGAGAACAGACTTGGGGAACGGCCGGCCGTAGGCGTTGTTCAGCAGAGCGGTGAGGATGCAGGCGTGACCCACCCACGTGACCAGAAACGCTGCCCAGAACAGCAGTTGCTTCTCCATCGGGGCAGGATACGGGGTGCCGCCAAGGCCGGGGACGGCCGACGCCGGGCTTTCTTCCCCCGCCGCGCCCACAAAATCGCCCAAGAACTCAATTTGCGCAGCGAAGCACTTTTATCTACTCGGTCGGGGTGGCTCCCCGACCCCCATCCGTGAGGTGCCGATGATCAAGAAACTCATCCTGATGGCCGTCGTCGGCGGGGTCGCCGTCGCCGCCTTGAGGGGGACGCGCGTCGGGTCGTACGTCCGCAACGAGGTCCGCTCGCTCCGCGACGCCGCCGAGGAGAACATCCCGCCGGAGAAGGAAATCGCCCGGCTGCGCACCGAGGTCCGAAACCTCGACCAGGACCACGTCAAGGTCGTGAAGCAGCTCGCCCGCCTCCAGTCCGACCAGGACGAGTCGCGGCAGCGGATCGCCGACCTGTCGAAGCGGAAGAACGAGGTCGCCGAGGTGATGCGCGCCCGTGAGACCGCCGTCCGCGCCGCCGAGGAGCGCGCCCGGGCCGGCGAGGTGAACGTGTCCGTGTCGATCGGCGACCAGTCCCTGTCGCTCGCCGCCGGCCGCGCCCGTCTGAAGGACTCGGTGCAGATCTACGTGGACCTGGACCAGAACCTCAAGCGGACCCAGGCGAAGCTGGAGTCGCAGGGGCGGATCGTCGAGCAGCTGGAGAAGCAGCGGGCGGCGTTCGGCCGGCTCAAGGGCGACCTCGACGCGGCCATCGACGAGCTGGAGGAGCAGGTCCACGCCATGAACCTGGCCCAGATGGAGAGCCGCTACCAGACCGACGACACCCGGGCGGCGCAGATCAAGGAGGCGATCGCCAAGGCGCGGAAGCGGCTCGACGTGCAGCGCCGCGAGCTGACCCTGCTCCAGAGCGACGGCCGCCCGGCCGCGGCCGGCGAGACGGTGGACGAAATCATGGCCCCGGTGACCAACGCGCGCCCGGCCGCCGCCCCCGCGGTGCCCGCGGCCCAGATCGACTGAGCCGACCTCGCCACCGGCTCCCCCCGACGCCCCGGAGAACCCGGGGCGTCGTTCGTTTGCGCTCCCGAATTCCTACAACGAGTCGTGTCTCGGGGGCGACCCCGGATGGCTCCTTCTCACACCTGAGGTGCGGCGATGCGTGCGGTTCTGGTCGGCGTGACGGCGGCGGTGCTGGTTGCGGCGCTCGGCGGCGTCGCCGACGGGCGGCAGGCGGCGGCGAAGATCGACGCCAAGCTCCTTCTGGGCAAGTGGCAGCCGAAGGAGCCGGAGGGCAAGGACTTCACCGTCGAGTTCCTCAAGGACGGCAAGCTGGCGTTCGTCGCCAAGCTCGGCGAGAAGGAACTCAAGCTGGAGGGGACGTACAAGCTGGAGGGGAACAAGCTGAGCTTCAAGCTGGCGTTCGGCGGCGAGGAGAAGGAGGAGGTCCGCACCGTCCACTCGCTGAGCAAGACGGAGCTGGTTAGTTCCGACGCGAAGGGGAAGAAGGACACCCTGGTCCGCGTCGCGGCGAAGGGCGACAAGAAGGACTGACCGCCGCGACCGCGCGTGCGGCGCCGCCCGGGGCTCCACCCCGGGCGGTTTCGTTTGGCCCCCGACACCCAACCCGAGTAAGACTGAGGCGGGCCGATTCCTCACAACCCGGGGCGGGTCATGCGCGCGGTTCTGGTCGGCGTTGCGGCGGCGGTGCTGGTGGCGGCGGTCGGCGGTGGCGCCGACGGGCGGCAGGACGCGGCGAAGATCGACGCCAAGCTCCTCGTGGGCAAGTGGCAGCCGAAGATCGAGGGGAAGACGGAAGCCTTCGTGGTCGAGTTCACCAAGGACGGCAAGGCGATGGTCACGTTCGCCGGGAAGGACGACAAGGGCGAGGGGACCTACAAGCTGGACGGCGACAAACTGACCCTGAAGTTGAAGTTCGGCGACAAGGAGGAGGCGATGACCCGGACCGTCCACGCCCTGACCAAGACGGAACTCGTCAGCTCGCGGGAGGGCGGGAGCAAGGACACCCTCGTCCGCATCCCGGGGAAGAAGGACAAGAAGGAGTAACGGTAACGAAAACGCCCGGGGAGGGCTGTCCCCGGGCGGTCGCGTTGAGGGGCGGTTCAACCCACGTCGCCGGTCTCCTTCGCGGCCCACTCGCGGAGCTGCTTCATCCCGCGGACGTTGATCTGCCGCACCCGCTCCTTCGTGATGCCGAAGTGCTGGCCGATCTGCTCCAGCGTCATCTCGCGGGAGCCGTCGAGCCCGGTCCGCATCCGGATCACCTCGCGGGTCCGCGGGTCGAGGTGGCCGAGCAGCTTGCTCACCCGGGCCTTCGCGGCGTCGGCCACCGCCAGCACCTCCTGCTCGTCCGTCCGCACGTCGGCCTTCGCCTCGAACACCTCGTCGTGCCCGGTCATGTAGCGCTGCTTGTGGGTCTTCTCGTCCGGGATGCTCCGGGCGAAGTTCTTGATGATCGCCCACGTCGCGTACGTGCTGAACTTGAAGCCCCGCACGTAGTCGAACTTTTCGACCGCCCGCATCAGCGACAGGTTCCCGTCGCTCACCAGGTCGTCGATGTACTCCGTCCCGTTCGCCAGGTGCTTCTTGGCGTTGTTGTACACCAGCCGCTGGTTGCAGTTGATGAGGACGTCGCGGACGGCCTTGACGCCCTCGCGCAGCTCCTCGGCCTGCCGCAGTTCGCTCACCCGCACCCGCGCCGGGTCCACGCTCTCGCCCAGCTTGCGGAGCTTGTGCTTCAGGTAGTTCATCTTGCGGAACAGGTGCTGCTCCTGGTCCTTCGACAGCAGCGGCCACTCGTACAGGTGGGCCATCTGCGGCGGCACGTCCTTCGGCGGCCGCATCTGCAACAGCTTGGCGTCGAACTCGGCCTTCCCGGGCATCTCGGCCAGGAACTCGGCGTCGCGGCTCTCGTCGGCGAACTCGGGGCTGTCGATGTAATCGACCGGGCGGGCGATCAGCTCACGCGCCCGAACCTCGTTCGCCACCCGGTACACGGACGACCGGGTGCGGCCGAAGCGGGTGGCAAGGGTATTCACGGTATCACCTGTGTGGTTAGTCGTCTCTCGGGTCAGGTCCATCTGGCGCTTCGCTTCGTAGATCGCGTCCTTGTCCGTTTCGGTCAGCCGACCCGCGGCCGGGAACAGGGCGTGGGTCGGGTGCGCCCGGTCGTAATTCTTGATCGTCACCCGCACCGCCTCGGACGACCGGCCGAGCGTCGCGGCGATCCGCCGCGCGGCGTCGGTCAGGGTCGCCCCGGAGTTCCGCATCTCGCGTGCCGCCTTGAGAATGTCGTCCTTCTCGCCCTCGGTCAGGTGCGAGAATTTCGACCCGCGGGCGACCAACTCGCGGTGCTCGGCCACGAACCGCTCGACCGCGCTGGCGGGAAACCCCAGCTGACTGCGGCCGGCGACCCGGACCCGGCGGGCGGACAGCCCGCGGAGGCGCCACCGGCCGATGGTCTTCGTGGACACCCGGAACCGCTCGCTCACCTGGTCCAGCGTGAGCATCGGCTCGACGGCCTGCTCGATCGGCACCGGCGGGATCGACCGCTCGACGCGCCGGGCGAACAGCGCCAGGTCGTGCCGCAGCAGCGGGCCGGGGATGAGCAGGTCGGCGTGCGCGTCCGAGCGGTACTCGGTGAGCTTGAAGCAGACCCACTGGTAGGGGTACTGCTTGCCCGGGTCGATCTCGGCCACGAGCCGCTCGGCGCGGCTCACCTGCTCCTGCCGGCGGACCGGCGGGGCGAACCGGGTCTGCTGCTCCGTCAGCTCGCGCAGGGCCTGGACCTTGAAGGCGCTCACCGCCGTCCCTCCCGTTCCCGGGGCCGCTCCGCGGCCGCCAGGAGTTGTTCGGTGTGTCGGGGGATACCGTTTCCGGCCCCCTTCCTTTCCGACGTCGCCGGGCATTCGGGGTTGCACCGCCTGCCCCGATTAGATACATCCCGCCCGGTTGGGGTTCGCCCGGACGTCCCGACTATTCGGTACGGGACGCCCGGGCGGCGTGTTCTCTCGGCATCGCGTGTCGTGGATTCGTCCGATCGACAGCCGGGCGTCTAACCCGGCAGGTGATAGCAGGCGATAGGGCGATCCGGGTTGTCAGGGGTGCCGACTCGAAGGTGGTATTTACTCCGTAGCAAAGAGGTTGCCGAAGTCACATTTCGACGCGGCCATTTCCCACCCGCTGGTGTCCATTCCCTGATTTCCCAGGGGGTTATGACGCCGGTTGCGTACTGCATTTCCGGGACAATGTCCGCCAAGACCGTCAATTAACCACGACACTGGTCGGATTTACAGGTTCGTGGTGAGTTTTGCTGCAAGCCTTTCGTGCGGCGATCCTGCGGGGTGGGGAGCCAGAAGGTACAATCGCTTGCCCCGCGGCACGCGGCGTTGCAACCCCGCAAGCGCGGAAACCCTTCCCCCGTAACCTCTTGACCAGTATGTGCCACTTTCGCATCCCATGCAGACCGATCGTCGCGCTACTGCTCGCCACGGGTGTCGGCTGGCCGTCACGCGCCGACGCGCAGGAGGTCGTGACGCTGGCAGAGGGGTTCCGCCCGAACCACGCCTACAAGGTGGACGTCCGGGTCCAGCTCTCCGGCAAACTCGCCGTACCGCAGGGGAAGGACAAGGCGCCGCAACTCCTGCCGGTACTCGGGTCGAGCAAGGTCGTGTACGACGAGCGCGTGCTGGAGCCCGACGAGGCGAACGCCCTGAAAACCGTCCGGGCGTACCGCGACGTCGAGTTCCGGCGGATGGTCGGCACCGTCGTGCAGGACGCGGCCATCCGCCCGTCGGTGAGGCGGATGGTGCTCATCCGCGCCAACGACCGCCGCGCCCCCTTCTCGCCCGACGGGCCGCTCACCTGGGGCGAGATCGACGTCGTCCGCACCGACGTGTTCCTCCCCGCCACCGTGCCGGGCCTTCTCCCCGCCGGGCCGGTAAAGTCCGGCGACAAGTGGGCCGCGTCGGCGGCCGCGGTCGCCGAGCTCACCGACATGGAGAAGGTGGACGAGGGCGGCCTGACGGTCGAGTTCCAGGGCGTCGCCGCGGCCGACGGCAAGAAGCTCGCCCGGCTGCGCCTCAGCGGCACCGTCCGCGGCGTGAACGAGGACGGCCCCAACCGCCAGAAGCTCGAAGGAACCGCGTTCTTCGACCTCGACGCCAGGCTGGTGACGTACCTGTCGGTGAAGGGCACCCACGAGCTGCTCGACGGCACGTCCGGCCAGACGACCGGCGCCATCGACGGCCACTTCATCCTGACCCGCACGCCGGTCGCGGCGCTGCCGCCCGACCTCTCGGACGTGTCGCTCCGCGGCCTGCCGCTGAAGCCGGACGGGGAGAACACGCTCCTCCTGTACGACGACCAGCGGCTCGGGGTGCGGTTCCTGTACCCGCGCGGGTGGCGCGTCGGCGCCGTCCAGGGAAAGCAGGTGACGCTCGACCACTCGCGGCTCGGCGGCGGCATCCTGGTCACCGTGGAGCCGGCGGCGAAGGTGCCGGCCGCGGACGACTACCTCCGCGAGACGACGGCGTTCCTGGAGAAGGAGCGGGCGAAGGTGGCGGTGGCCCAGCGACCGACGCGCATCCGGGCGGAGCCGATCACGGTGGACCGGTTCGCGCTGGACGTCGTGTTCGGGGCGGAGACGGCGAAGATGGAGTACGCCGTGCTCAAGCAGACGGACGGCGGCGCCACTGTCGCGGCGCGGCTGCCGGCGGCGACGGCCGCCGACCTACGGCCCGACCTGGAGCGGGTGGTGCGGAGCATGTCGATCACGCGGCGGATTGAGTAACCGCGCCGCCGGTGGTACGATTCTCCGTGCCCCGGGGCGACGGCCCCAAGCTCCGACCGCGGCCGGCGAATAGCTCGGCGTGTCAGCCGCCCGGAGGAACCCGGCGTTAACGATGTCGAAAGCGACTTCGGCGACTACCAAAGTACCCGCGAGGACGAAGGCGGCCTCCACCAGGGTCGGTCCGACGTCCCGCGCGGGCTGAACCTCGTCGTCGCGGTCGCGGCCGGCGTCATCCTCGCCGCGGCCGCCGCCCTCGTCCTCATCGGCTGATTCCCCAGGTGATCCCGTGGCCGAGTACGCCGACCGCGAGCACTACATCCCGGTCCGCGTCACGGACCTGATCGACTACCTCGCCGCCGACGCCGGCCCGGCCGCCGGGCAGAAGCTCAGCACCGAGGACCAACTCCGGTTCCGCCGGTTCGCCCGCGCCGTCACCCTCCACATCCACGCCCTCTACCACGCCGAGCTCCGCCAGCTCGAAGACAGCTACGCCTCGTTCGACCCCGACGGCGACCCCAAGCCGCTGACGAAGCTCGACGCCGGGGCGTCGGCCGCGGCGCAGAAGAAGCTGTTCGCCACGTTCACGCACCTGATGGGCCGGGCCAACTACACGCACCTGTCGCGGCCGGAACTCGAACAGGTGATGGCCGGGGCGAGCGACTGGGGCATCGACCTGGACATCCCGTGGGACGCGTTCGACCAGGTCGAGGTGTTCATCCGGGGCAAGGGGA
>JBGAQM010000053.1:0-23236 GCA_044220735.1 Urbifossiella sp. | reverse complement strand
CATTCACCTCTTCCCTGTCCGGCCCACCACATCGGTGGCCGTTCCTTCACCCGGTTTGCACATGTCGCACACACTGCCCACACCGACGCGGTCCACGTCTCCGACGTGATCGGCGTCCGCAGCCGGGTCTGCTGGGGGGCGCTGCTCGGCGGGGCGGTCGTCGCCCTGGCCACCGCGCTGGTGTTCACGTTCCTGTTCGGCGCCATCGGCGTCAGCCTCCGCGAGACCGACATCAGCGGCGAGACGCTCGGCGTCGGGGCGATCGTCGCGGCCGTCGCCACGCTGGCCGGGGCGCTGTTCCTCGGCGGGTGGGTGACGAGCCAGCTGACCGCCGGCGAGACGCGGCAGGAGGCGGTGATCTACGGCGTGCTGACGTGGGCGCTGGTGACCGCCGGCTCGATGATGATGGTCGGCATGGGCGTGCGGGCCGGGTACTTCGCGCTCATGGGCGGCACGATGGTCGCGCAGAACAGCCAGACGGTGCAGCAGCGGTCGTGGAAGGACCTGGCCCGCGACGCCGGCGTGAGCCAGGCAGCATCGACGCGGCCTGGACGAACCTCGACCCGGCGCGGGCGCGGGCCGCGGCGAACGACCCGGCGACGCGCGAGCGGGCCGGGCAGGCGGCGATCGCCGCGTCGTGGGGCGCGCTGGTCGCGCTGATGGTGTCGATCGCGGCGGCGATCGGCGGGTCGGTCGTCGGCAGCGGGCCGGAGTTCCGCCTGTTCCCGACCGTCCCCGCCCGGCGGGCCGAGATCATCGTCGCGCAGTAGCGGCCGCACGACGGGGTGACGGGGTGGGCTTTCTCGGCTCATCCCTTCACCCCGTCGCCCGTTCACCCTAAAAGTGCCTGTCCCGCCGCGCGCCCACGGCTCCCACCGGACGGCGCGCGCTCATGTCCTGGCTCATCAGCACCGACGGCTTCGTCCCCCGCAAGGACTGCGGCGCGTGGGAGAACTGGGAAGTCGCGCTCCACGTCGTGTCCGACCTCCTCATCTGGCTCGCGTACCTGTCGATCCCGCTGGTGCTCGTCTACTTCGCGCGGCAGCGGCGCGGGCTGCCGTTCTCGCGGCTGTTCGTCCTGTTCGCGGCGTTCATCCTCGCCTGCGGCACCACCCACCTCGTCGAGGCGGTCATCTTTTACCGGCCGGTGTACCACCTGTCGGGGGTGGTGAAGGCGGTCACCGCGGTGGTGTCGTGGCTGACCGTGCTGGCGCTCGCCGGCGGTGCCGCGGCTGCTCGACCTCACGGCCGCGGCGCCCGCCGGAGGCGGTGCCGACGGCCCCGCGGCGGCGGTCGCGGCGCGCGGGTACGCCGTGGCTGTCGACCACGCCGTGGCCGAGGCGGTGCCGTGGTCGGCGCCGCGACGCGCGGGTACGCCGTGGCCTCGGCGCCGCGATGCGCGCCGCCCTCGACCCGGTGCTCGGCGCCAAGTACCCGTACCTGATCGCCTTCCTGGCCGTCATCTACGTGGCGTGGGAGGCCGGGTTCGGGCCGGCCGTCGTGTGTACCGTCCTCACCGGGGGCGGCACCGACTTCTTTTTCGTCGCCCCGGATGAGGGGACGTTCGGCGGCAGCTTCTCCGACCGGCTGGCCTTCGGGCTGTTCCTGTTCAGCGGCCTCGGCACCGGCGTGCTGGGCGAGGCGCAGCAGCAGGCCCGGGAGCGGGCCGAGGTCGCGCTCGCCGCCGCCCGCGAGACGGCCGACCGGCTCGCCCTCACCCTCGACGCCGCCCGGCGCGCCGAGGACGACCTGCGGCGGAGCGAGGACCGGTACAAGGCGTTCGTCGCCCAGAGCACCGAGGGCATCTGGCGGTTCGAGCTGGACGAACCCGTGCCGACCGACCTGCCGGTGGTCGAGCAGCTGGCGGCGTTCCACCGCCGCGGCTACCTGGCGGAGAGCAACGACGCGTTCGCCCGGATGTACGGCTACACCTGGGCCGTCGAACTCACCGGCGCGCGCCTCGCCGACTTCTTCGACCCGGCCGACCCGCGGACGACGGCGTTCCTGGCGGCGTTCGTCCGCGGCGGGTACCGGCTGACCGACGCCGAGTCGCGGGAGCGCGACCGGCACGGCACCCCGCGGGTGTTCCTGAACACGCTCGTCGGGGTGGTCGAGGACGGCCGGCTGGTCCGCGCCTGGGGCACGCAGCGCGACGTGACCGACCGGAAGCGCGCCGAGGAGCTGCTGCGCGAGGGCGAGGAGCGGTTCCGGCTGGCGACGGAGGCGGTCCGCGGGCTGGTGTACGACGCCGACTTCGCCGCCGGTCGGGTCGAGCGGTCGGCGGGGCTGCTGGACCTGATCGGCGTGCGGCCGGAGGACGCCGACCCCGCGCAGGGGTGGTGGCCGGCCCGCATCCACCCGGACGACCTGCCGGGCGTGCTCGCGGCGCGCGAGCGGGCCTACGCCCGCGGCGCCGCGACGCTCCAGACCGAGTACCGCGTCCGCCACGCCGACGGCCGGTGGGTGTGGGTCGAGGACCGGGCGCGGGTGATGTACGGGGCCGACGGGAAGCCGCGGCGGACGGTCGGCTGCCGGGCGGACGTGACCGACCGCAAGGAGGCGGAGGCCCGGCTGCGCGAGAGCGAGGGGCGGTTCCGCACGCTCGCCGAGGCGGTGCCCGTGGCCGTGTGGGTGTGCCGGCCCGACGGGCGGGTCGAGTACATGAACGCCCGCTGGGAGGAGGCGACCGGCGTCGGCCCGGACGGGAGTTTGGGCGCGGGCTGGTTGGACCAGGTCCACCCGGACGACCGCGGCCGCGCCGCCGCCGCCTGGAACGCCGCCGTGGCCGACCCGGCCGTCGGCTACCGGACCGAGTACCGGCTGCAGGCCCGCGGCGGCGGCCACCGCTGGGTCCTCGCCGAGGGCTTCCCCTACCGCGACGGCGGCGGGGCCGTCGTCCGCTGGTTCGGCACCTGCACCGACATCGACGACAAGAAGCGCCACGCCCAGACGCTCGAACGGCTGGTGGCCGAGCGCACGGCGGAACTGGTGCGGAGCAACAAGGAGCTGGAAGAATTCGCGTTCGCCGCCAGCCACGACCTCCAGGAGCCGCTGCGGAAGATTCAGACCTACGGCGCCCGGCTGCGGGAGAAGGCCCGCGACCAGCTGAACGACGACAACCGCGACCGGCTCGACCGCATGATGGGCTCGGCCGGGCGGATGGGGCGGCTCATCGACGACCTGCTGGCGTACAGCCGGGTGACGACGCGGGCGAAGGCGTTCGCGGCCGTCGACCTGAACGCGGCGCTGGCCGAGGCGCTGGAAGACCTGGCGGCGCGGGTCGAGCTGTCGGGCGGCACGGTGGAGGCGGGGCCGCTGCCGACCGTGAGCGGCGACGCGGGCCAGCTGCGGCAGGTGTTCCAGAACCTCGTCGGGAACGCGCTGAAGTTCACGCGCCCCGGCGCGCCGCCGGTCGTGCGCGTGTCCGCGGAGCGCGCGGCGGACGGGTGGGCGGTCGCCGTGGCCGACAACGGCATCGGCTTCGAGGACCGCTTCGCCGGGCGCATCTTCCAGGTGTTCCAGCGGCTCCACGGCCGCGACGAGTACGAGGGGACGGGCGTCGGGCTGGCGGTGTGCAAGAAGATCGTGGACCGCCACGGCGGAAGCATCGCGGCACACGGGCGGCCCGGCGAGGGCGCGACGCGTTCGTGGTCACGCTGCCGGCACGCTCGTAGTTCTGTTGCCGCTCGCGGCTTCGCGTCGCCCGACGCGAAGCCGCGAGCGCAACGTATTTACACGGGTACCGCGTCCGCGGCACAGCGCACGGCCGGGTGCGGCACCCGCACGCCCATCGTCAGGTTCTTCTGCAGGCGCACGTCGCGGTTCCGGGAACACCCAGCACTCGCCGGTCTCGTTCACGAAACAGACGTACAGCACGTAGTGTTCCTGGCCGTAGTCGATGAGCACGTGCGCGGACGCGGCGCCCTTCGGCGTGTCGAGCGGGATTGGCGGGTTGAGTTGGAGCATCATGGGACGGTTCCCCTGTGGGAGGAGGGGATCGCAACTTGCGGACCGGCCGCCAACGCGCGCGGATCGCGCCCCAAAATCACTGGCCGGACAACGGGATTCCCACCCGTGGGAATGGTTTCGCACCCCAATTCTCACCGCCGGGAACGGGGTGTCGCGGTGGTTATCCGCCGCAGTCGCGGGCGGTTGGGTTTCGTAGAAAAGGGCGTTGCCGGTCCGCGCCGCGGACGTACAACCCGTCTTTGCTCGCGCGGCTGACTGCCCAGTCGATCCGGTCGGAGAAGGAACCCGATGGAACACCCGACTCCCCCCGCCGCCCGCCGGCCCCGGGTTCACCCCGGCCGTCCGCGGGATCGCGGCCGCGTCCGTCGCCCTCGGGTACTTCAGCCTCATCGTGTTCTTCTGGAAGCCGTTCGGCATGTGCCTCGGGGCCGTCGGCCTCGTCCTCGGCCTGGTCTCCCTGGCGATCGGCAACCGGGGCGGGCTGCACGGCGAGAACGTGGCCCTGGCCGGCGTCGGCATCTGCGCGTTCAGCATGTCGATCACCACCGCGCTGTACTGGGGCGTGAACTTCGTGACCTGGGGATATCGATTCTGGTGACCCGCCCGGTCTGCCCGCTCGTTGGCCGTCACCACGGAGGTTGCGGATGCCCCAGATCTTCCCGAAGGCCGTGAACCCGCTCACCCGGTTCCTCGTGCTGCTGCTCCCGATGGGGTTCGGCAGCACCGGCGTCGGGCTCGCCGCCTTCTACCGGTCGAGCTACACGACCGGCAAAGAGGAAGTCGTGCCGCAGCCGGTGGCGTTCAGCCACGCCCACCACGTCGGCCAGCTCGGCATCCACTGCCGGTACTGCCACTCGTCGGTGGAGGACTCGCACTTCGCGGGCATCCCGCCCACGGCGACGTGCGTGAACTGCCACCAGCAGATGTGGCACGGCAGCGACATGCTCGACCCGGTCCGCCGGAGCTTCCAGACGGACACGCCGATCGTGTGGAACCGCGTCCACAACGTGCCGCACTACGCCTACTTCAACCACTCGATCCACGTCGCCAAGGGCGTCGGGTGCCAGACGTGCCACGGGCAGATCGACGAGATGAACCTGACGTTCCAGGCGAAGACGCTGCTGATGGAGTGGTGCATCAACTGCCACCGCAACCCGCACGAGCAGCTGCGGCCGCGGTCCGAGGTGTACAGCATGACGTGGGCGCCGGGCCGCACCGTCAACGGCAAGGAGCAGGTGTGGGTGCGGGACGACCTGCCGAACTGGGGCAAGAACCCCGACGGCAGCGACAACACCGACCTGCTCGACCGCTTCCTCGGGAAGGACCGGAAGGGCCTGCCCCGCCCGACGACCCAGGCCGCGCTCGGGGCGGAACTGGTGAAACTGCACGACATCCGCGACGGCGTGACGCTGACCAGCTGCTCGATGTGCCACCGCTAGGTGGGGACGCGGTCCGCCAGCAGCCCAAAGCTCCGAGGTAGTGTGATGCCCCCCGAAGCGAACGACACCGCCGCCGCCGCCAACCCGCCGGAACTCTGGCGCGGGCTGGACGAGTACATGAACAGCCCGGCGTTCCGGGCGACGCTCGAGAACGAGTTCCCCGAGGACGCGGCCGAGTGGACCGACCCGGTCTCCCGCCGCAACTTCCTCACCATCATGGGCGCCGGCCTCGCGCTGGCCGGCGCCACCGGCTGCACCCCGCGGCCGGCGAACATGCGGAAGATCGTGCCGTACACCCGGCAGCCGGAGCAGATGATCCCCGGCGTGCCGCTGTTCTTCGCGTCGGCCGCGCCGACCGCCGGGTACGCCACCGGCGTCCTCGTCCGCAGCCACGAGGGGCGGCCGGTCAAGATCGAAGGCAACCCCGACCACCCGAGCAGCGGCGGCGGCACCGGCGCCATCGACCAGGCCAGCATCCTCGACCTGTACGACCCCGACCGCTCCCAGCACCCCACCCGCGACGGCAGCCCGGTCGCGCTCGACGAGGTCGTCCGCGCCGCCCGCGACCAGCTGTTCGAGGCGAACGGCACGCCCAAGACGGGCGTCCGCCTCCGCGTCCTGTCCGGCGCCGTCACCTCGCCGACGCTCGCCGACCGGATGGAGGCGCTGCTGGCGCTGTTCCCGCAGGCGAAGTGGGTGCAGTACGAGGCGTGCGGGCAGGACAACGTCCGCGAGGGCCTCCGCCGCGCGTTCAACGGCAACTACGCCGTCAACTACGACTTCCACGCCGCCGACGTGATCCTGTCGCTCGACGCCGACTTCCTCGGCGAGGGCCCCGGCCACGCCCGCTACTGCAAGGACTTCGCCACCCGCCGCCGCGTCCGCAGCACCATCCCGGCCGGCGGCGAGCACGAGTACGTGACGCCGGACGGCATGAGCCGGCTGTACGTCGCCGAGTGCATGCCGACGCAGACCGGCTCGACCGCCGACCACCGCCTGCCGATCCTCGCGGGCCAGGTCGAGGCGTTCGCGCGGGCCGTCGCCGCCGGGCTCGGCGTCACCGGCGTCCCCGCCGCCGGCGCCCTGCCGGGCAAGGCCGGCGACTGGGTCGGCCCGCTCGTCAAGGACTTGCAGCGGGCCGGCAAGAAGGCGCTCGTCGTCGCCGGCGCCAGCCAGCCGCCGGCGGTGCACGCGCTGGCCCACGCGATGAACAGCAAGCTCGGCAGCATCGGCACCACGGTCCGCGTCACGGCCCCGGTCGAGGCCCGGCCGGAGGGCCGCGTCTCCGACCTGAAGGCGCTCGTCGGCGAGATGAACGCCGGGCAGGTGGACGCGCTGTTCGTCCTCGGCGGCACCAACCCGGCGTACACCGCCCCCGCCGACCTCGGGTTCGTCGAGGCCGCCGCGAAGGTGGCGTTCAAGCTCCACCTCGGCACGCACCAGGACGAGACGGCCGGCATCTGCAAGTGGCACGTCAACGAGACGCACTACCTCGAAACCTGGGGCGACGGCCGCGGGCACGACGGCACCGTCGCCCTGCAGCAGCCGCTGATCGCCCCGCTGTACAGCGGCAAGTCGGCGATCGAACTGCTGGCCCTCGTCACCCGCGTGTACCGGGCCGACCAGCCGACGCAGTCCCCGCCCGCGACCGACGGGTACGACATCCTCCGCGCCTACTGGCAGACGCGCCTCGGCACCCCGTTCGACCCGGCGTGGCAGGAGACGGTGCGGCTCGGCGTCGTGAAGGGTTCGACCTTCCCGCCGGCGGCCGTGACCCTCGCCGCCAACTGGGCCGAGGGCGCGACCACCACCTACACGCCGCCCGGGAACACCGAGTACGAGGTCAACTTCCGCCTCGACCCGACGCTCCACGACGGCCGGTACGCGAACAACGGGTGGCTCCAGGAGCTGCCGAAGCCGGTCACGAAGATCAGCTGGGACAACGCCGCCTACGTCAGCGCCGAGACGGCCAAGGCGCTCGACCTCGAGAAGGACTTCCGGTGGACGGCCGGCGAGCGCGGCCGGACGGAGGTCAGCATCCTGACCATCACCGTCGGCGGGAAGTCGGTGAAGCTGCCGGTGTGGGTGCTGCCGGGGCACCCGGACAAGGCCGTGACGGTTCACCTGGGCCACGGCCGCGAGCGGGCCGGCCGCGTCGGCAACGCCGCCGACGAGCTGAACGCCGAGGGGAAGCTGACCCGCGGCACGAACGTCTACCCGCTGCGGACGAGCACCGCCCCGACGTTCGCCGCCGGCACCCTGGCGAAGACGAAGGACTCGTACTTCCTGGCCTGCCTCCAGGCGTACTGGTCGATGAAGCAGGAGTTCTTCCTCACCGGCGAGGTGCTCGACCGGGCCCCGGTCCGCCGCGGCTCGAACGCCGAGTACAAGGTGAACCCGTGGTTCGCCAAGATCACGCCGACGGCGGCCGGCGAGACGGCGCTGATCACGCAGAACATCCCCGGCCAGCAGACGACGCAGGGGAACCCGGACAGCGGCACGGTGCGGCGGCAGGGGAACGTGTACGGCCCGAGCCACGACGAGAAGCACGACCACAAGGACGGCGACCACCGCCCGCACGGCGACCGCCGCATCCACGAGCTGACGATGTACCACCCGAACGACCGGCTGTACCCCGAGGGGTCGCGCGGGCCGGCCCGGCGGTGGGGCATGGCCATCGACCTGTCGGCGTGCACCGGGTGCAACGCCTGCACGGTCGCGTGCCAGAGCGAGAACAACATCCCCACCGTCGGCAAGCACGAGATCACCCGCGGCCACGACATGTACTGGATCCGCATCGACCGGTACTACGAGGGGACGCCGAACGCGCCGGACGCCAACCGGACGTACTTCATGCCGGTGCCGTGCCAGCAGTGCGAGAAGGCGCCGTGCGAGATCGTGTGCCCGGTTGCCGCCACGGCCCACTCGGCCGACGGCCTCAACGACATGGCGTACAACCGGTGCGTCGGCACCCGGTACTGCTCGAACAACTGCCCGTACAAGGTGCGGCGGTTCAACTTCCTGACGTTCCAGGACTGGTACACCGAGAGCCGCAAGCTCGGCCGCAACCCGGACGTGTCGGTCCGGAGCCGCGGCGTGATGGAGAAGTGTACCTACTGCGTGCAGCGCATCCGGTACGCCGAGATCGTCGCCGAGCGCGAGTTCCGCCCGATCCGCGACGGCGAGGTGCGGACGGCCTGCCAGAGCGCCTGCCCGTCGGGGGCGATCGTGTTCGGCGACCTCGGCGACGCCGGCAGCCAGGTCGGCAAGTGGAAGGCCGAGCCGAGCAACTACGGGTTGCTCGCCGAGCTCAACACGATGCCGCGGACGACGTACCTGGCGAACATCCGGAACCCGAACCCGGAACTGGTGGCGGCGCTCGGGAAGGCGTAACCGGTGGGCTTTCGGACGGCGGACTGACGGGCTTCCCACGAAGGGGCAACCTGTGGCAGCGACAGCGACGCAACACGCCCGGCCGGGGAACGACCTCCCCCTCGAACCCGAAATGCACCCGCTCGTGCTCAACAAGCACGACCTGGTGAGCGTCGGCGACGCGATCGGGAACGTCGTCCTCGAGGGCAAGCACCCGCGCGGGTGGTGGATCGGCTTCCTCGCCGGCTTCGCCATGCTCCAGGTGCTGGCCGTCTCGGTCGCCTGGCTGTTCTACATGGGCGTCGGCATCTGGGGCATCAACGTCCCGGTCGCCTGGGGCTTCGCGATCATCAACTTCGTGTGGTGGATCGGCATCGGCCACGCCGGCACGCTGATTTCCGCGATCCTGCTGCTCCTGCACCAGAAGTGGCGCACGAGCATCAACCGCTTCTCCGAGGCGATGACGATCTTCGCGGTCATGTGCGCGGGCGTGTTCCCGCTCATCCACATGGGCCGGCCGTGGTTCTTCTACTGGCTGTACCCGTTCCCCAACATCGCCGGCGTGTACCCGCAGTTCCGCTCCCCGCTGACGTGGGACGTGTTCGCGGTCACCACGTACTTCACCGTGTCGCTCGTGTTCTGGTACATCGGCCTCGTCCCCGACCTCGCCGCCCTCCGCGACCAGGCCCAGAAGAAGTGGCAGCGGATCGTGTACGGCCTCCTCGCCCTCGGCTGGCGTGGCTCGGCCATCCACTGGCGGCGCTACGAGAAGGTGTACCTGCTCCTCGGCGGCCTTAGCACCCCGCTCGTGCTGTCGGTGCACACGGTCGTGTCCTTCGACTTCGCCGTGTCCATCGTGCCCCTGTGGCACGCCACGATCTTCCCGCCGTTCTTCGTCGCCGGGGCCATCTTCTCGGGCTTCGCGATGGTGGTGGCGCTCGCCATCCCGATCCGGCACTGGTACAAGCTGGAAGACTTCTTCACCGACCACCACATGGACATCATGGCGAAGGTGATGCTCGCCACGGGGTTCCTGGTGACGTACGGGTACTTCTCGGAAGTGTGGATGGCGTGGTACGGGCACAGCCTGTACGAGTGGGGCACCACCATCGAGCGCATCTTCGGCCCCTACGGGTGGTCGTACTGGTGCCTCATCTTCTTCAACTGCGGCATCCCGCTGACGCTGCTCTGGTCGAAGAAGGTCCGCCGCAGCGAGTTCTGGCTGGAGGTGTGCTGCGTCTCCATCCTCATCGGCATGTGGTTCGAGCGGTACGTCATCGTCATCACGCTGACCCGCGACCAGGTGCCGAGTAGCTGGGGCCGGTACGCCCCGACCGTGTGGGACTACGCCACCATGGTCGGGTCGCTCGGCCTGTTCTTCTTCCTGTTCTTCCTGTTCATCCGCTACCTGCCGATGATCTCGATCACCGAGATGCGGGAACTCCTCCCGAAGAAGCAGGGCGGCGGCGGCGGGCACTCGATCATGGAGAACGCCCCGTGAATGTGGACACCCCCACGATCGTCCCGATGGTCGACACGACCGCCGTCCCGCACGGCCCGGACCCGGACGCGCCGAAGCCGTTCGCCGTGCTGGCGGGCTTCGCGACCGCGGACGAGCTGATCGCCGCCACGCGGAAGGCCGTCGCCGCCGGGTACACCCGGCTCGACACCCACACCCCGTACCCGGTCGCGGAGACGGCCGACGCCATCGGCTACCCGAAGTCGGAGATGGGCGCGGTGATGCTGATCGGCGGCCTCACCGGGGCGCTGGCCGGGTTTTTCATGCAGTTCTGGAACAACGCCTACGGGTACTCGCTGAACATCGGCGGCCGCCCGTACATGAGCTGGCCGTCGTTCGTGCCCATCGCGTTCGAGATGATGGTGCTCACGGCCGCGCTCAGCGGGTTCTTCGGGCTGATGGCGCTGTGCGGCCTGCCCCGGCTCCACCACCCGCTGTTCAACAGCACGGCGTTCGACCGGTTCTCGCGCGACCAGTTCTTCCTGTCGATCGAGGCGGTGGACCCGAAGTACAGCTCGGCCGACACGCTGGCGTTCGCCAAGACGCTGGGCGCGCTGTCGGTCGAGGAGGTGATGGAATGACCCGCCGCACCGATTACCTCCTGCGGGCACTCGTACTGGCGCTGGCGGCCGGCGTCGTCGGCTGCAAGCAGCAGATGGGCGACCAGCCGTACTACAAGCCGTACGAGCCGACCGACTTCTTCGAGGACGGCCGGTCGAACCGCCCGCTCGAGCGCGGCGTCGTCCACCGCGGCCAGTACCTCGACAACGACCCCCTCGTCACCGGGCTGACGCAGGAGGAGTGGGGCCGGTTCTGGGGCCGCGGGGAGAAGAAGGCGGACCCCGCCGCCGCGCCGGCCCCCGAGGACCGGCAGACGAGCTACGGCGCCCCGCGGTTCGACCCGCGGCCGGGCCAGCCGAACTCCGGCCCGCCGGTGTACGTCACCGAGTTCCCGTTCGAGATCACCGCCCAGGACCTGGACGTCGGCGGCCAGCGGTTCACGCAGTTCTGCGCCATGTGCCACGGCCCGCTGGGCGACGGGAAGGGGAAGATCTGGGAGCGCGGGTACCTGCGGCCGACGTCGTTCCACACCGAGGCGGGCGACCCCGCCGAGTTCGGCCAGATCCCCTACGGGTTCAGCCGCGGGTTCTGGAAGTGGGACGTCCGCATCCCGATGCGCGACGTGCCGGTGGGGTACTACTTCGAAGTCATCACCAAGGGGTACGGCGGGATGGCGAGCTACGCCGCCCAGATTCGGCCCGCGGACCGGTGGCGGATCGTCGCCTACATCCGGGCCTTGCAGCTGAGCCAGCGGGCTGACGTGGGTCAGCTCCCGGCCGACGTGGTGCAGCGGCTCAACGCCGGGGGGAACCAGCCGTGACGACCGCTCCGACCGACACCCCGCCGGCCGCCCCGCTGCCGCCCGCCGACCTGTGGGCGGGGCCGACCAAGTTCGCCGGCGTCGCCGCCGTCGCCGGGCTGGCCCTGTACGGCATCGGCGGCGCCCTGTACATGGGCACGCTCGACCCGGCCCACGCCGCCGACTACCCGGGCGCCGTGCGCCAGTTCCTGGTGTCGTGGCTGGCCGGGTGGACGTTCTGGCTGTGCCTGCCGATGGGCGCGCTGGCGCTGCTGATGATCCACTACCTCGTCAAGACGTCGTGGGGGCTGCTCCTCCGCCGGCCGCTGGAGGCCGCGTCGAAGACGCTGCCGCTGCTGGCGTTGCTGTTCGTCCCGATCGTGATCGGGTCGTTCCTCGACCACGACCGGTCGCCGTACTGGTGGTCCGACGCCGCCCACTCGGCCGCGCACCACGACGCGGAGGCGAAGGAGAAGAAGGACGCCGCCGCGAAGGAGGCCCCGCCGGCCGAGCACGACCGCATCACGCTCAAGTGGGAGGAGCGGATGAAGGCGGCCGAGGACCAGGTCCACAAGGCGCACGCGCACGAGGCCGAGGCCCGCCGGAAGGGGACGTTCAGCTTCCTGTCGGCGCCGTCGATGGTCGGCATGTTCGTGGCGATGTTCGGCATCTGGTGGGCGATGATCGCCTACATCAACAAGCAGGGCGCGGTGTCGGACGCCGTCATCGGCCAGGGGACGCCGGCGCAGCAGTGGGAGAAGGTGGACGCCGCCCGCGAGGCGCTGAACAAGTTCTCCGGCCCGGGGCTCATCGTCTTCGCGCTCACCACGACCGCCGCCGCGACGCAGTGGACGATGTCGCTGGAGCCGGGGTGGGCGAGCACGATGTTCCCGGTGATTTACGCCGTGAACCAGTTCCTCACCTGCTTCGCGTTCTGCCTGGTCGTGTTCCTGTCGGTCTGCCACCTGGAGCCGTTCAAGAGCAACCTGCGGCCGAAGTTCCAGATCGACATGGGGAGCCTGATGCTGGCGTTCACCCTGTTCTGGAGCTACACGTCGTTCTCGCAGATGATGCTCATCTGGATCGGGAACCTGCCCGAAGAGATCCCGTTCTACCTGAAGCGGTCGTCGCCCGGGTGGTGGGCGGTTAGCGCGGGGCTGATCGTGTTCCACTTCGCGGTGCCGTTCCTGCTGCTGCTGTTCCGCGACATCAAGATGCACCCGTACCGGCTGCGGGCGATGGCCTGCTACCTGCTCGTGGTGTGCGCGGTGGACGTGGTGTGGTGGGTGTCGCCGACGTACGACCACGGGACGCCGCTGTTCGTGCTGATGGACGCGGGCGCGGTGATCGGCATCGGCGGGGTGTGGGGGGTCGTGTTCCTCAACATCCTGAAGAAGCGGCCGCTGCTGCCGGTGAACGAGTTGTACTACCTGCCGGAGGGCCACAGTGAGCACCACTAACCCGCCCCCGGGCGCCCCGATCCCGCCCGGCGCCGCCCCCGGCGCCGGCCCGAACTGGCCGGCCGACGCCGCCAACCTGTCCGCCCCCGACGACCACGGCGGCGGCGGCGGCGTGGACCCGGCGGCGCTGAAGCTCGGGCACGAGCCGGACGTGTTCGAGGTCAAGCCGATCCTGAGCATCCCGTTCGCCGTGGTGGTGACGTTCGTCATCGGCTTCGCCGTCGCGGCCGGGGTGTTCGTCTTCGTCATGGCGAAGGGCCGCGAGACCGACCCGCGGGCGCACCCGGCGGGCCTGGCCCGGGGCAGCGTCTCGCTGAACGAGCGGCTGGCGCGCATCAGCCTGAAGGGCTCGACGACCGTGCCGTCCGAGGTGGACGCGCCGCGGCTGGAGACGCTGCAGCGCCTGCAGGGGAACGACAAGGCCGGGTTCCAGTTCACGACGCAGCCGCCGGTCCCGACCGGCAACTCGCCGTGGGTCCACCCCGAGGAGCTGCTCCCCGGGCGGTACGAGGCGCTCCACCGCACCGAGTACGTCGGCAAGGACAAGAAGTGGGCGGCGATCCCGATCGAGGACGCGAAGAAGCTGCTGCTCGAGAAGAAGCTGCTGCCGACGGCGAACGGCGCCCGGCCGCAGGCCGTGGTCGAGCAGCCGACGGGCGGCAACGCCGGCCGCGGCGGGCTGCCCGCGGCCCCGAAGGCGGCGGAGCCGGCGAAGGCGCCGGAGCCGGCGAAGAAGTAACGCGCTCCGACCCGTTCGGAGTCAGGACAGGTGACCGATCGGTGGGACCGGCGTCCCGCCGGTCGTAGCCCGGACCGGCGGGACGCCGGTCCCACCGGACCGAGACCTACGAGGTTCCCCACACCCGTGACCCGCCGCACCCTGCTCGCCGTGGCCCTCGCCCTGCTCGCCGCGCCCCGCGCGGCGGCCCAGGGCACGCCCGCGCTGCAGCCCGGCGAGGGCCGCACCGTCGAGAACCCCGAAGTCCGCATCGTCGAGCACGTCGGCGACCAACTGCCGATGGACCTGGTGTTTCGCAACGAGCGGAACGAGGAGGTCACGCTCGGCCAGTGCGTCGGCGGCAAGCCGACCATCCTGGTGCTCGCCTACTACCGCTGCCCGATGAACTGCACCGACGTGCTCAACGGGCTCGTGGACGCCCTGCGAGCGTTCCCGCCCGGGTTCGACGCCGGCACCCAGTTCAACGTCGTCGTCGTCAGCTTCGACCCGAAGGAGCAGCCGTCGCTCGCGGCCGACAAGAAGAAGTACTACCTCGACGAGTACACCCGCGGCCGCGACATGCCGAACGCCGAGGCCGGCTGGTTCTTCCTGACCGGCCGCCGCGAGCCGATCCGCCAGCTGACGGAGGCCGTCGGGTTCGGGTACAGCTACGACAAGGTGTTCAAGGAGTACGACCACCCGAGCGGGGTCACGGTGATCACGCCGGGCGGCACGATCTCCCGGTACTTCTACGGCATCAAGTACGACGGCAACTACCGGGTGCCCGGCGGCACCACGACGCTGCGGCTGTCGCTGGTCGAGGCCAGCGAGGGGAAGGTCGGGTCGCTGCTGGACCGGCTCATCCTCCGCTGCTACCGGTTCGACTACCAGAGCCACAAGTACACGCCGAACGTGATGCTCGCGGTCCGGGCGGCGGGGGTGGCCACGGTGCTGCTGCTCATCGCGGCCGTGGGCTACTTCAAGGTCCGGGAGCGGCGATCGGCCGCCGCTCGCGGCGGTGCAGACGTAAAGCCCGAGGAGGGCGCGACGTGCTAGACGGTGACAGGGGTCCGCTGCCGGCGATCGCCGAGCGCGCGTCGGTCATGGCCGACCGGTTCGAGCCGCTGTTCTGGTACATCACCTTCTGGACGTCGGCCGGGTTCCTCCTGGTGTGCGCCCTGCTGGCGTGGTGCTGCGTCGCCTACCGGCGCAAGCCCGGCCGCATCAGCACCCCGCGCATCCTCGGGTCGCACCGGCTCGAGCTGTTCTGGACGGTGACGCCGCTGCTCATCTTCCTCACCTTCTACGCCTGGGGCGTGTGGGTGTACGACTACGCCGTCCACCCGCCGGCCGACGCCCCCGAGGTGTTCGTCATCGGCAAGCAGTGGATGTGGAAGGCCCAGTACCCGAACGGCCAGCGCGTCATCATCGGCGGCAACCCGAAGAACATGACCGAGGAGGACCGCAAGAACATCGGCTCCCTCGTGCTGCCGCTCGACCGGCCGGTGAAGGTGACGTTCATCTCCGAGGACGTGATCCACGACTTCGGCGTCCCCGCCTTCCGGCAGAAGATCGACGTCATCCCCGGGCGGTACGTCAGCACTTGGTACCAGCCGACGAAGCTCGGCGAGTTCCACGTGTTCTGCGACCAGTACTGCGGGGCGTGGCACTCGCTGATGGTCGGCAAGATCAAGGTCGTGCCGCCGGCCGAGTTCGAGGCGTTCCTGGAGGGCAAGGGCGGCGCCCAGGGCTCGCCGAACCCGGTGGACGGGTCGCTGGCGCACAAGGGCTGGCAGCACTTCCAGCGGCTCGAGTGCCAGGCCTGCCACATGCCGAACGCCGGCATCGGCGCCGGCCGGCACCCCCGGGCGCCGAGCCTCGAAGGGGTGTTCGGCCGCGACGTGCCCCTGAAGGGCGGCGGCTTCGTCCGGGCCGACGAGCAGTACATCCGCGACGCGATCGTGAACCCGCGGAAGCACGTCGTCGAGGGGTGGGAGCCGATCATGCCGGGGAACTACGGCTCCCAGGTGAGCGAAGACAACCTGAACGAGCTGATCGCTTACATTAAGTGGCTGCGGCCGGGCACCCAGCTGGGGCCGAACAACACCAACACGCCGCCCGACGGGGCGCCGCGGCAGACGCCGCCGGCGCCGGCCGCGAAGTCCACGGGGGGGAACTGATCCAATGAGCATCGTCATCGCTGACACGCCGCGGACGGCGCCGCCCCCGCCGGAACCCGAGGCCCCGCGCCGCAACTACATCAACGAGACCTCCGGCTTCTGGTCGTGGGCGCTCACCGTCGACCACAAGCGGATCGGCATCCTGTATTTGGTGTCGATCACCGCGTTCTTCCTGGTCGGCGGCATCGCGGCGGGCCTCGTGCGCGCCAACCTGCTGACCCCGAACGGGGCGATCCTCACCGAGGACCAGTACAACAAGGCGTTCACCGCGCACGGCGTGGTGATGCTGTTCCTGTTCCTCATCCCGTCCATCCCGGCGGTGTTCGGCAACTTCCTCGTCCCGCTCATGATCGGGGCGAAGGACCTGGCGTTCCCGAAGCTGAACCTCGCCAGCTGGTACGTGTTCATGATCGGCGCCGCGTTCATGGTGTGGGGGCTGCTGTCCGGCGGCATCGACACCGGGTGGACGCTCTACCCACCGTACAGCTCGCGGTACTCGCACAGCAGCGTGGCGCCGGGCGTGTTCGGCGTGTTCATCACCGGGTTCAGCTCGATCATGACCGGGCTGAACATCATGGTGACGATCCACAAGATGCGCGCCCCCGGCATGACGTGGGGCCGGCTGCCGCTGTTCATCTGGGCCATGTACGCGACGAGCTTCATCCAGCTCCTCGGCACCCCGGTCGTGGCCATCACGCTGGTGCTGCTGCTGGTCGAGCGGCTCGCCGGCGTCGGCATCTTCGACCCCAGCATCGGCGGCGACCCCGTCCTGTACCAGCACCTGTTCTGGTTCTACTCGCACCCCGCCGTGTACATCATGATCGTGCCCGGGATGGGCGTGATCAGCGAGGTGCTGACGTGCTTCAGCCGCAAGAACATCTTCGGCTACAAGGCCGTGGCGTGGTCGAGCGTCGGCATCGCGGTGGTCGGGTTCCTGGTGTGGGCCCACCACATGTTCGTCGCCGGCATCAGCTACTACTCGGCGCTGCTGTTCAGCTTCCTCACGATGCTCGTCGCCGTGCCGAGCGCCATCAAGGTGTTCAACTGGGTGGCGACGCTGTACCGCGGGTCGATCACGTTCCAGGCGCCGATGATGTTCACGCTGGCGTTCCTGGTGCTGTTCACCGTCGGCGGCGTCACGGGGTTGTTCCTGGCGACGATGGGGACCGACATCCACCTCCACGACACGTACTTCGTGGTGGCCCACTTCCACTTCGTGATGGTGGGCGGGATGGTGCTGGCGTACCTCGCCGGCATCCACTTCTGGTGGCCGAAGATGACGGGCCGGATGTACTCCGACTTCTGGAGCAAGACGAGCGCGACGGTGATCTTCGTCGGGTTCTTCTTCACGTTCGTGCCGCAGTTCGTGCTCGGCTATCACGGCATGCCGCGGCGGTACCCGAACTACCCGGAAGAGTTCCAGGTGTACAACGTGCTGTCCACCGCCGGGGCGAGCATCCTGGGCGTCGGCTACCTGATGCCGGCGGTGTACCTGACGCTGTCGCTGTTCTTCGGGCCGAAGGCGAGCGCCAACCCGTGGAGCGCGACCGGGCTGGAGTGGCAGATCCCGAGCCCGCCGACGGTGTTCAACTTCGAGTACCTGCCGATCACGGTGTGCGGCCCGTACGAGTACGCCATCGGCGTGGACCAGATGGGCCGCGGGCTGCCGGAACCCCCGGGGGCCGGCGACGACAACCCTGCCGCCAAGGTCGGGCCGACGGGCCTGCCCGGGGCGCATCCGAAGGAGACCGAAGTTGTCGGCTAGCACCCACCACGGTCACGACACGGTGCTGAAGCACCACTTCGACAACCTGGAACAACAGCGCTCGGCCGAGCGGCTGGGGATGTGGTTCTTCCTGGTGACCGAGGTGCTGTTCTTCTCCGGCATGTTCGTCGCCTACACCGTGTACCGCAACTGGTACCCCGGCGAGTTCGCGTTCGCCAGCAACCACCTGATCCTGTGGATCGCCGGCCTCAACACCGGGCTGCTCATCACCAGCAGCCTGACGATGACGCTCGCCATCCGCTCGGCCCAGCTGGGCGACAAGGCCGCGCTCATCCGCCGGCTGCTGGTGACGTTCGCGCTCGGCGCCGGGTTCATGGGCTTCAAGGCGTACGAGTACGCCACCGACTACCACGAGAAGTTCGTCCCTGGCGAGATGTTCCGCACCGAGTACGCGCGGGCGGTCGACGAGCTGGCGCCGGTGAGCGCGTCGGCGGTGAAGGACTACAAGTTCAAGGGCGACCACCCGCCGGAGCACTGGGCGCAGGACCTGGCGAAGGTCAACCACGGCAAGGTGCCCGGGAGCGAGGGGACGACCAGCCCCGAGCGGGTGCAGCTGTTCCTGTGCTTCTACTACATCATGACCGCCATCCACGGCGTCCACATCGTCGTGGGGCTCGGGTGCATCCTGTGGCTGGTGGCCGAGGCGTGCCGCGGGGCGATCCCGGCCGCGGGCTACTCGAAGGTGGAGGTGATCAGCCTCTACTGGCACTTGGTGGACATGATCTGGCTGTTCCTGATGCCGCTGCTGTACCTGATCGGCACGCGCGGCGGGCACTGACGTTGAGGGGAAAGCCCCGGGGCAGCCGTCCCGGGGCGTTTCGAACACGAGGCCGCGATGGCGCACGACCCGCACCACAACCCGACCGACTCGGCGCCCGACCATGTGGACGATGTCGCGAGCGTCGTCACCGTGTACGTCGTCGTGCTGGCGCTGGCGGTGGCGAACATCTTCCTGGCCGGGACCGGCCTGGGGGCGATGGCGCTGCCGGTGCAGCTCGGCATCGCCAGCGTGCAGGCGTGCCTGGTGGCGTGGTACTGGATGCACATGCGCCGCGGCGACACCGCGGTGACCCTGTCCGCGTTCACCACGCTGTTCTTCATGTTCATCTTCTTCGTGCTCGTGCTGGCCGACGTGCTCACCCGCTGGCGCGCGGCGATCTGACCGTCGTCCCGCGACGCGAAGTCGCAAGCGTTCGCTCGGCTGGTTCCGTTGCCGCTTGCGGCTTCGCGCTTCCCAACGCGAAGCCGCAAGCGTTCGCTCGGGTGGTTCCGTTGCCGCTCGCGGATTCGTGCCGGGGTCTGTAGCCCCGAGCCGCGGTTACCCGGTCGCCCGGCCGGACGGTTAGTCCTGTGATGCCCGTCCGCCGCCACCGCCGCTACCTCGTCCCGGGCGCGGCCCTCGCCGCGCTCGCCGTCGTTCTGGCGGCCCTGCCGGCCGGCTGTAACCGCAAGCCGGGCTACCCGCCGGAACTGCTGTTCCCGCCCCGCGAAGACCGCCTCGTCCTCGCGCCGCCCACGAGTGTGCCCCCGCGGCCCGGCGAGGTCGGCCGGCTCGACGCCGAGATCGCCGCACTCGACGCGGCCGGCGGGCGGACCGCCGATCCCGCGGCGCTGCCGGCCCCGGCGCGGGCGGCGCTCGGCGGCTTCCTGCGCGAGACGTTCGGCACCCCCGCCGCCCCGCAACTGCCCGACGCCCCTCGCCTCGGAATCGGTGCCGAGCAACTGGCGGATGGCAGCCGGCTGTTCCGCAAGCACTGCGTGCAGTGTCACGGCCTGTCGGGCGACGGCCGCGGGCCGACCGGGCCGTGGGTCGACCCGCACCCGCGCGACTTCCGCCGCGGGGCGTTCAAGTTCGTGTCGTCCGGCGACGGGCTGAAGCCGCGCCGCGCCGACCTGCTGCGGACGATCCGCGAAGGGTTGCGCGGCACCGCGATGCCGTCGTTCGCGCGGCTCCCGGACGAGGAGCGCGAGGCGCTGGCGGCGTTCGTGGTGTTCCTGAGCGTCCGCGGCGAGGTCGAGTTCCGCGCCCTGGCGGCGCTCGCCGACGAGGACCGCGACGGCGGCACCGACGGCGACGTGACCGGCTTCGCCCGCGGCCGCCTCGCCGCGATCCTGGCCGCGTGGGAGCGGGCGGGAGCATCGCCGCTCGCGGCGGTGCCGCCCTTCCCCGACGACGAGGCGCGGCAGGCGCCGGACTACCTCGCGTCGGTGGCGCGCGGGCACGAGTTGTTCGTCGCGGACGCGGGGGCCGGCTGTGCGAAGTGCCACGAGAATTACGGCCGGGCGTCGGCGCTGCGGTACGACGTGTGGGGCACGGTGGTCCGCCCGCCGGACCTGACGCAGCAGCGGCCGAAGGCCGGCGACCGGGCCGAGGACGTGGCGGCGCGGCTGCGGCACGGCATCGCCCCGGTGGGGATGCCGTCGCACGCCGCGCTGTCGGACGCGCAGCTGCTCGACGTGGTGCGGTTCGTGCGGGCGCTGCCGTACCCGCGCGAACTGCCGCCCGAGGTGCGGGCGAAGGTGTACCCGTAGGCGAGCCGAGCCCCGTGAGGGGCCGGGTGAGTCACGCACCCCGGCCGCGTCGGGCGTAAATCGTGATGCGACCCTCACCCGGGGCCTGACGGCCCTCGGCTTGCCGAGAACCGATGATCGACGACCAACTCCCGCCGCCGCCCGCCCCGCGCTGGCTCCACCTGTGGGCCGTCGCCACCGTTTGCGCCTGCGTGGCGCTGCTCGCCGTCGGCCAGATGGTCACCAGCTTCCGCGTGGGCATGGCCGACCCGATCTGGCCGACCGCGCCGTGGCACCTCGTCAACAACTACGAGCCGAGCCCCGGCTACCTCATCGAGCACACCCACCGCATCCTCGGCTTCCTCGTCGGCGGGCTCGTCACCGTCCTCGCGCTCGGCCTGTGGGGCACCCACCCGGGCCGCGCGGCCCGGGCCCTCGGGCTCGCCGCGCTCGCCGTGCTGGTCGGGGCGTTCGGCGAGTTCCACCGGGCGCTCATCGCCCAGCGCGAATCGACCGACGCGATCGTCGTCCCGGAACGGGTCGTGTACGCGATGCTCGGCGCCCTCGCGGTCGCGGCGGCCCTCGCCGTCGGCGGGCTGGCCGCCCGCTCGCGGGGGAGCGTCGCCCGCGCCGCGGGGCTGCTCGGGCTCGTGTTCGTGATGATCCAGGGGCTCCTCGGCGGCTTCCGCGTCAAGCTGAACGAACTCGTCGGCACCGACCTCGCGGCCGTCCACGGCGTGTTCGGGCAGGTCACGTTCGCGGTGCTGCTCACGGTCGCGGTCCTCACCGCGCGGCCGCCCGCGTACCGGCTGCCGGCCGGCGAGCGCCACACGCTCGGCCGGCTGTCGCTGGGACTGGTGGCGGTGCTGTTCGTACAACTCACCTTCGGGGCGTGGGTGCGGCACGCCCCGGATTCGCTCGGGCAGCGGCTCCACATCCTCACCGCATTCCTGGCGGTGGCGGCGGCCGTGTGGCTCCTGCGGGTCGGGTTCGGCAGCCCGACCGCCCGGCCGCGCGTGGCGCGGTGGGGGTGGGCGCTCGGCGCCCTCGTCGCCCTCCAGGTGACGCTCGGGGTCGAGGCGTGGATGGGGAAGTTCGGCGGCGGGGCGCTTCCCGAGTTCGAGACGGTGACCGCGAAGCAGGCGGGCGTCCGCACGGCCCACGCCCTCGTCGGAACGGGCGTGCTGGCCGCGGCGGTGGGGCTGGCCCTGCGGGTGCGGGCGGGGGAGACGCGATGAGGAAGGTTGCCGCGGTCGAGGTCGAGGTCGCGCCGCTGGACCCGTTCGCCGGGCCGGCCGAGGAGGGACTGCCCGCCGTGCCCACGCGCCTCGCCGACTACCTCGAACTCACCAAGCCGCGCATCGCGGTCATGGCCCTGTTCACCGTCGGCATCGGGTACCTCGTCGGCGCCGGGTCGGGGGCGTCGGTCGTGGCGCTGGTCCACGTCCTCATCGGCTCCGGGCTGGTCGCGGCCGGCGGTAGCGCCCTCAACCAGTGGCTCGAGCGCCGCATCGACGCGAAGATGTTCCGCACGATGAAGCGGCCGCTCCCGGCGGGCCGGCTGTCGGCGGGCGAGGCGCTGGCGTTCGGCCTGGTCCTCGGGGCGGTGGGCCTCGGCTACCTGTTCGCCACCCTCCCCTACCGGAACACGGTGGTGGGCGCCGTGCCGGGGGCGCTGCCGCCGGTGATCGGGTGGGCGGCGGCGTGCGGGTGGGAGAAGCCGGGCGGGGCGTTCGCGCTGTTCTGGGTGATCTTCGTGTGGCAGCTGCCGCACTTCCTGGCGATCGCGTGGATGTACCGCGACGACTACGCCCGCGGCGGCCTGCGGATGCTCCCGCACGTCGACCCGACCGGCGGCAAGACGGCGGTCGTGATGGTGGTGACGTGCGCGGCGCTGATCCCGGTCGGGTGGCTGTCGATGCTGCTGGGCGTGGCGGGGTGGCCGTCGGCGGTGGGGTGTGCGGTGCTGGGGGTGTTGTTCCTGCGCGAGGCGGTCGAGTTCGCCCGCCGCCGCACCGACCGCCAGGCCCGCCGGGTGCTGCGGGCGTCGCTGCTGTACCTGCCGGGGGCGCTCGGGCTGGTGCTGCTGGACAACGTCATCGGCTGGTAACCTCATCTGCTCTTCGCTTGCGTCGGCGGCGGCGCGGGGGTAGGCTCAGGGCGCGTGGCCGCCCGGCCCGCACCCACGTCGACCCGCGAGGCGCCCTTCCCATGTCCGCGTTCTCTCCCCGGATCGCGCCCGCCCGGCGCGGCTTCACGCTGATCGAGTTGCTCGTCGTCATCGCCATCATCGCCATCCTGATCGGGCTGCTGCTGCCGGCCGTGCAGAAGGTGCGCGAGGCCGCCGCCCGCGCCAAGTGCTCCAACAACCTCAAGCAGCTCGGGCTCGCCGCCCACAACTACCACGACCAGTACGGGTACTTCCCCGCGTGGGGCATGGACTACCCGGTCGCCCCGGCCACCACCCCGTCCGGGCAGGGGCACAGCGCGTTCACGTTCGTGATGCCGTTCATCGAGCAGGGGAACCTCGGCAACATCATGAAGCTCGACCAGCCGGTGTCGAACCCGGCGAACCTGCCGACGCCGTACGGCACGGCGCCGGTGAACATCACCCGCGTCCCGCTGATGATGTGCCCGTCGGCGCCGGACCGGATGGCCGACTACGGGCCGTACTTCTCGGGCGGCAACGCGAGCGCCCCGGCCGCCCTCCTCGGGGCCACCGACTACGCCCCGCTGCGGGCGCTCCACTCGTCGTTCCAGTCCGGCTGCGCGACGACCAGCCCGGCGGGGTCGCGCGACGGCATGCTCTCCCCGTTCCGGACCAAGCCGCGGATCGCCGACACGACCGACGGGACGACGAACACGCTGCTGTTCGTCGAACGGGCCGGGCTCCAGCAGGTGTACCACCTGCGCCAGCCGGTG
>JBGAQM010000052.1:0-22633 GCA_044220735.1 Urbifossiella sp. | reverse complement strand
GAAGCCGCGAGCGGCAACTCGGGTGGATACGTTGCCGCTCGCGGCTTCGCGTCTCCCCGCGCGAGCACGCACGCGGCGTACACTGTACCGTTCCCCCTCCCCCGGAGGCGCCGGATGCCGCCGCCCGACCCGACCCCGAAGACCGCGTACGACGCCCTCACCGAGCCGGACCAGCCGACGCCGGAGAAGCCGCAGGCGGAGCAGGCGGCCGACGAGTACGTGGCGCAGATCAAGGAGACGGCCGACAAGCTCCTCCGCGACCGGGCCGCCCGCGGCGACGTGAAACTCCTCGCCACCGCGGTGCGCGAGCTCCGGTACTCCTTGAAGGTGTTCGCCGGCTACCGCGGCCGCCGCAAGGTGACGGTGTTCGGGTCCGCCCGCACCAAGCCGGACCACCCGGCGTTCGAGGCCGCCGAGGACTTCGGCCGGAAGATCGCCGCCGACGGGTGGATGGTCATCACCGGCGCCGGCAGCGGCATCATGGAGGCCGGGCACGTCGGGGCGGGGCGCGAGAACAGCTTCGGGCTGAACATCATGCTCCCGTTCGAGCAGTCGGCCAACCCGGTGGTGCACGGCGACCCGAAGCTGATGACGCTGCGGTACTTCTTCACCCGCAAGCTGATGTTCATCAAGGAGTCGGACGCGATCGTGCTGTTCCCGGGCGGGTTCGGCACGCACGACGAGGCGTTCGAGGCGCTGACGCTGGTGCAGACCGGCAAGAGCCACCTGTTCCCGGTGGTGATGGTGGACGAGCCCGGCGGGACGTACTGGGCCGCGTGGGACCGCTTCATCCGCGAGCAGCTGCACGACCGCGGCTACATCTCGCCGGCCGACACCTCCCTGTACAAGCTCACCGACTCGGTGGACGAGGCCGTGGCGGAGGTGACGCGGTTCTACCGGGTGTACCACAGCATGCGCTACGTCCGCGGCCACCTGCTGCTGCGGCTCCAGCGGGCCCTGTCGGACGCGACGCTGGCCGGCGTCCGCCGCGACTTCAAGGACATCCTCGCGGGCGGCACGTTCGAGCAGGTGCCGGCGCTGCCGGAGGAGTCGAACGAGCCGGCGCTGGCCGAGCTGCCGCGGCTGCGGTTCCGGTTCGAGCGACAGAAGATCGGGCGGCTGCGCCAGCTGGTGGACGTCATCAACGCGGCGGAGTAGGTCGGGAGGTGGCGTCGCTTGCTCGCCCCCGAACGGTCGCGTAAAGTAAAGCCCGTCGGACCCCCGCCAGGCCCGCTTCCGGCCCGCCCGTCGTGAGACCCCCATGCGCTGGTTCGCCGTCGCGCTCGCCGCCGGTGCGGTCACGCCGTCCGCCCGGGCGCAGCCGGCGCCGTCCTTCCTGAACGAGGTCGTGCCGGTCCTCACCCGGTCGGGGTGCAACCAGGGCGCCTGCCACGGCAAGGGGACCGGCCAGAACGGCTTCCGCCTGTCGCTCCGCGGCTACGCCCCCGAGCAGGACCACCGGTACCTCACCCGCGAGTTCGACGGCCGCCGCATCGACCCGGCCACGCCCGAAGCGAGCCTGCTGCTGCAAAAGGCGACCGGCGCCGTGCCGCACGAGGGCGGGCGACTGTTCGCCGTCGGCAGCCGCGAGTACGCCACCCTGCTGGCGTGGGTGAAGGCCGGCGCCCCCGGCCCGAACAAGGCCGACCCCGCCCTCAGCCGGCTCGACATTTCGCCGAACAGCAAGGTCGTGAAGCCCGGCGACACCACGCCGCTCGTCGCCACCGCCACGTTCGCCGACGGCTCGAAGAAGGACGTGACGTGGCTCACCAAGTTCGACGCCAACGACGCGAGCACGGTCACGGTGTCGCCGGCCGGCGAGGCGAAGGCGGTGCGCGCCGGGTCGGCCGCGGTGCGGGCCATGTTCCAGACCGACGTGGCCGTCGCCGTGTTCACCATCCCGCACGACCGGCCCGTTGACGAGACCCGCTACACGGCCCGCAACAACCTGATCGACGACCACGTCTTCGCCCGCCTCCGCGAGCTGCGGATCGAGCCGTCGGACGGCTGCACCGACGCCGAGTTCGTCCGCCGCGCGTTACTCGACAGCTGCGGCCTCCTGCCGACGCCCGCCGAGGTGACCGCGTTCCTCGCCGACGGCGACCCGAAGAAGCGCGAGAAGCTGGTCGATTCGCTCCTGGCCCGGCCCGAGTTCAGCGACTACTGGGCGCAGCAGCTCGGCGACGTCTTCCAGAACCGCAAGGAGCGCGACCACGACGTGCGCGGCGTGAAGGGCGTCCGGTCGTTCCACCTGTGGCTGCGCGAGCAGGTGGCCGCGAACCGGCCGTGGGACGAACTCGCCCGCGACGTGCTCACCGCGACCGGCAGCAACACCGACCACCCCGCCGTCGGCTACTTCATCGTCACCGTCGGCGAGCAGCGGCACGGCGAGAACTCGGAGGCGCCGGAGTCGGTGGCGCAGGCGCTGCTCGGCACGCGCATCGGCTGCGCCCGCTGCCACAACCACCCGCTCGAGCGGTTCACGCAGGACGACTTCTACCACTTCGCCGCGTACTTCAGCCGGGTGAAGCTCGACCGCCGCGAGGCCCGCCAGGGGCCGACCACGCTCCGCGTCTCGCACCCGGATCAGAACCAGAACAAGAACCCCGTCGGCGTGACGCAGCCGCGGACCGGGCAGTTCATGAAGGCCCGCCCGCTCGACCGCACCGCCGCCGACGCCGCCCCCGGCGACGACCCGCGCGCGACGCTGGCGAAGTGGGCGACCGACGCGAAGAACGAGGCGTTCGCCGGCGCGATGGTCAACCGCGTGTGGCGGCACTACCTCGGCGTCGGGCTCGTCGAGCCGGTGGACGACCTGCGGGCGACGAACCCGCCGACCAACCCGGCGCTGTGGGCGGCGCTGAAGGCCGAGTTCGTGGCGAAGAAGTACGACCTGCGGGCACTGATGCGGCTGGTCCTGACGAGCCGGACCTACCAGCTGTCGGCGGCGACCCGCTCGGGGAACGCCACCGACGACCGCTACTACTCGCACTACTACGCCCGCCGCCTGCCGGCCGAGGTGCTGCTCGACGCGATCAGCGACGCGACCGGCGTGCCGGAGCGGTTCGACGGCTACCCGCTCGGCACGCGGGCCGTGCAGCTGCCGGACCCGGGCGCGGGGTCCGACTTCCTGCGGATGTTCGGCCGGTCCGACCGGGTGACCGCGTGCGCCTGCGAGCGGAGCGGCGAGGTGACGCTCCCGGCCGTGCTCCACCTCCTCGGCGGCAACTCGACCGTCGGGAAGGTGCAGCACCCGGACGGCTGGCTGCCGCGGGCGCTGGCCGCAGAAAAGGATGACGCAAAGCTACTCGACGCGCTGTTCCTCCGCACGTTCGGCCGCGTGCCGACGCTGGCCGAGCGCGACCAGATCGCCGACTACCGGGCGCGGAACGGCGACCGGGCGGCGTTCTACCAGGACGTGCTGTGGGCGCTGCTGAACAGCAAGGAGTTCCTGTTTAACCGCTAGCCCAGCCGCTTGCGGCTTCGCGCTTCCCCGCGCGAAGTCGCAACTCGGGTCACTTCTTCACCGGCGGCCGCTTCTTGATCTCCTCGACGCGGACGCGCCAGGCCTTCAGGAACCGGTCGTAGGGCATCCCCGTCGGCATCCCGACGTCGATCAGCAGCGCCGGCACGCGCGCCGCCGTGGGATCGGCGTGCGTGATGAGGTTCCACAGCGCCAGCTCCCGCACCGCCACCGACGGGTGGCTCAACTGGTCCACCAGCCGGTCCAGGTCGGCCGGCTCCGGGGCGGCCGGGTTCACCGCCCCGCGGAGCAGCCGCAGCACCACGTCCGCCACGCCCTCGGCCGGGATCTTCATGTCGAGCACCGCGCCGAGCGCCGCGGTGTTCTCCGGCCCCCGCCCCAGCCACGCCGACAGTACCAGCGCCGCCGCCACCCGCTGGCCGCCGCGCGTCTCGTCCGTGAGCACGTCCACGACCGGCTTCAGGTCGTCGGCCGTCGCCGCGAGCGCGCCCAGCCCGAACAGCCCGATCACGCTCTGGAACAGCTGGCCCGGCGCCGGCGGCTGCGTCGCCAACTCCGTCATCAGCAGCTGCACCCGTCCGGCGTCGGCGAGTCGGCCGGTCACCTCGGACAGCGCCTTCTGCACCACCTTCCCCTGCTCCGACGCCAGGAGCGGGAACTTGTCGAAGTACGGGTTCGCCTTGTCGCCCGGGGCGGGGGCGCTCGGCCGGCCGCCGCCCCGGCTGTCCCACGACAGCGACGCGGGGGCGTCGAGCTTGTCGTGCGAGACGCCGCGCGCGGGCACCTTCACCGCCGCCGACCCGCGCACGACCGCGACCTTCAACTCGGCCTTCGGGGGCGGGCCGGCGGCGCGGAGGAACATCGGCCCCGGCTCGTGCGCCACCACCAGCTCGACGGCCACCTCGGAACGCTCGGGGAGGACGAAGTCGTACACCTCGCCGGCGGCCCGGACGCGGACGCGCTCGCCGGCCTTCGTCGGCGTCAGGTAGACGCGGCCGGCCAGCAGCGTGAGGTCGGCGTCGTGCTCGAACCCGCCGCCCTCGGCCTTCGCGGTCGGGGCGTGGAACCGCACCCGCGCCTCCAGCACCCGCACCGGCATCTGCTCCGGCAGGTTGCCCCACAGCGCCACCGACACCCCGGTGTCGAGCCGCACCTCGGCCTTGTACCCGGGGAGCGCCACCACCTCGTCGTTCGACGACACCGCCGCCTCGCCGCCGGGGTCGAGGCGCGTCCACTTGGCGTCCGCGTCCGGGCGGGTGACGAGGAGGGTGTTCGGCTGCGTCGCCTTGCCGACGGCCAGCCGGTCCGCGCGCGGCGGGGCGACGACCGGCTCCTTCCCCTTCACCGGGTCCTTCCCCTTGTCCGGCGGCACCGGCATCGGCTCGGGCGGCTTCGGCATCGGTTCGGGCGGTTTCGGCTCGGGTTCCGGCGGCCTGGCGGGGGCCGGGCGCGGCGCCGGAACGGCCGCCGCGACCTCCAGCGGGGCCGTCTCGGGCGCGGCGGGCGGCGCGCCGGGGACCGCCATGTACACGGCGACCGCGAGCAGCGCGGCGGTGACGACGCCGACGGCGGTCATGGTGGCGCGGAGGGCGGCGGAGCCGGTGCCGAAGCGGTCCATGCCGAGGAGCAGGGCGGCGTCGGCGTCCTCGGCCTCGGGTCGCTCGGCCGCGGCCCCGCCGACGACGGGCAGGTTCGGCCGCGTCCGCGCCTTCCGCGACCCGCCCGGCGGCGGCACCAGCTTGTACATCCGCTCGCGCGCCGACGGCGGCACCCGCACCGGCTCGGCCAGCACGACCGTGAGGATCTGGTGGCACGCGGCCACCTCGGCGAGGTACACGTCGGAGTCGAGGCACGCCTGTTCGAGCCGCTGCACCTGCTCCGGGTCGAGCGTGTTGCTCAGGTACTCGGCGACGGTGTTGGGGTCCGAGATGTCCTCGTCGGCGCCGGCGGCGTCGGGCGTCTGGAGGCGCCGCCGCCGCGTGACCTTCTTGATCCGCTCGACGAGCTCGCGGGCGACGTCGCTCTCGGCGACCTTCTTGCCGAGTTCGCGGGCGGCGGCCGGCTCGAGGGTGTCGTCGAGGTAGGCGAGGAGGGTGCGGAGGGTGAGTTGGGCCACGGCGGGACCTCGGGGCGGGCGTTTCCCCTGTTAGTGCCGTGGGCCGCCCGCCGTCGTGCAAGAAAATCCGAAATCAGCGCCGGACGCGCCGGCGCAGGAGTGCCGCGACGGCAAGCGCCGCCAGCCCGGCGCCGACCAGACCCCACGCCCGCCGCCGCTCCGCCTGGTACTCGGCCAGCTTCGTCGGCGACACCCACGCGAACCACTCCTCCGGCCCGACCGGCGACGCGATCGGCTCGCGGCCGGCGTGGAAGGCGTCGTAGAAGTGCGGGTCGTCGAGCGCCACCCCGGCGGCGATCTGCCGCTCCTCGTGCTCCTGGTACGCCCGCTGGTACGCCTCGCCGTGGGCGAGTTCGGCCTCGAACCGCGGGCGGAGCGCGGCCACGTCCTCGGCCGGGACCGGCGGGTTGGCCCGCTGCCACGGCGGGTAGTGCGTCCAGCCGGCGGTGTGTGTCATCGACTCTTCCAGGTCTTTTTGCCGCGCCCGGCAGTGGTCGCGGGGGAACGCCGGCTGCTTCTCCGCGAGCCGCTGCGCGCGCTCGAACGCCGACCAGGCGAGGTGCCGCTGGCCGACGCGCAGCATCGTCTCGCCGAGCGCCAGCGCCAGGTGCGCGTCGGGGCCGCGGACCTGCCGCCAGATGCCGACGATCGCCACCGTCGGCTCGTCGAACGGGACGGTGCCGCGCTCGCCGTTCGCGTCGAGCGGGCCGACGCGGGTGATGTGGTCGCGGACCGGCCGCAGTTCCTCCCACCGGGCGGCGTCGGCGGGGTCGGTGCCGGGCTCGAAGAACGCCGGCACCGTGTCGAACTCCCGCCCCTGGCTGAACGACGGCGTGGTCGGCCGGCCGAACCCGGTGCCGATCCAGTTCATCTCGCGGTTCAGGGCCATCTCGACCGTCAGGTCGAGGGGGTTGCCGAGGACGTCCGTCGCGGGCCGGTCGCCGCCGCCGGTCGCTCGCCGGCCGTCGATCAGCGACTGCCACCGCTCGCGGCCGAAGTGCGCGTTGGGGTTCACCTCGACCGACTTCCGCACCAGCGCCTGCCCCTCGGCCCACCGCGCGGGGAAGGACCTCGACAGGATCGTTCCGAGGTTGGCGTAGGTCGTGTACCGCTCCCGCTCCGGGCTGTTCCTGGCCACCTGACGCCGGAGCTTCTCGTCCAGGACGGGAACCGCTTCCGCGCCGCGGCCGAGGCGGTCGAGCGCGACCGCGAGGTCGTCGGCGAGGGCGAACGCGGCCGGGTCGTCGGGGGGGAGGGTGGCGAGCTTCGCCCGGGAGACGCGGACGCGCTCGGCGTGGTACGCCTGGCTGTGCCGCGGGTAGCGCTCGTGGAGGACGTCGTGGACCATCGCGAACCGCAGCGCCGCCCCGCCCTTCACCGGCGGGACGTGGTGCGGCAGCGGCACGAACTCGGCGACGACCGAACCGATTTGCGATCCGAGAAGGGGCTGACTGACGAGCGCGACGACCCAGCCGACGCAGAACCCGACCGCGGCCGCGGCGGAGAGCTGGGCGAGGCGGCCGAGCACGGCTCAGACCTCCGTTCGGCGCCGCGTCAGCGCCAGCCCTACGGCTCCGACGACGAGGACGGCGCCGCTGGAGTACAGGGCGGTGTGCACGAACGTCTCGCCGGGGGACTTGGGGGGCGAGAACGAGTCGCCGCCGCGGTACTGGGCGCGGAACTCGCGCTCGTGCGACGGCAGTTCCACGTCGTTGAGGCAGGCGGCGGCGGGGCCGGCGGCCGCCGCGACGGCCAGGCCGGCGATCAGACCACGCATGGCGGCTCCTCGCGATGACGGGTGTATCGCCAGTGTGGTGTAGATAGCGGTGGATGTCAATCGAGTCGCGCGGCGATCCGCGGTGAGGGCGGCGGTGATGGGAACATCACCCGCCGCCCTCACCGCGGTCGGCCCGCCGGATGGTTCGCACCCGCCACTCACACCAACTCGCCGACCTCGTTCCGCGGCGAGTACGACGGCGGGTCGCTGCACGGGAACGAGTCGTCCAGGGCGTCGTCCACCGGGTCGTCGATCAGGTCGCCGGCGGGGGCGCGTTCCTCCTTGTGGCTCTGGGCCGTGTGGTCGTAGATGCCGGACGTGACGCCGGCCCCGAGTCGCTCTCGCAGGGCGTCGCACTTGGCCTTGTCCGGTTCGCAGGCGGCGGGGTCGAGCGCGCACCGTGCCGCCCGCGCCCCGCGGTAGAGGAGGTAGCCGCCGGCCGCCGCCAGCAACAACCCCGTAAGCGACCGCCGCCGCAGCCCCGCGGCCGTCAGCAGCCCGCCGGCCAGCATTGGGATCACGCCGGCCGTGCTCATCCCCATGAGCTTCGCGTGCATAAGCCCCTCCCACCCGGATGCGGGTGTCTCGCGGTGAACGGAACCTGTCCGGGGACGTCCAATCACACTGACAGGAGATGACCAGACAAATAGGAGCAACGCCCGTGCCGTGAACCGGGTGGCACCCCCGCGGCGGCCGCCGTACAGTAACAAACCCCGCCCCGCCGACCCGCGGAGTCGTCATGTCCTCTCACTACGCACCCCTCCTTCCTGCGGTGCTTGTCGGCGTGGCGCTCATGGCGATGGCTCCCGCCGCCGAACCGCCCGGCAGCATCATGCTGAACCTGCGCAGCCGCCCTGCCGCGTCGGCCACCGTCACCGAGCGCGTCGCCGGGTGGGACCCACAGAAGACTGCGATCATCGTCTGCGACATGTGGGACCAGCACTGGTGCAAGTCGGCGGAGGCCCGGGTCGGCGAACTCGTCGGGCCGGTCGAGGCCACGCTGAAAGCGGCCCGCGACAAGGGCGTGTTTATCATCCACGCCCCGAGCACCTGCACCGACTTCTACAAGGACACGCCGCAGCGCAAGCGAGCGAAGGCTGCCCCGTTCGCGGCCACACCGAAGGAACTGGCCACCACCCCGCGCTGGGGCACCGCCTGGAACTGGCCGGATGCCAAGCGAGAAGGCGTGCTGCCCATCGACGACTCGGACATGGGCTGCGACTGCAAGGTGAAGTGCGTCATCCGCGAGGCGTGGACGCGGCAGCACGCAGGCATTAGCATCGCCCCGCAGGACGCCATCACCGACAACGGTCAGGAGACGTGGAACCTGTTGGCAGAGCGCGGCATCAACAACGTGGTGCTGTGCGGCGTTCACCTGAACATGTGCGTGCTGGGCCGGCCGTTCGCCATCCGCGCGATGGTGACGCAGGGCAAGACCGTTGCACTGATCCGCGACCTGACGGACACGATGTACAACCCCGAGCGGCCGCCGGGCGTGTCGCACTTTCAGGGGACCGATCGCGTGATCGAGCACGTCGAGCGGTTCTGGTGTCCGACGTTCCTCAGCACCGACATTACCGGGCAGCCGGCGTTCCGGTTCCGCGGCGACACGCGGCCGCGCTGAGTCTTTCGTTCCCTCCCCACCGACCGAGACCTCCCGCCATGCACCGGCGCCTCCTCGCCGCCTTCGCGCTCGCCGCCGCCGCCCCGCTGCTGTTCGCCACACCGCCCGAGCCGCCGCCGGCGACGCCCATCCCCGACCTCGCGGACGGCACCGCGGCCGCACTCCAGCACATGAAGTCGTTCCGCGTCCCGGCCGGCCTCACGATCGAGCTGTTCGCCGCGGAGCCGAAACTCGCCAGCCCTGTGGCCATCAGCGTGGACGAGAAGGGCCGCGTGTTCGTGGCCGAGGAGTACCGCCTGGGCAAGGGCGCCGCCGAGAACCGCGACAACCCCAAGGATCGCTTCTCGTTCTGGCTCAACGACGAACTCCAGCTCGGCAAGCTCGACGACCGCCTCGCCATGTACAAGCGCTACGAGGCGAAATTCCCCGGCGGCATGGACTGGTTCACGAAGTGGAGCGACCAGGTTCGGCTCGTCGAGGACACCGACGGCGACGGCAAGGCCGACAAGGCGAGCGTCTTCGCCAGCGGCTTCAACGGCCCGCTGGACGGCCTCGCCGCCGGGGTGCTGGCGAAGGACGGCGATGTGTACCTCACCAACATCCCGAGCCTGTGGAAGATGAAGGACGGCGGGAAGGGCGTCGCCGCGACGAAGGAGGCTCTGCTGAGCGGCTTCGGGGTGAACTGCGCCTTCTACGGCCACGACCTGCACGGCCTCATCTTCGGGCCGGACGGCAAGCTGTACTTCAGCGTCGGCGACCGCGGGTTCAACGTCACGTCGAAGGAAGGGAAGAACTTCGCCGGCCTGCGCACCGGGGCCGTGTTCCGCTGTGACCCGGACGGCACGAACTTCGAGGTGGTGATGCGCGGCCTGCGCAACCCGCAGGAACTGGCGTTCGACCAGTACGGCAACCTGTTCGCCGACGACAACAACTGCGACAAGGGCGACCACGCCCGCCTCGTGTACGTGTGCGAGGACGGCGACAGCGGCTGGCACATGGAGTACCAGACGATCAACCCGCCGTACATGGGCGGGCCGTGGTTCGCGGAGCGGCTGTGGCACCTGCCGCACGCGGGGCAGCCGGCGTACCTGCTGCCGCCGGTGGGGAAGATCGGCACCGGACCGAGCGGCTTCCTGTTCACGAGCGGGACGACGCTGCCGGACCGGTACAAGAACGCGTTCATCATGTGCAACTACGCCGGCGGCCGCGGGCTGGAGTCGTTCAAGGTGACGCCGAAGGGGGCGGGGTTCGAGATCGCCGACTACCACGACTTCCTGACGCCGATCATGGCGACGGACGTAGACCAGGGGCCGGACGGCAAGCTGTACGTGAGCGACTTCGTGAACCTCGATTGGGGCGGCAAGAGCCTCGGCGGCCGCGTCTACACCGTGTTCGACAAGCAGAAGGTGAACACCCCCGAGGCGCTGGCGACGAAGAAGCTGTTCGCGGAAGGCTTCGCCAAGCAGTCGGTCGAGCAGCTGACGAAACTGTTGGGCCACCCGGAGCAGCAGGTGCGGCTGCGGGCGCAGTGGGCGCTCGCCAACAGGGCGCTGAGCGAGAAGACGGGTCCGGCACTCGGCGCGTTGATGCACACGATGAACGAGCCCGGCGATCGCCTGGCTCGGCTGCACGCGGTCTGGGGGTTCGGGCAGGTCGCCCGGAAGTGGCCTGACGTGGGCTTTTCCGTGGTCCGCCTCGTCACCGATCCGGACATCGAAGTCCGCACGCAGGCCGCAAAAGTGGTGGGCGATCTCGGCTTAACGTCGGGGGCGACTGCCGTAACCGGCTTGCTACTCGACCGCGACGCGACGCCGCGGGCCAAGTTCTTCGCCGCCCAGGCCCTCGGCAAACTGCGGGCGAAGGGCGCCGCGAACACGCTGTTCAACCTGCTCGCCGTCAACAAGGACGAAGACCCGTGGCTGCGGCACGCCTGCGTCACCGCCATCGTCCGGATCAACGACGACGCCACGATCCAAAGCCGTGCGGCCGACCCCAGCGCGTCCGTGCGGCTCGGCGTCGTGTTGGTGCAGCGGAAGCTCGGCGACAAGCGCGTCTCGAAGTTCCTGACCGACCCCGACCCGCTCGTCCGCGCCGAGGCGGCGCGGGCGGTCCACGACCTGCCGATCGAGAGCGAGTTCGCCGCCCTCGCGGCCGTGCTGCCGAACCTCACCGCGGGCACCGACGACGAGTCGATCGCCCGCCGTGCCATCAGCGCGAACTACCGTCTCGGCGGGGCCGAACACGCCGCCCGGGTGCTGGCCGCGGCCGCGAGCCCGTCGCTGTCGCCGGGCGTGCGGCAGGAAGCGGTGTTGGCCCTCCGCGACTGGCCGAACCCGCCGCCGCGCGACCGCGTGACCGGCTTCTGGAACCCGCTCCCGAAGCGCGACGCGGCGACGGTCCGCGGCGTGGTCGGTCCGCAGTTCGAGAAGCTACTCGGCTCCGCGTCCGGGCCGCTGCTGACCGACGTGGTCGGCCTCATCGGTCCGCTTGGGCTAGAAGTCAGCGAGCCGACGCTGTCCGCCTGGGTCGCCGACGCGGGGAAGGGCGTGCCGGTCCGCGTCGCCGCGCTGCGGGTGCTCGCCGACCGCCGCGCGAAGGCGCTGCCCGAGTCGGTGTCGGTGGCGCTGAAGGACGCAGCCCCGCTCCTGCGGGCGGAGGCCCGCGACGTGCTGGCGGCGGGCGACCCGCGTGTGGGCGTTCCGGTGCTGAACGTGGTGCTCGCCGACGGGAAGGCGGGGACCGTCGAAAAACAGCGGGCGTTCGCGGCACTGGCGCGTGTGAAGACGCCGGACGCCAGCGCCGCTCTCGACGCCTGGGCCGACAAGCTGACGGCGAAGGCGGTGCCGGCCGAGTTGCAACTGGACGTGATCGAGGCGCTGAAGGCAGCGCCGAGCCCGGCCCGCGACAAGGCCCGCACCGCGTTCGAGGGGGCACTGCCGGGCGGGGCGTACTCCAAGTTCGCGGTCAGCCTCGTCGGCGGCGATGCCGACCGCGGCCGCGAGGTGTTCGTCGGCCACGCCGCGGCGCAGTGCCTGCGCTGTCACACCGTCGGCGGCAACGGCGGGAACGCCGGCCCGGACCTGTCGAAGGTGGCGAGCCAGCCGGGGAAGGACCGGGCGTACCTGATGGAGTCGCTGCTGAACCCGAGCGCCAAGATCGCCCCCGGCTTCGGCGCCGTGACGCTCACGCTGGTGGACGGCCGCAGCGTGAGCGGCGTGCTGGCCGAGGAGACGGCGAAGTCGGTGGTGCTGGTCCACCCGGACAACCGCCGCGAGACGATTGCCGTTGCGGACATCGAGCGCCGCTCGCAGCCGACGTCGGCGATGCCGGCGGTGGACCGCTCGCTGACGCCGCGCGAGGTCCGCGACCTGGTGGAGTATCTCAGCACGCTGAAGTGATCCGGTGTGGGGCCGGTTTCCAGCCGGCCAACCGGCCGTGCGGGCCATGTTTCCGGCCGGTGTGTGGAAACCGGCCCCACACCGGATCACTTTTTGACCGTCGCGTAATCCAGCACGGCGGTGACGGGGAAGTGGTCTGACGGGGTGCGGCCGGCCTTCACGGTGCGGTCGATGCCTGCGTCGCGGACGTGCCAGTCGGGGCCGGCGGCGATCCAGTCGATGCGCGGGCCAGTGACGGCCGCCGGGTTGAAGCCGTTAAACGTGCCTTCCTCCTTGTCGCGTGTCGGGTGCTTGACGCGGAACGTGTCCGCGAGCACCCCGGCCGGCTCGAACAACCCCTTGTACGGGTCTGTCCCTTCGCCGGCGTTGAAGTCGCCGGTGACGAGGACGCGGCAGCCGGCGCCGAGTTCGGCGACCTTCGTGCGGATCATCTTCGCCGACTCGTTCCGGGCCTTCTTCCCCATGTGATCGAAGTGGGTGTTGAGGAACAGCACCGTACCGCCGGCGGTGCGGTCCTTCAGCTTCACCCAGGTGGCGACGCGTGGCAGGGCGGCGTCCCACCCCTTGCTGCCGACCTTCTCGGGCGCCTCGCTCAGCCAGAAGTGGCCGCCGGCCAACTTGTCGAACCGCGCCTTGCGGTAGAACAGCGCCGCCATCTCGCCGCCGTCCTTCCCGTCGTCGCGGCCGGCGCCGAACGCGGTGTGCGTCTTCAGCTTCTCGGCGAGGAAGTCGCGCTGGAACGCGAGCGTTTCCTGCGTACCGAGCAGGTCGGGGTCGAACTCGGCGATCGTGGCCGCGAGGAACTCCTTGCGCTTGTCCCAGTGGTTGTCGCCGTCGCGGGCGGTGCCGTAGCGGACGTTGAAGCTCATGACCCGCACCGGGGCAGGGTCGTCGGCCGCGACGCACAGCGCGGCCGCGGAAGCGAGGAGGAGGCAGCGCATGGGGATTCCTCAGGCCAGGATGCCGCGGACGACGGTGCCGTACACGTCGGTCAGGCGCTCGGCGCGGCCCTGGTGGAAGTAGGTGAGCTTCTCGTGGTCGAGGCCCATCAGGTGCAGGAGGGTGGCGTGCAGGTCGTGGACGTGAACCTTGTTCTCGACCGCCTCGAAGCCGAGTTCGTCGGTGGCGCCGTAGGCGGTGCCGCCCTTCACGCCCCCGCCTGCGAGCCACATCGAGAAGCCGTAGGGGTTATGGTTGCGGCCGGGCTCGTTCCGCCCCTCGCTGAACGGCATCCGCCCGAACTCGCCACCCCAGACGACCAGCGTACTGTCGAGCAGCCCGCGTGCTTCCAGGTCCGCGAGCAGCGCGGCGATCGGCTGATCGACCTCGGCGCCGTGCTGGCCGTGGTTCCGCTCGACGCTCGCGTGCGCGTCCCAGGTGTCTTCGAGGTGGCCGCCGCCGCTGTAGAGTTGCACGAACCGCACACCGCGCTCGACCAGCCGGCGGGCGATGAGGCAGTTGCGGCCGAACTCGTCGGTGGGCGCGCGGCCGACGCCGTAGCTGTCCAGAGTGCGTGCGGCTTCGCGGGTGAGGTCCACGGCTTCGGGCGCGGCGGCCTGCATGCGGAAGGCCAGTTCGTAGCTGGCGGCGCGGGCGGCGAGTTCGCGGCCGCCGGGGCGCTCGTCCATGTGCTGCTGGTTCAGCTGGGCGAGCAGGTCGAGTTGGTTCCGCTGCGCGGCGGGGCCGTGCGGGCCGCGGAGGTCGAGGATGGGGTCGCCGGCGGGGCGGAACAGCGTGCCCGAGTACGCGGCCGACATGAACCCGCTGGCCCAGTTCGGCTGGCCGCTGATCGGGCCGCCGCGCTTGTCCATCAGGACGACGTAGCCGGGGAGGTTCTGGTTGACGGTGCCGAGGCCGTACACCGCCCAGCTGCCGAGCGACGGACGGCCGATAAACGTCTTGCCGGTGTTCATCATCACCAGCGCCGAGCCGTGCGCGTGGCTGTCGGTGTGACACGACCGGATGACGGCGAGCTTGTCGGCGTGCTGGCGGACCCGCGGGAAGTAGTCGGAGACGGGGAGGCCGCTTGTGCCGCCGGGCCGGAACGGGCGGAACGCGGGCGTGAGGTGCCCGACGCGACGGCCGCCGGAGTTGATGAACTTCTTGTCGGCCGGGATGTCGGTGCCGGCGAAGCGGGCGAGCGCCGGCTTGGGGTCGAACGTGTCCACCTGCGACGGGCCGCCGTTCATCATCAGAAAGATGACGCTCTTGACCTTCGATGGAAGGTGCGGCGGCTTCGGCGCGAGCGGCCCACCGGCGGCGCGGGCGGCGTCGGCGAGGAGCCCGGCGAGGGCGACGCCGGCGAAGCCGCCGCCCATGTCCCAGAGCGCTTCGCGGCGGGTGAGCCCGCAGGGGAACGGGGAGGGCATGGGTCAGTCCACGTAGGCGAATTCGTTCGTGTTCAGCAGCACGTGACACAACGACGCCAGCGCCGCGGCCGGGTCGTTGAGCAGCGCCGTCTGTTGGTCCAGGTGGCCGAGTGCCGCGGCACGCTCGGCGGCTCGTGGGTCGCGGCCGAGCGCCAGCCGCCACGCCCGCGTCACCTGTTCGTCCTTCGGCCCGGCCCCGACCCGCCGGGCGAGCGCCGTACTCTGGGCGTGGACGAACGGGTTGTTCAGTAGCGCCAGCGCCTGCGTCGGCACGATGGTCACGTCGCGGCGGCAGCTCGGCAGCGTCGTGTCCGGCAGGTCAAACGTCGTGAGCAGTGGCGGCAGCAGGCCGCGCTTGGCGAACACGTACACGGCGCGCCGCCCCTGCTCGGCCGGCGGCGATGCCTTCCACGCGGCCCCCTTCATCGAAAGGCCTTCGAGCGCGTCCGGCGGGATGTCCGGGGCGAAGCTCGGGCCGCCCACGCGGTCCAGCTTCAGGTTCCCGCCGGCACTCAGGAGCGAGTCACGCAGCCCTTCGGCGTCCAGCCGGCGGCGCTCGGCGCGCCACCACTGGCGGTTGCCGGCGTCGGTCTTCTCGTACTCCGCGGCCCGCGGGTGGATGGACGCCTGCCGGTAGGTGGCGCTGTAAAGGATCAGCCGGTGGATCGGCTTCGTGCGGCCGCCGTTGGCGTGGAACTCGGCCGCGAGCCAGTCGAGCAGTTCGGGGTGCGTCGGCTTGTCGCCGGTGAAGCCCAAATTGTCCGGCGTGCGGGCGAGGGCGTGGCCGAAGTGGTGCTGCCACACGCGGTTCACCCACACCCGTGCCGGCAGCGGGTTGGCCGGGTCGGCGATCCACCGGGCCAGTTGCAGCCGGCGCGTCGTTGTCTTGGCGCCCTCCGGGGGCGGTGCGAACGGCCGGTCGAGTAACGGGATTGCGGACAGGTGCCCGGGTTCGACCACGGCGCCGGGCCGCAACGGGTCGCCCTTCTTCAGCAGCTTCAGCACGGGCACTGTGCGGCCGCGGTCGGTCCAGCCGAACACGCCGGGGAAGCCCAGGGTCTTGGCGTCCGGCCCGCCGAGCAGTTCGCGCGGCCCCGGCTCGATGAACCCGGCCCAGAACGCCGCGGCCATGCGGAAGTAGTCGGTCTGGCGGATGGGGTCGAACTTGTGGTCGTGGCAGCGGGCGCACCGTACCGTCAGCCCGAGGTACGCCGTGCTCGTCGCCCCCACCATGTCTTCGAGCCGGTCGTACTTGTACTCCGTCGGGTCGTTCGGCTCGTCGTTCCAGGTGCCGAGACGGATGAAGCCGGTCGCCGCGACCGTGTCCGCGCTCGCGCCCGGCAACTCGTCTCCGGCCAACTGTTCGAGCACGAACCGCTCGAACGGCAGGTCGGTGTTGAAGGCGCGGATCACCCAGTCGCGGTACTTCCACACGTCCGGCTTCACCTGATCGCGCTCGTACCCGCAGGTCTCGGCGTAGCGGGCGGCGTCGAGCCAGTGGCGGCCCCAGCGCTCGCCGTAGTGCGGCGACGCCAGCAACTTCTCGACCAGCTTCTCGTACGCCAGCGGGTCCGCGTTGGCAGCGAACGCCTCCACGTCCTCGTAGCTCGGCGGCAGGCCGACGAGGTCGTAGTGGACTCGGCGGACAAGGGTGCGCTTGTCGGCCGGCGGGGCGGGCTCCCAGCCGGTCGGCAGCTTCGCCAGGATTAAGCGGTCGAGGTCGTTGCGGGCGAAGTGCTCGCGGCCCGGAACCGCGGGGACGGCCGGGCGACGGACGGGTTGAAGGCTCCACCAGTCGCGGCCGGCGCGGCTGCTCGTGGTAACCGCGAACGGGTCGATGGGGTCGGTGCCCCACTTGGCCCCGGCGGCGATCCACTCCTTCAGCAGCGCCTTCTCGGCCGGCGGAAGGCCGCCCTTCGGCGGCATCTCGCCCGCCTCGACGCGCTGCCACAGGGGGCTTTCGGCCAGCTTGCCCGGCACCACGGCCTTGCCGACGACCGCGGTCTTGCGGGTCAGGTCGAGGTCGCCCTTGGCGTCGTCGCCGGCGTGGCAGGCGGCGCAGCGGGCCGCGAGAAGGGGGGCGATCTGTCGTTCGAAGTCCGGCGGGGCGGCCCGCACGGACGTGGCCAGCAAGAGGACCGCGGGGAGGGTGGCGGTTCGCATCGGCGTATCGTACCCGACCCGTCCCCGCGGTGCGAGGGGTCAGTCCTTGGACCGCTTGGCCTCGAAGTCGCGCTTCGTGTCCTTGCCGCCGAAGCTCCCCTCGATCGTCCCCTTCATCACGTCGCCGGTCACCTTGGCGGTGTACTTCGACGTGTTCTTCTGGTCCTTGAACGTGCGGGTGACGTTGAACCGCACCTCGCCGTCCTTGAAGCTCCCCTCCTCGATGTCGACGTCCTTCGCGTCCTTGCCGAACCCGCTGATCGTGCCGGTCACCTTGGTGCCGTCGGCCTTCAGCTTGAGCACCGTCTCCCGCTCCTTCCCGTCCTTCGACTTGGTCGTCCACTTCCACGTCCCGGTGGGGCTGTTGGCCCCGTCCTGCGCCACGCCGGCGCCGCCGAGCACGCCGAGGACCCCGACCGCCAGCCCGACCGCCATGATCCGCGCACGCATCGTTCGTCCCCCAGAGAGGCGGCCGGGGAGTCGGCCGCTTCCCGCGGTTATACACGGGCGGCGCGGATGCGTACCCTGTCCGTGTCGAACTTTCATGGTGCGTTCATGCCCCGACCCGCTCGCGACGCCGCCCCCTCGGTCACGTTTTGGGGCGCCACGCGCACCGTGACCGGGTCGATGCACCAGCTGGCCGCCGGGGGCAAGACCGTCTTGCTCGACTGCGGCCTGTTCCAGGGCCACCGCGCGGAGGCCGTGAGCCGCAACCGCGACTTCCCGTTCCGGGCGAAGGACGTCGACGCGGTCATCCTCAGTCACGCCCACGTCGATCACTGCGGGAACCTGCCGAACCTCGTCCGCCGGGGCTTCGCCGGGCCGATCTACTGCACGCCGGCCACGCGGGCGCTCGCCGCGGTGATGCTCGGCGACGCCGCGAAGATCCAGGAGGAGGACGCCAACTACCTGAACCGGAAGCGCGGCCGCGACGAGCCGAAGGTCGAGCCGCTGTACGACGCGAAGGACGTGTACCGCACCCTGCTGCGGCTGCAGGCGGTGCGGTACGGCGCCCGCATTTCCATCGGGAAGGGGATCGAGGCAACGTTCTCCGACGCCGGCCACCTCCTCGGCTCGGCGGTGACCGCCGTCCGCATCGACGGCCCGAGCGGCGAGCGCCGGTTGACGTTCACGGGCGACCTGGGCCGGCCGGGCCTGCCGATCCTCCGCGACCCGGAGCCGATGCCGGCGTGCGACCTGCTCGTCAGCGAGAGCACCTACGGCGGCCACACCCACGAGCCTGTGGACGAGACCGCCGACCGGCTCGGCGAGGTCGTCCGGCGCACCGCGGGGCGCGGCGGCAAGGTGATCGTCCCAGCGTTCGCCGTCGGCCGCACGCAGACGCTCATCTACTTCCTTCACCAGTTGATGCAGGCCGGGAAACTGCCGGCGGTGCCGATCTTCGTGGACAGCCCGATGGCGACTCGCGCCACCGAGGTGTTCCGCGCCCACCCCGAGTGCTTCGACGAGGAGACGCTGGCGCTACTCGCCGCGCACCCGGAGCTGTTCGGCGGGCGGAACGTCCGCTACGTCGAGTCGCCGCTCGAAAGCATGAAGCTGAACCGGATGCCGGAGCCGGCCGTCATCATCGCCGCGAGCGGCATGTGCGAGGCGGGGCGCATCCTCCACCACCTCAAGCACCACCTGCCGGACCCGCGGAACACGGTGTTGATCGCCGGGTTCCAGGCCGAGCACACGCTCGGCCGGCGGATCGTGGAACGCCGCCCCGAGGTGCGCGTGCTCGGCCGGGTGGTGCCGCTCAAGGCCGAGGTGGTCGTACTGAACGGCCTGTCGAGCCACGCCGACCACGGCGACCTGCTGCGGATGCTCGGCCCGCTGGCGGGGGCTCGGGTGCGGCTTGTCCACGGCGAGCCCGACCGAGCCGAGGCACTGGCCGAGGGGCTGCGCGGTATCGGCTTCGCGGACGTGGCGGCGCCGGACCGCGGCGATACGACGACGGTATAACGTGGCAAACCGGCTCCCCTTTCTCGACGGTGCCCGCATGCGTTTGCTTTTCGTTCCTGCCGCGCTGCTCCTCGCGCTGCCGGCCGCGCGCCCCGACGCACCGGCCTCGTCGCCGTGGGACGTGCCCGCACTCAAGGCCGTGCGCGTCGAACCGACGTGGGGGGCGACCACCGGCCGCGTCCGGGAGGTGTACTACCCCGGCGAGCCGTTCCAGGCGAAGCCGACGCGCGTGTTCGGCTACTACGCGAAGCCCGACGGCGACGGCCCGTTCCCGGCGGTGGTGCTGGTCCACGGCGGCGGCGGGAAGGCGTTCCCCAAGTGGGCCGAGCACTGGGCCGCCCGCGGGTACTGCGCCCTGGCGATGGACCTGGCCGGCCACGGCCCCGCCGGCCGCCTCCCGGACGGCGGCCCGGACCAGTCGGACGCGATGAAGTTCCAGGAGTTCGACGCCAAGACCGCGAAGGAGATGTGGACGTATCACGCGGTCGCCGCCGTGGTGCGCGGGCACAACCTGATCCGCGGACTGCCGGAGGTGGACAAGGACCGCGTCGCCCTCACCGGCATCAGCTGGGGCGGATACCTCACGTGCATCACCGCCGGGCTCGACGACCGGTTCAAGGCCGCCGTGCCGGTGTACGGCTGCGGCTTCCTCCACGAGAACAGCGCGTGGAAGGCCCGGCTGGACGGCTTCACCCCGGAGCGCCGCGACCGCTGGGTGTCGGCGTTCGACCCGTCCCGCTACCTGCCGGGTGTGAAGTGCCCGATCCTGTTCTTGAACGGCACCAACGACTTCGCCTACCCGATGGACAGTTACCAGCGCTCGTACTCGCTGGTGACGGCGCCGCGGACCGTGTCCGTGCGGGTGCGCCTGCCGCACGGCCACATCTGGACGTTCGGCGAGGTGGACGCGTTCATCGACAGCCACCTGAAGAAGGGCGACCCGCTCCCGACCGTCGGCCCCATGACCCGCGACGGCGATACGGTGTCGGCCCCGGTTGCGTCGAAGGTGGGGTTGAAGGCGGGTCAGTTGCACTACGCCGCGGCTGTCGGCGAGTGGCAGAAGCGCGAGTGGAAGTCGGCCGCGGCCGAGCTCCGCGACGGCCGCGTGAGTGCGACGCTGCCGGCCGTTCGGCCGCTGGTGTATCAGCTGGCCGTGACCGACGCCCGCGGCCTGGAGGTGAGCGCCCCGCACGCCGAACTGCTGGCGCGGCCGTGAGTGGGGTGGGAGCCACCGGCCGCGACTTGCGGGCGCGCCGGCGGCTCCGCTACACTACGTGAATGCCCTCCCGAATCGCCTTCTCGCTCTTCACTCTTGTCGTCATCGCCTCAACCGTCCGGGCGGACGACCACTGGGCTTTCACGCCCGTCAAGCGGCCGCCCGTACCTGCCGTCGCGGGGCGTAGCGTGATCGACCGCTTCGTCAACGCCCGCCTCGCGGACAAGGGGCTGTCACTCTCCCCTGCCGCCGACCGGCGCACACTCGTGCGCCGCCTCAAGTTCGACCTCCTCGGCCTGCCGCCGACGCCGGAAGAGGTTGAGGTGTTTGTCCGCGACCCGGACCCCGCCGCCTACGACAAGTTAGTCGAGCGCTACCTCGCGTCGCCGCACTTCGGCGAACGGTGGGCGCGGCACTGGCTCGATGTGGTCCGCTACGCCGACAGCCACGGGTTCGAGATGAACAACCCGCGGCCGACGGCGTACCACTACCGCGACTACGTCATCCGGGCGCTCAACGCCGACGTGCCGTTCGACCGCTTCGTCCGCGAGCAACTCGCCGGCGACGCCCTCGGCGCCGACGCCGCCACCGGGTTCCTTGTCGCCGGCCCGTGGGACCAGGTGAAGAGCCCCGACCCGGTGCTGACCGCCAACCAGCGGGCCGACGAACTTCACGACCTGATCGGCACCGCCGGCTCGGCGTTCCTGGGGCTGACCGTGGCGTGTGCCCGCTGCCACGACCACAAGTTCGACCCCATCCCGGCCGACGACTACTACCGCGTGAAGGCCGTGTTCGCCGGCGTGCAGCACGGTGAGCGCGCCGTCCGCCTGCCGAACGCACCTGACCCGAAGGCCGAGGCCGATCGCCTCACGACGCAGCTCGCCGAACTCGAACCAAAGCTGGCGGCGCGAGAGCCGCTCGCCGACCCGGCCGCCACGAAGCCGCGCCGGCTACCTGTGAGTCCGCTCCTGAACACGGAGCGGTTCGCGCCGGTGACCGCGAAGGCCGTACGGTTCACGGTCGAGGCCACGAATCAGGCCGAACCGTGTATCGACGAGCTTGAGGTGTTCACGGCCGGGCCGCAGCCGCGGAACGTGGCGCTGGGCGTGAAGCCGCGCTCGGGTGGCGACTACCCGGGAAGCACCATTCACAAGCTCGAACACCTGACCGACGGCCGCTTCGGCAACGGCCGTAGCTGGATCTCGAACTCCGCCGGCCGCGGGTGGGTCGAGGTCGAGTTCGCGGAGCCGGTGCGGATCGACCGCGTGGTGTGGGCGCGCGACCGCGAGGGGAAGTACGCCGACCGTACGCCGACGCGCTACCGCGTCGAGGCGTCTGTGGACGGCACGGCGTGGGCGCTGGTGGCGTCGTCGGCCGATCGGTTGCCGGTCGGCGACAAGGGGGGGGCGCCGCCGGCGCTCGCCGCCGCCGACCAGCTCGAATGGGCGAACCTGAACCGCCAGCGAACAGACTTGCAGAAGCGGCTGACGGACGCGGCCCGGGGTGCGGTCGCCTACGCGGGCCGGTTCACGACACCGGAACCCGTTCACCGGCTCGGCCGCGGCGACGTGACGCAGAAGCGCGAGGCCGTCGGCCCCGGGGCCCTCAGCGAGATCGGCACGCCCCTCGACATTCCCGACGCCGCGAGCGATGTCGAACGCCGTAAGGCGTTCGCCGCGTGGGTGACCGACCCGAAGCACCCGCTGACCGCCCGGGTGGTCGTGAACCGGCTGTGGCACTGGCACTTCGGCACCGGCCTCGTGGACACGCCGAGCGACTTCGGCAAGAACGGCGGCCGGCCGTCGCACCCCGAGCTGCTCGACTGGCTCGCCGCGGAGTTGGTCGAACACGGTTGGTCGCTCAAGCACGTCCACCGGCTCGTCGTCAGCAGCGACACGTATCGGCAGGCGTCGGCGACCCGCCCGGACGCCGTCGCGAAGGACGCCCAGACCCGGCTGCTGTGGCGATTCCCGCCGCGCCGGCTCGAAGCGGAGGTGCTGCGCGACGCGATCTTGGCCGTGAGCGGCAAGCTCGACCTGACGATGTACGGCCCCGGGTTCGACCTGTTCGAGCCGAACACGAACTACGTCCGCGTCTTCACGCCAAAGACGACGTTCGGCCCGGCCGAGTTCCGCCGCATGATCTACCAGCACCGCCCGCGTATGCAGCCGGACGACACGTTCGGCGCGTTCGACTGCCCCGACGGCGGCCAGGTCACCCCGCGGCGGAACGTGTCGATCACGCCGCTGCAGGCGCTCAACCTCCTGAACAGCCCGTTCGTGGTGCAGCAGGCCGGGTTCTTCACGGGGCGCGTCGAGAAGGACGCGGACCCGGTGGCACGCGCGTTCCGGCTGGCGTTCCAGCGGGCTCCGCGGGCGGAGGAACTGGCCGCGGCCCGGGAGTTGGTGGCGAAGCACGGGCTGCCGGCGCTGTGCCGGGCGCTGCTGAACGCGAACGAGTTCGTGTTCGTGGACTGACGTGGGGCCGGTTTCCAACCGGCCTTGCCCGCACAGGCCGGTTG
>JBGAQM010000552.1:0-2600 GCA_044220735.1 Urbifossiella sp. | reverse complement strand
GTACATCGGCATCAACGACGTGTGGCACGGCGAGAACGACCCGAGCCGCGGCACCAGCAAGGAGAAGTTCGACGAGGGGCTGCGCGACGTGGTCGGCCGCATCAAGGCGTCCGGCGCCCGCGTGGTGCTGTGCACGCCGACGGTCATCGGCGAGAAGAAGGCCGGCGGCAACAAGCTCGACGCCCGGCTCGACGAGTACGCCGGCATCAGCCGGAAGGTCGCGGCCGACACCGGGTCGAAGCTGTGCGACCTGCGGAAGGCGTTCGTCGATCACCTGGCGAAGAACAACCCCGACGACAAGGACCGAGGCGTCCTCACGACGGACCGCGTCCACCTGAACGAGGCCGGCAACCGGCTCGTCGCCGAGACGATGCTCGGCGTGCTGACCAAGTAACCGCACCGGGGTACAATCCAGTACGGCGGGGGCCGGCCTCCTGACGGCCCCGCCAAACCCGAGGAGTGCCCCCCGTGCGCCTGTCCGCGCTCGTCCTCCTGCTCCTCGTCGCCGCGGCGCCGGCCGACACGCCGGCCGAACCCGTCGCGCCGCGGAAGTTGAAGTCCGGCGGCAAGGACCGCACCTACCTGCTCCACGTCCCGAAGGGGCTGGACCCGAAGACGCCGGCCCCGGTCGTGGTCGTGTTCCACGGGGCCGGCATGACCGCCCGGATCATGCGGGCGGTCACCGGCCTCGACGCGGTCGCCGACAAGCACCGGTTCGTGGTCGCGTACCCCGACGGCACCGGGTTCGTGCCGACGTGGAACTCCGGCGGCATCCCGTTCGTGGTGAACAAGGCCGACGACGTGGCCTTCGCCCGCGACCTGCTCGCCGACCTGAATGGCGTGGCGACGGCGGACCCGAAACGCGTCTACGCCGCCGGGTTCTCCAACGGCGGCATGATGACGTACAAGCTCGCCAACGAGGCGTCCGACACGTTCGCCGCGGTGTGCGCCGTCGGCGGCACCATGACCTACGACGAGCCGACGCCGAAGCGGCCGGTGCCGGTGCTGCACTTCCACGGCACCGAGGACGCGTTCGTACCGGTCACCGGCTCGCCGGCGACGAACCCGAAGGGGCCGTCGTTCAAGTCGGTCGAGGCTACCGCGCGGGCGTGGGCGAAGGCCAACCGCTGTGACGCCGCGCCGACGGAGACGGACTTGCCCGACGCCGACCCCGGTGACGGCTGCAAGGTGAAGCGGTTGGTCTGCGGCGGCGGGACCGGCGGCGCGGAGGTCGTGGTGTACACGATCGAGGGCGGCGGGCACAACTGGTTCGGCCGGCCATCGCTCGGGGGGCTCACCGGGCGGTCAACGACCGACGTGGACGTGAACGCGCGAATGTGGGAATTCTTCCAGAAGCACGCCCGGCCGTGACGGTTGCGACGCGGCATGAGATCAAATCGACGTCGCACTGATGCTGTGGCATGTTTCCGCGACTCGGTGTGTGGGGCGCCGGAAACAAGAATCTCGGCCGGAGTGAGGGCCAGGTTCAGATGCCGACGGGAGTAAGCCCTGTCGGCCGCGAGAGGGGCACCTGTCGGTCTTCAGGCACGGGCTTGAGGTACGTCGTGCCCATGTCAACCTGTTCCATCGTGGCGGCCTTGCACAGCCCGGTCAGGTCGGCGCGGTCGGTCGGGGCGTGGAGTTCGCAGACGCCGAAGAACTGGTCCTGTAAGAAGCGAAGCACCTGCGACACGAGCAGCTTCGCCATCCCCTGCCGGCGCAGGTCGGGCCGCACCTGCATGTCGAGGATGCCGGCCGACGGCGTGCCCCACCGCCAGCCGTAGCCTTCGAGTTCCCACACGACGGCGCGGGCGGCCGGGAAGTTGTTCGCCAGTTTGTCCACGAGCCGGAATTCGACCGGCTCGAGCGTCCCCCACACGGCGTCGTGCCACCAGCTCTGCACCGCGGCGGCGCGGAGCACCTGCGTCTCGTAGCGCCGCCGCAGCATTCCGAACCGGGCGTCGGCCAGCGCGAGCGGCTGGTCGAGCTTCTTTTGGTACACGGCCGTCTGCCCGGCGGGCTGGTAGCCGAGGGCGCGGAAGAACGGGTCGGCGTCGGGGTCGGAGGCGAGGAACCCGGGAGCGTTGGTGCCGCCGTAGAGGCCGAACCCGAACGGGCACTGCGGCCACGTCGGCCCGGCCCGCAGGGTGCGGGCGCCCTTGCCGATCAGGTAGTTCTCGGCGGCAGCCACCAACCCGCGGCCGAGCCCCTTCCGCCGCGCCGACGGCCGCACCGCCACCGAGCAGACGACCCCCTCGGCGAAGTTGAGGGCGTTCAGTTCCGCCGTGGGCGCGAACCCGGCGAGGGCGTAGCCCTCGATGCGGTTCGTCGCCTCGTCCACGGCGACGACCAGGCCGTCGGCGTCGAAGTAGGGCTTGCTGAAGATCCAGCGTTCGAGGAGGGCGGGGGTGCGGACGGGGTACGCCCCGCGGGCGGTGTGGGCCTCGTTCCAGACGTCGGCGAGTGCCGGCGGGTCGGTGTTGCGGAAGCGGCGGTAGGTGGTCACGGCCGGCTCATGGGGTCCGCCGCCGGGCGGGGGAGCGTGGGCCGCCGGGGAGAGGGGCGGCGGGTCCAATCCGCTCACTGTATCGCCGCTGGGC
>JBGAQM010000551.1:0-2608 GCA_044220735.1 Urbifossiella sp. | reverse complement strand
AGGGCGGCAAGCCAGCGGCCGTCGGGGCTGTAAGCCAGGGCACGGCCGTCGGCGCCGTGCAAGCGGTAGCCGGTTACAAGGTCGCAGACCTGGAAGGCGTACCGTTGGCCGTCGAATGAGGTCGCCGCGACCCGCTCGCCGGTCGGGCTCAGAGTCAGGAACCGGAACTCGCCCCGCGCCCCGTGCACGGATTTCCGCTCGACACCCGTCCCCGTGTCCCACACCCGCAGTCGATCGTCCCCGTAGGTTCCGGTGATCAGCCACGTCCCGTCCGGGCCGTATGCCAGCGCCGGGACGACACCGGGGTGCGGCAGCGTCGCACGCACCTCGCCGCTCGCCGCGTCCCAGAGCTTCACCGTCGCGTCCCAACTGCCCGAGGCGATCACGCGGCCGTCGGGGCTGAACGCCACAGGATACACGGACTGCGTGTGCCCGCGCAGGACGGTCCTGGAACCGTGAGGGGCGATGTCCCAGACGCGAACGGCGTCCTCGCCCCGCGAGAACACCCACGTCAGACTCAGCGACGCCAGCCGGCGCCCGCCCGGCGCGAACGCGAGCCGGACGACGGGGCCGGAATGGCCGTGCAGGACGGACACGTCCCCCCGGCCGGCCGCTCGCCACACCCGCACGGTACGGTCGGTGCCCGCCGAGGCCACCAGGCTTCCGTCCAGGCTGTACGCGACGGCGGCGACCTCGCCGGTGTGGCGGTCGTAGGGCGCCTCGGCCTCGTCGCCGGTCGAGGGGTCCCACTGCCGGACCGTGCCGTCCGACGACGCGGTAGCGAGGCGCCGGCCGTCGGGGCGGAACGCGGCGCCGAGCACCTTGCTCGTGTGCCCGCGGCACACGGCGACCGGCGCGCCCCGTCCGGGCTGAACGTGTACCCCCACACGTCGCCCGTGTGTCCCGCGCATTCCGCGACCTGCCGGCCGGTCGTCAGGTCGAACACCACGAGCCGGTGGCCCTCGGTCGCCCAATGGGCCGTGGCGATTCGCGTCCCGTCCGGGCTCATCGCGAGCGGCTGCGGGTTGCGGAGCGTGGCGAGGTGCCAACGGGTCAACAGTTTCCCGCTGCCGTCGATCACGCCGACCGTCTTCCGGTCGAGCCACCCCGCCGTGCGAAGGCCGAGCGGGGTCTGAGCCGCAGTGACGTGGTACTCGTGGAATGCACCCCTGAGTTCGGTCTTGAGCGCGCCGCCCTCGAGGTCGACGAACCGCAGACCGTCGGGTGACATCGATCCGACGCGAAGGCGGTCCGGGGCGCCGGTGAGGAACGCGCCAATCGGGTGCGGCAACGGGACTACCGCCGCGCTGTCATCCAACCGGCTGTTCAGGTGACGCCACTCCCAGCCCCGCAGGTCCGGCGGGGCGGCGGCCAGGTGACGCGCGGCGTCCTCCACGTCGTGCGACGAGATGGCCGCGGATGCGGCGGCGATGCGGGCGCGGTACGTCTGATACTCCGACTCGCGCGCGTGCCCTTCGGCGATGGCCCGCTGCCGCGACTCGCCGACGGCGAAGATCAGCGTGCCGACCAACCCGAGGACGAGTGCCATCGCCGTAGCCGCCGCGCCGCCGACCAAGGCCCGGTTCCTACGAACGAACTTCCGCAGGAGGTACAGCGCCGTCGGCGGGCGGGCCACGATCGTTTCGTGCGCGAGGTGGTGCCGGAGGTCGGCGGCGAACTCCGCCGCAGTCTGGTACCGCCGCTGCGGGTCTTTTTCCAGCGCCTTTGCGACGATCGTTTCGACGTCGCCGCGCCATACCGGGGCAACCGCCCCCAGCTTCGGCGGGTCCACCTCCCGGATCACGCGGGCGGCCTCACCGATTGAGCACCCGTCGAGGGGGTACGGGAGGCGATTCGTCAGCAACTTGAAGAGGATCACCCCCAGGGCGTACACGTCGGCACGGTGGTCGACCGCGGCGGCGGGGCCGGTCAACTGCTCGGGACTCATGTAGTTCGGCGTGCCGATGAACTGGCCCGTCCGCGTCAGGTCGTCCCGCGGCAGTCGGTCCGCGAGCGTGACGCGGGCGACGCCGAAGTCGAGGACTTTCGGCTGCCCGGCCTGGTCCACGATGATGTTTGCGGGCTTTAAGTCCCGGTGGACGATGCCCTGCTCGTGCGCGTGGTGGACGGCATCGCACACCCGCGCCATCAATTTGATCCGGGCCGGTCCTATCAGCCCCGCGAGTGTGGCGTACTCGTCCAGGTGTTGCCCGCGGACGAACTCCATCGCGAAGTACGGCCGGCCGGCCGGGTCGGTGTCGGCGGCGTACACCTTCACAATTCCGGGGTGGTGTAGGCGGGCCAGGATCTGCGCCTCGTTCCGGCCCCGCTGGAGGAGGGCGGGGGACGTGACGCCGGCGTGAATGATCTTCAGCGCGACGAGGCGGCGCGGGTTGTCCTGCTCGGCCTCGTACACCGCACCCATTCCGCCGGCCGCGACGAGGCGGAGAATCCGGAACGGGCCGATGCGTTCGGGCGTCGCGGCGGGGGCGAGCGGTTGCTCGCCGGCGAGTTGAGCGGTTCGCCGGAGGACGGGCGGGAGGATGCCGTCCGCGTCTCCGGGGACGAACGACTCGTCGGCCCGGAGGAGGTCTTCGACTTCGGCCCG
>JBGAQM010000051.1:0-22985 GCA_044220735.1 Urbifossiella sp. | reverse complement strand
CAACGCCGGCCGCCCGATCCACACTGGAACCCCGATGACGCGGCTCACGGTCGTCCTCGTCGAACGCCGCACCCGGGCCGTCCGCCTCCGCCCGGTCGACGCCGCGTTCCTGCGGGCACACTTCCCCGGCGCCGTCGAGGTGAACCCCGGCGGCGGGCCCGACCGGTACCGCCTCACCGCCCGCGGCGTCGTCGGCAGCATCGACGCGCCGCACGTCCGCCTGACGATCCGCCCCAAGCTCCCGTGGCCGAACCTGCGGTTGCTACTCGGCCTGGCCCCCCACGCCGCATGCGGCGCAGCGCCTCTCGATGCCGACCTCCTCGCCGTGCTGGCGAGCGAGTTCGCCGAGCGTCTGAGCGAACTCGCGGCGGCCGGTCTCGTGCGCGGCTACCGCGACGCGGACCACGCCGCCGCGTTCCTCCGCGGCCGACTCCGCACCGCCGACCAACTCCGCGACGCGGCCGCGCGCGCCTTCCCGACGGTGTTCCACGTCACCGAGTCGGAGTTCGACCTGGACGCGCCGTGGAACCAGATTCCCAAGGCGATCGCGGATGCCTTGACGAACCACCCGGCCCTCCCGGGGACGGTCCGCGCCGCCGTGCGGGCTGCCATCGCCCCGCTGGACGGTGTGACCGCCGTGCCGCCGACCGACGCGCGCTTCGCGGACGCCGAACGGGAGCCGCGGGCGGGTGCGTATACTTCTTTGCTCGCGCTGTGCCGCACCCTCCGCGACGGGCTCGCCACCGCCGACGCGACCCCCGGCCGTGGGGCGTTCCTGATCGACCTCGGCCGGGTATTCGAGCGCCACCTGGCAACCGTGCTAGCGGCTCGGGTCGCCGCGGGATGGACCGTCGAGGCGCACCCGGGCTTCGCGGTCGGCGACGCGGTGCTGCGGCCGGACGTGCTGGTGCGGCGACGCGGGGAAGCGCGGTGGGTGCTGGACGCGAAGTGGAAACGGCCGGGCCCCGACGCCGCGGACCTCCACCAGGTACTCGCCTACGCGGCGGTGACGGGCGCACCGCGGGCGGCGCTGGTGTACCCTGGGCGGCGCTGGGGCCGGCGCGTATTGCGCGCCGGGGCGCTGTCGGTGGCGCTGGTACGGCTGCCGGTGGTGGGCAGTTCGGATGACGTGGCCGCGGGGCTCGCGCGGCTGACCCGGGTCATGAGGCCGGCGTGAAGGCGATTCGATTCGGCCCGGGCAGCCCCTTCCGTGCCCTTCCCCGGTCGGTTAATATGGCGCCGAGGTTGAACCTCTCCGCCCGGCCGCGTCTCGTATCCAACACCCCCGCCGGAGCGCCCGGCGGCGGGTCGTCACCATTGAGAGGCCGCCCGCCATGAACCCGCTCGCCACCGCCCCCGGCATAGCCAGCGCGCTGGACGCCAGCGTGCTCGTCCTGAACAAGACGTTCATGGCCGTGCACGTCATCAGCGTCCGGCGCGCGTTCTGCCTGCTCTGCAAGGACCTCGCCGAGGTGGTGAGCCTGGAGGAGGGCGCGTTCGCCACCTACACGTTCCAGAGCTGGGCCGAGCTGAGCGAGCTGCGGGTCAAGCTGAACGTGACGAGCGACGACGACTGGGTGCACACCCCCACGACGACCATCCAGGCGCCGCGGGTGATCCGGCTGCTGGGCTACGACCGGATGCCGAAGCAGTCGGTGAAGTTCAACCGCCGCAACATCTTCGCCCGCGACCACAACCAGTGCCAGTACTGCGGGAAGAAGTTCCCGACCAGCGAGCTGAGCCTGGACCACGTGTCGCCGCGGAGCCAGGGCGGCGGCACGACGTGGGACAACATCGTGTGCGCCTGCGTGGACTGCAACGTCCGCAAGGGCGGCCGCACCCCGCGGCAGGCGAACATGACGCTCATCCGCAAGCCGGAGAAGCCGAAGCGGAGCCCGCTGCTGAACCTGAAGCTGACGCAGAAGAAGTACCAGTCGTGGGCGTCGTTCGTGGACGCCGCGTACTGGTCAGTCGAGCTGAAGGGGTAATGCGAAACCCGGCGAGCCGACCGCCGAGGCGGCGGGTGAGACACCTCAAGTGCCTCACCCGCCGCCTCACGGCGGTCGGCTCGCCTCACGTTACACCGCCACCGTCGCCGCTCCCGCCTCCCGCGCCGGCACCAGCGCCGGCCGCACCCCGGGCCGCACCGTCTGCTCGAACAGCGGCTCGCCCGGGTCGATCCGGTACACCCGCTCGTACAGCCCCTCGACCACGCCCCACAGCCGGTCCGCGGTGAAGCTTGCCGCCGGCCGGTCGAACGGCTTCACGAACAGCTGCAGCGGCACCGGCCCGGCGTCGCCGGCGAAGTTCGGCGTCTGGAACTCGACGCCCTTCACCCACAGCCCGCCGACCTTTTCGAACAGCCGCACCCGCGCCGCCCAGGTGTCGTGCGCCGCAGCCGGCTCGTCGGCGTCCGGGCGGTGGCTCTCCCACACGACGAACGGCAGCGACTCTCCCGCCGCAGCGGCATCAGCCGCGACCCGCGTGAAGAACGCTTCGAACAGCTGCCGCCCGACCCCCGCCCCGCGGCAGGCTTCGTCCACCCCGAGGTAGCAGAGGTAGCCGCCGTAGCCGGGGATGAACGCCCCGTAGGCGTAGCCGGCGAGTTGGTCCGGCGCGGCGTCGCGACCGCTAGGCGCGGCGAGGATCAGGTGCCGCTTCCAGCCCGCAGTGCGACCCGAGGGGTTGGCAATGCCGCGCTCGATCCACTCCCACGGGATGCGCTCGTCTGCTTCGAGCGTGCGCTCGTACAGCCGCCCCGCGGCCCGGACGCGGGGGTCGGTCACGTCGGTCGCTTCCCAGCAAGTCACGTTCTGAACCCGCACAAAGCACCTCTCCTCGTGTGTGTCGTCGGCCCATTCTAGCTGCCCCCCGCGCCGATTCCGGAGTTGGCGAGCGTGCCGCGGTCGGGTAAGTTCCTCAAGGCACGGCCGAAGCGTCGGCCCGAAGTCGTTGGCCCGCCGGAGGGCTGCGGGTGGCCGCAAAACTTGCCGAGAAGTTCTGTTACGACTACCCGCGCCCGGCCTTGACCGTGGACCTGGTGATCGCCACCCGGGAGCAGCGACCGCGGGTCCTGCTGATCCGCCGCAAGAGCGACCCCTACGCCGGCCGGTGGGCACTGCCTGGCGGGTTCGTGAATGAGAACGAGCCACTGGTCACGGCCGCACAGCGTGAGACGCTCGAAGAAACTGGCGTAACCGTGAGCGACCTGGAGCAACTGTACACGGCGGGCGACCCGGGCCGCGACCCGCGCGGCTGGACGATCACCGTGGCATATCTGGTTCGAGTGCATGCTGCCGATCTGAAGCCGGTCGCGGCGGACGACGCGGAGGCGGTCGGTTGGTTCCCGCTCGACGAGCTCCCGCAGATGGCGTTCGACCACGCGATGATCCTGAGCCGCGCCCGCGCCCGCATCTTCGACCGAGCGCCTTGATCCGGTAGGGGTTGCAACCGATTCCCGTTCGGGATAAAGGTCGCGCCGTCCGAGCCGTGCGGACGCGCCCCCGACGACGGAGATCGCGGCATGGACGCCCGCCGCCGGCTCGACGCCCTCACCGGACTCCGCTTCCTCGCCGCTGCCGCGGTCGCGGTCGTCCACATCCCGGCGCTCGCCAACGACACGACGCTCCCGCCCACGCCCCGCCGGTTCATGGCCGAGGGGTTTGCCGGCGTGCCGTTCTTCTTCGTCCTGTCCGGGTTCGTGCTGGCGTACTCGTACCACCGACGGCTCGCCAGCCCGACCCGCGGCGACCTCGGCCGCTACCTCCTCGCCCGGTTCGCCCGCATCTGGCCGGTTTATCTCCTGACGCTCGCCGTCCTGGCCTTTTTCCCGCTGGTGCCGCCGCCGACCGGGGGGTGGGAAGTGGGCGCGAACCTGCTGCTGCTGCAGATGTGGCTCCCGGCCGCGAGCCCGTACCCGCCGGGTATCAACCCCGCCGCCTGGTCGCTGTCGGACGAGGTGTTCTTCTACCTCTGCCTCCCGCTGTTCGTGTGGGCCGCGGCGAAGGCGCCGAACCTGCGGCGGCGGTGGCTGTGGGCACTCGCCGGGGCGGCGTGGGCCGCGGAGTTCGGCCTGATGCTCTGGCAGTGTTCGAACATGAACCCGTGGACGCAGTACGCGATGGTCAGCCCGTTCGTGCGGCTGGCCGACTTCGTCGTCGGCGTGTTGCTCGGGCTGGACTACGTCCGCCACGGGGGCGACGCGCCGGCCGCGGGCCGGTGGCGGTGGACGGGACTGGAACTGGGGGCGGTGCTGGCGGTGGGCGTGGCGGTGGCCTTCTCGAACCGGCTGCCGCTGTTGGTCCGGCTGGTCGGGTACTACACGCCGGCGTTCGCGCTGGTGGTGGCGGTGTTCGCCCGGCAGCGCGGCCACCTGTCGCGGCTCCTGGCCGGCCGGGTGCCGCTTTTCCTCGGCGAGTCGAGTTACAGCTTCTACCTCACGCACATGATCGTGTTCACGCAACTGTACCCGTGGCTGCCACTCTCCGAAGTCGGCGTGTTCGGCCAGGCCGGCGGCTTCCTCGCCGCGGCGCTCGTGGTGTCGTCGGTCGTGTACCTGGTGGCGGAAGTGCCGGCCCGGGACTGGCTCGTCGGGCTCGGCCGCCCGCGGACCGGGCAGAAGGACCCCGCCCCGTCGGCCCGGGGCGGGTGGTTCCGGTTGCGACGCCGGGTGCGGGTCTGACGCGCAGTTACTTCGCCGCCTTCCGCGGCCGCGCGACGTGGGTGGCAGCGCCGTAGGCCAGCTCGGCGCTTTCCATCACCGTCTCGCTCAGCGTCGGGTGCGGGTGGATGCTCTCCAGTACGTCCCGCGCGACGGCCCCCATCTCGACCGCCAGCACGCCCTCGGCGATCATCTCGCCGGCCCCGGCGCCGACGATGCCGACGCCGAGCACACGCTTCCCCTCGGGATCGACGAGCATCTTCGTCAGCCCCTCGGTGCGGCCGATGCTCACGGCGCGGCCGCTCGCCGCCCATGGGAACTTTAGAACCTCGTGGGGGACGTTCTGCGCCTCGGCGTCCTTCTGAGTCAGGCCGGCCCAGGCGATTTCGGGGTCGGTGAAAATGACGGCCGGGATCGCCCGCGGCCCCCACTCGGCCGGCTCGCCGAGCAGCACCTCGACCGCCACCCGCGCCTCGGCGGTCGCCTTGTGCGCCAGCCCGGGCTCGCCGGCGATGTCGCCGATGGCCTGGATGTGCGGCACGTTCGTGCGGCGCTGCTTATCGACCACGACGAACCCGCGCTCGTCCTGCTTCACGCCGGCCTTGTCGAGCCCGAGGTCGGCGAAGTTCGGCCGCCGCCCCACCGACACCAGCACGCGGTCGAAGGTGATGGCGCCCGGCACGTCCTTCCCGTCGAGCGTGACGACGATGCCCTCGGGCTTCGCCTCCAGCTTCGCCACCTTCGTGTTGACGTAGATCGCCGCGAACTCGCTCCGCAGCTTCTTCTCCAGCGGGCTCACCAGGTCGCGGTCGGCGAGCGGGAGCAGGCCGTCGAGCGCCTCCACGACCGTGATCTTCGTGCCGAGCGCGGCGTAGACGCTGCCGATTTCGAGGCCGATGTAGCCGCCGCCGATGACGAGCATGGTCTTCGGCACGTCGGGCACGAGCAGCGCCCCGGTGCTGTCCATGACGCGCGGGTCGCCGAGTTGCCACGCCTTCGGCACCGCCGGCACCGAGCCGGTGGCGATGATGCAGTTCTGGAACTTGATGGTCTGCGGCGCGTCGCCGGACACCTGCACGGTGTTGGCGTCGGTAAACGTGGCGTGCCCCCTCACGACCTCGACGCCGCGGCCCTTCGTGAGCTGGGCGATGCCGCCGGTCAGCTTGCCGACGACCCTCTGCTGCACGAACGCCCGCAGCTGGTCGAGGTCGATCTTCGGCTCGCCGAAAGTGAGGCCGCACTCGGCGGCGTGTTGCGCCTCGCGGATCACCTTGGCGACGTGGAGTAGGGCCTTGGACGGGATGCAGCCGCGGTTGAGGCACACGCCGCCGAGCTTCGGGTCCTCGTCCACGAGGACGACTTTCAGCCCGTGGTCGGCGGCGTGGAGGGCGGCCGGGTAGCCGCCGGGGCCGCCGCCGATGACGAGGAGTTGGGCGTCGCGGGCGTCGGCCATCGGGGGCTCTCCGGGTGTGGGCGTCTCCCGCATTGTAGAGCCGGGGGCTAGTCCTCCGGCGCCCCGAACAGCCCGCGGACCACGGCGACGAGCCCGAACACGAACACGACCGGGGCGTAGATCGAAATGCGGTTGTTCGACAGGGCGAAAAAGAACCAGCCGGCCCCCACCGCCATCGACACGAGCCCGCCGGAGACCGCAGGGCTGAGGGTGATGCGGAACCCGCCCCCCGAGTCGTCGCGCGGCGCACGTACCGGCCGCGGCTTCTTCGGCGGCGCGGTGGGTGGGGGAACGTGCGGGTCGGGGACGGTCAGCGTGGCGGCGCACGCCGGGCACTTCGTTCGCCCGCCGGCGAGCACCTCGGGAACGTTAATCGTGTTGCCGCAGGAACAGCGGAAGGTGATCGGCATTGTTCGTCTCGGGAAGGCACGCGGAGCGGGTTAGTCGTCGTTGCCGCCGACCATACCCTTGACAACCGCGACCATGCCGAGGATGAACAGGATCGGCGGGTAGTAGAACAGGATGTCGTTCATCAGCCCGACGACGAACCACACGACCGCCCCGATCATCGCGGCCAGCCCGCCGAGCACGCCGCCGTTGACCACCCCCCGCTCCATCGCGAAGTGGCCGCCGCGCGGCTCCTCGTCCTTCGGGCGGCTTCGCTTCCGCTTCTTCGCCTTACGCGGGCCGTCATACTCCTGGTCCGGCCGCGACCGGGGCCGCCGCGGCGGCTCCTCGTCGTCGAGCCGGATGGCGGCGGCCTCGGCCGTCACGCGCTTGCGCGGCGGGGGCGGGGCGGGTTCGTCCTCGACCACCTCGAACGCCGGCTTCGGCGCCATCGCGGTTTCGGGGACGATGGCGGTTTCTTTGCAGGCGGGGCAGCGGACCCACCGGCCGGCGAGGTCGTCCTTGACGCGGAGCGTCTTCCCGCAGGAACAGGCGAACGTGATCGGCACCGAACACCGGGGGCGAAGTTTGTACGAGTTGTTGTGAGAATTAATCTACCCGGTGGTCCGGGGCGACGCAACCGGACCCGGGGCCAATCGCGGCGCGGCCGGTTGACGCGGCCGGCGCGGGCGGGTATCGGTGATACGGCGGTGAACACGCCCCGTCCCACTGCCGTGACTTCCGCCCCCCCGCCGGCCGGCGTCGAGTGGGTCGTGGAGGCGTTCGGCTGCGCCCCCGACCGGCTCCGCTCCGGCGTCGCGCTCCGCCGCTTCTGCGACGCCCTTCTCGCCGAGTTGAACCTGAGGCGCGTCGCCGAGCCGCTGTGGCACGCCTTCCCCGGGGAGGGCGGCGTTACCGGGCTGTACCTGCTCGCCGAGTCGCACCTCGCCTGCCACACCTACCCCGAACACGGGCTGGCGACGTTCAACCTGTACTGCTGCCGGCCGCGGCCGCGCTGGCCGTGGGAACAGCGCCTCGCCGACGCCCTCGACGCGAGACGGGTGTCGGTGCGCGAGGTTCCGCGCGGCGTGCCCCCGACGGAGGCCGGCCGATGAGCGTCCGGGTGCAGTGCCCGTCGTGCGGCGGGCCGGTCGTGTTCGAGGTCGGCAGCTCGATGGTGGCCGTGTGCCCGTACTGCCGCTCGGCCGTGGCCCGCGGCGACCGGACCGTCGAGGACTTGGGAAAGGTCGCGGCGCTCGTCGAGACCGGGGCCGTGTTGAAGGTCGGGAGCGAAGGGAGGTACGACGGTCGCAGGTTCCACCTGACGGGCCGCACGCAGCTGGCGCACCCCGCGGGCGGCGTGTGGGACGAGTGGTACGCCGCGTTCGCCGACGGCCGCTGGGGCTGGCTCTCCGAGGCGCAGGGGCGCTACTACCTGCTATTCGAGCAACTCGCGTCCGCGGATCGGCCGCTGCCGCACGGGCTGGAAGTCGGCACCGCCGTCGAGTTGCCGGAGGCGGAGGGACAGTTCGTGGTCGCCGAAACGGCTACGGCGACCGTAAACGGTGCCGAGGGCGAGTTGCCGTTCCTCCTCCGGCCAGGCGAGACATACCAGTACGCCGACCTGTCCGGCCCCGACGACGCCTTCGCCACGCTGGCCGGGTCGCACGGGCCGCCGGCGCTGTACCTCGGCCGGCAGGTGACGCTCGACGACCTGGCGCGACGCGGCCGCGCGACGCACGAGTTTGCGCGAGGTGGCGGCCTGGGCGGGCGAACTGCCCGAACTGCGCGGCCTGCTCGAACTGCGCCCCGACAAGACCGGCGCGTCGGCTGCTCTACTGCGGCTCACCCTCGACGCTGCGCCGGCGACCTCGCCGTGCTCAGCCGCGCTGAAGAGCCGCCGTTCACGCTGCGCATCCCGCTGGGCACCACGGGCACGCTCGGCGGCAAGGAGCGCACCGTCATCGGCGCGTTCCGCCGCAGCGTCACCGTCGAGGGGAAGGATTACTTCTGGACGGAGTACCTGCTGTACCACCCGCGCGACGGATTCGAGTGGCTCATCAACGCCGACGGCCACTGGACGCACGCGGCGCCGCTGCCGCCTGGCGCGGTGACTGAGGGGAGTCACTCGGCGACGGCTAACGGCGTTTCGTTCCGCAAGTTCCAGGCGGGCGTGGCGACGGTCCGCGGCGTGATCGGCGAGTGCTACTGGAAGGTGACCGTCGGCGAGACGGCGACCACGGCCGACTTCATCCGCCCGCCGCTGATGCTGAGCCTGGAGCGCGCCACCTACGGCGCGGCCGACGAGATCAACTGGTCGCTCGGGACGTATCTCACGCCCGCGGAGGTGCAGACGGCGTTCAAGCTGGACAACTCGCTGCCGGCGCCGACGGGCGTGGCGCCGAACCAGCCGTTCGGCTACACGAAGGTCTACAAGTACGCCGCGCTGCTGTTCGTCGCGCTGTGCGTGCTCGGCATCGTGGTAATCCTGGCCGTGCCGCAGCGGAAGGTCCACGAGCAGTCGTTCCAACTGCGCGGCCCGGCCGCCCAGCCGCTGGCCCCGGACTCACCTCCGGTGCCGGCGACGCCGAAGGTGCAGGAGTTCTTCACCGAGCTGTTCGAGCTGAAGGCCCGCCGCAACGTCCGCGTCACCGTGTCGGCGCCGAACATGACCGGCTGGCTGGTCGTCGAGGGCGATCTGGTCGAGCAGGCGACGGGGCAGGTGCAGCCGTTCCTGGTGCCGCTGGAGTTCTACACCGGCGTGGAGGACGGCGAGGCGTGGACGGAGGGCGACAAACACGGCTCGGCGTTCGTGACCGCGCAGCCCGTCGGGAAGTACTCGCTGCGGCTCGAAGTAGACCGCGAGACGCTGCGCGACGAGCCGCTGACGGTGACGGTGGAACAGGGCGCGTCGAACGGAGGCGTGTGGTTCCTGACGTTCCTGGCGATCGCGGTGGTGCCGCTGGTGACAGGCGTGTGTCACCTGGTGTTCGTGAATCGGCGGTGGCAGAACAGCGACATCGCGGCGGTCGGCGGAATCGCCGCGACGACTCGCGTCGAGAAGGGGAAGAAGCGCCAGAAGGGGACACGGCGCGAGGTGTGAAAGGAACGTTGCCGCTTGCGGCTTCGCGTTGGGCGACGCGAAGCCGCAAGCGGCAACATCGCTTACTGTTTCGGCGCCGACGGCGGCCCACGGAGCAAATCAAAGAGCGGGTGCCGCGTCGAGAGTAGCAGCACGTCGCGGGTGTCGGCGACCATCGCCTGGAACGCCTGCAGCTTGTCGAGGAACTGCCCGAACTCGCGGTCTTGTGCGTAGGCCGCGCCGCGGATGCGGGCGGCCTCGGCCCGCGCCTCGCCCTCGATCCGCGTCTTCTGCGCAGCCGCGTCGTCCTCGGTCGTCTTCGCCGCGGCGTAGGCGTCGGTCGTGATCTTCGCCGCCCGCTGCCGCCCCTCGCTCTCGTAGTCGGCGGCCTTCTTCGCGCGCTCGCTGCGGATGCGGTCGGCGATGCTCGCCCGCACCGCCTCGGGGTAGCTGAACCGCCGCACCCGCACGTCGATCACCTCGATGCCGTACTCGGCGAGCGCCCGCTCGCGGAACCCGTCGCCGAGCAACTGCCCGCGCACCTTCTCGGCGCGGGCGTCGATCGTGGCCGGGTCGGCGACGCTGATGAGGTCGTCGAGCGGCATGGTGCTGATGAGCGCCGCGAGCCGCCCGCTGACCTGCGGGCCGAGCGTCTTGCGCGCCTGCTCCGGCGTGCGGATCGCCTTCACGAACTGCTCCGCGGCCTCGGCGTTCGGGATGCGCCACGTCACGAAGGCGTCCACGGCGAGCGTCTTGTCCACGGTCTTGGTGACCGGGTCGCGGGTGAGCGACTCGACCGCCGGCAGGTCGAACGACTGCACCCGCCGGTCGATGCGCACGACGGACTGGATGGGCCACGGCGCCTTGAGTTTTAGCCCCGCGGCGGTCTCGCCGTCGTGGACGGCGACGCGCTCGCCGAACTGCGTGACGTAGGCGAACTCGGCGTAGTCCACGGCGTAGAACGCCGTCCGCAGCCAGAGGACGACGGCGACCGCGGCGGCGATTTGCAGGGCTCGCTTCATCGTGGGGAGTATACGGACCGGCTACCAGTACAGCTTGTCGAGTGACACGTTGCCGCCGCACAGGACCACGCCGACCTTGCGGACGCCGGCCAGGGCGCGGAACTCGTCCGACAGCGCGGCCGCGACGCCAACCCCGGCGCTCGGCTCGATCACGAGCTTCATCCGCTCCCACACCAGCCGCATCGCCTGCCGAATTTGGTCCTCGGTCACCACGACGACGCGCTCGACCTGGTCGCGGACGAACGGCCACGTCAGCGTGCCGAGGCTCGTCAGGAGCCCGTCGGCGATGCTGTTCGGCGCGGTCTGCGGCTGCCACTCGCCCGCGGCCTTCGACCGCGCCGCGTCGTCGGCCCCGAGCGGCTCCGCGGCGAACACGCGGCACATGGGGTTCAGCCCCTTCGCGGCGGCGCAGAAGCCCGACACCAGCCCGCCGCCGCCGACCGGCGCCACGACCGCGTCGAGGTCGGGCACGTCTTCGAGCAGTTCGAGCGCCGCGGTCCCCTGCCCCGCGATCACGTCCGGGTGGTCGAACGGCGGGATCAGCACCGCCCCGGTCCGCGCCACGATCTCGTTTGCGACACGCTCGCGGTCGGCGAGGTTGGGTTCGCACTGCGTCACGATGCCGCCGTAGCCCTCGACCGCGGCCTTCTTCACGGCAGGGGCGGTCCGAGGCATGACGATGTAGGCGGGAACGCCGCGGACGCGTGCGGCGAGCGCCAGCGCCTGGGCGTGGTTGCCGCTGGAGTGCGTGACGACGCCTCGGGCGGCCTCGGCGTCGGTGAGCTTTCGGACGGCGTTGGTGGCCCCGCGGTACTTGAATGCGCCGGTCTTCTGGAGGTTCTCGCACTTGAAGAACACGCCCCGCCCGGCGAGGCGGTCGAGCGTGTCGGAGGTGAGGACCGGCGTGCGGTGGACGACGCCGCGGACGCGCTCCGCGGCGGCCCGGACGGCGGCGAGGTCGGCGGCGTAGGTGGTGGACATGGGGATTGTTATAAGGCGGCGATCGCGGCGAGCCGAGCGGCGTCAGCCGCCGGGTGAGTCACGCGGGTCGAATCGCGTCGGATGAGACTCGAATTGGGAACGCCACCCGGCGGCTGACGCCGCTTGGCTCGCCAGCGCTACCCGTGTACCCGCTTCTTCCCGAGTAGCTTCGTCGGGTCGTAGTCGCTCACGCGGTCGGCGCGGCCGCCGAGGTAGTCGGTCAGCAGCGGGCGGACGTGGTGCGCCCACACCGCCTCGAACGTCGCCGCCGTCAGGCCCGGTACCATGAAGAACGAGTGGCCCACCTGCTTGTCCGCGCCGAGGTCGCGCGACAGGCGGCGGTTCAGCTCCTCGAACACCCGCACCACCCACGGGCCCAGCGTGCCGTCGGCGTCGGCGGGCGGGTGCTTGTCGAGCCACGTCGCCAGCAGCGCCGCGTCCGGCGGCATGTCCACGAACGAGAAACGCCGTCGCAGCGCCTGGTCCAGCGCCGCGGCGGAGCGGTCGGCGGCGTTCATCGTCGCCAGTACGAACAGGTTCTCTGGCAGGCGGAACTCGCGCTTCGAGTACGGCAGCGTCACCGCCTGGTCGCGGTACTCCAGCAGGTAAAGCAGCTCGCCGAACACGCGCGGCAGGTTGCCGCGGTTGATCTCGTCGATCAAGAGCACGTGCGGCTCGGCCGGCCGCGCCGCCGCCCGCGCCGCGAACGCCGCCAGCACGCCGTCCTCCACCGGGTACGTCACCTCGGTGCGGCCGTCCGTCTCGACGCTGCGGACGCGCACGCCCTCCACGAACTCCTCGTAGCTGTAACCGGGGTGGAACTGCACCAGCCGCACGGCGTCGGCGTTGTCGCGGGCCAGCAGCCGGGCCATGCAGCGGGCCACGTGCGTCTTGCCCGTGCCGGGCACGCCCTGAAGGATCAGTTGCTTTTTGAGTTGCAGCAAGTGCAGCACGCGGTCGAGCCACGTTTCGGACAGCAGCGTCTGCTCGCCGAAGCTGCCGGAGTCGTAGGCGGGCACGCGGGCCGGGTCGCCGCTACGACGCGCCAGGATCGGCCGCGGGTCGGCCTCGGCGGCGCACGCGAAGGCCGGCACCAGCCGGTCGAACGTCAGCAGGATTTCGCCGACCAGTTCGTCGGCGCGCAACTCGGGCGCGGTCGCGGGGAGCCAGCGGCCGGCGGCGAGTGTCTTCTGCGCGGCCCACGTTCGCAGGTCGGCCGCGGCGCGGATCGGCACGTCGATGGAAAGATCGTCGCCGGCGCGGAAGCGGCAGGTGTCGAACACGCCACCGGCGGCGAGTGCCGCGTACAGCGCCTCGGCGTCGGTCTGCACCGCGGCGCGGAACTGGCGCCCGGCCTCGCGCGCCGAGCGGCCCAGGTGGAAGCCAAACGCCACGCCATCGGGCGCGACGCGCACGAAGAACTGGGCGTCGGCGCGGCGGGTCCCACGGTCCTTGCGGTAGAACGTCACCCACTGCACCGGCTGGTACGGCCCGCCGCGGCCGAAGTCGTTCTTGCAGATGCTCGTGATGGCGCGGCCGGGGCGGGCGTCGGCCTCTAGCTCCCAGCCGTACTCGCCGTGCAGCACGGGGCGGACGTAGCGCGCCCCGAGCGCGTCGCAGAGTTCCACGAGCGGGTCACGCAGCACGAACTGGTAGCGGTCGCGGCGGTCGTCCATCCACGGCTTCAAGCGCCCGTCCGCCAGCTCGGCGAGGAAGCGGAACGTGTCCGCGCAGAAGCCGCCGAACGCGGCCGGGGCGGCGGGCTCGTCGCGCTCGGCGACGGCGGCCACGAGCTCGGCCAGTTCCAGCGGGTGAACGCGGAACTGCTCGCGGAGTGACATCGCGGCGTCAGCCCACAGCCGGCCGCGGTCGGCGGCGGGAAGGGACGGTGCGAAGGCGTCGTCGAGGCGGGTGAGGGCGTGCTCCCAGCCGGGGTCGGGGGCGAGGGCGCGGAACGCGGCCCACGCCGCGGCGCCGTCCCCGTCGCGGCCGGCGGCCTGGAACTCGGCCATCGCCGCGGTGTCGTCGGCGCTCGACTCGCGCAGCCGCTTCCGCAGCGGCGCGCGGGTGCGCACCGCTCGCAACGCGGCGCGGATCGCCTGGGGGTCCGGCCCCCACGTCAGTTCCGCCTCGGGGGTGCGGTCGGTCGGCAGTTCGCGCCCCGTCATGCGGCCGACCCGGGCGAGGAAGTCGTCGAGTTGCGGCGCCGTCAGGTCGGGGTTCGCGGTCAGGAGTGAGCCGTAGGCTACGAGCACCTGCGCGAATCGCGCCGCGGCCTCGACCGGGTCGGCGCGGAACAGCCCGAGCCGCTTCAAACCCGTCTCCACGGCGGGGGACCAGCGCGGGTGCCGGTCGGCGTCGAGGGCCTGGGCGAGCGCCCCCCACAGCGTCGGGCCGAGGCCGGGGACGTGGTACATGCCGCCGGGGCTGACGCAGCGGCCGAGCCGCACCGGCAGCGGGTCGTGCCCGCGGGCAAGGTGGTTCAGGGCGTAGCGTACCAGCCGGACCCGGTGCGTCAGCACGTCGCGGTGGAACGAGAGCGGCTGCACGGCGTCGGCGAAGCGGGTGAGTTGTTCGGAGAGCACGGCGTCGGAAGCCGTGTCGAGAAAGTGAGCGTTGAACCAGTCGGCCGCGGCGGCGCGGATCGCCAGTTCGGCGGGAGTCGGCTCGCCGGGCGGGGCGGCGCGGAACTGCTCCAGGAGCGGGCCGGACGGGACGCGGACCGCGGAACGACGCTGACGGGTCACACGACCGATGGTAGCAGATGGAGGGGTTTTACGGCCAGCGGATTGGGCGTCGAAAGAGGTGGCTGTCAATAAAAAGATCCCGCCGGGGGCTGCTGCGGCGTCGCCCATTCACCGCAGTCGCTCCCCGACGGGACACCCACATAGTAATCCGCTTCATCTCACCCCGCAAGCAGGCTGTCGGTTTTTCTCTGTCGGGAAATCCGACAGTGCAGAATATTCCGACACCAGGCCGGTGAGTGGCATTTTCAATCTTTCACGCCGTTGTCTCATGTCCTGCATGCTTCGAACGTAAGCTGTTACCAGACAAGATGCCCGAGGGTGTGCTGATGCTCGACGCGGTGGTGATCTCGGACCTCCATCTGGGAAGCGCCAATTGCCAGGCCAAAGCACTCGGCCGGTTCCTGGAGGGAATCGGGGGGGGGTCGCTTGCTACCCGGCGGCTCATTCTCAACGGCGACGTGTTCGACTCCATCGACTTCCGCCGACTCAAGAAGCACCACTGGAACGTGCTGTCGGAACTCCGCAAGCTGTCCGACGAGGTCGAGATCACCTGGATCAACGGGAACCACGACGGCCCCGCGGACGTCGTGTCACACCTGTTGGGGGTCGAGGTGTCGGAGGAGTTGGTGGTCGAGAGCGCCGGCCGGCGAGTTCTGTTCCTCCACGGCCACCGGTTCGACGAGTTCATCTCCCACTACCCGCGGTTCACCCGCTTCGCGGACAAGTGCTACCAGGCGCTCCAGTGGCTCGACAAGTCGCACACGTTCGCCCGGATGGCGAAGCGCCGCAGCAAGAGCTTCCTGCGGAACACGGAGAAGATCGAGGCCGGCGCGGTCCGCTACGCCGGGCGCCTCGGGTGCGACGCCGTGTGCTGCGGCCACACGCACCTACCGCGGGTCTCGGAAGCCGGCCCGGTAGCGTACTACAACGGCGGGTCGTGGACCGAGAAGCCGTGCCACTACCTCACGCTCGCCGACGGCGTCGTCGAGTTACACGGCTACGCCACGGAGCCGGCGGCGGCAGTCGCGTTGGCCGTCGCGTGACGGTCAGGCGGTCTCCTCGGCCACGGGCTTCGTCGGGTCGATGAACAGCCAGATGCCGACGCCCAGGAAGTACACCACCGCGTACATCACCAGACACGTCAGGATGCCGGTCGTCGGGGCGCCGGCGGCCTCGTAGTGCTTGGTGATGAAGCCGGTGACGAGGATGCCGGACACCGCCCCGACCAGGTTGCCGCACATGTTCATCGCCCCGGACACGGTCGCGGCGTAGTCGCGGCCGATGTCCTGGCACACGGCCCACGCCGGGGCCATGATCAGGTCGTTCATGAACCCCATTGCCATGAGGCAGCCGGCGAACAGCCACAGGTTGTTCGGCTCCGCCACCTTTACCCCCGCGGCCGCGAGGTAGAACAGCCCCGCCCCGCCGTAGCCGATCATCCCGAACAGCCGCCGGCCCCACTTGCGGTCGCCGGTGCGGCGGATGTAGCGGTCCGACAGCGTGCCGCCGAGCAGGCAGCCGAACATGCCCACCAGTAGCGGGCATCCCGCCAGCAGCGCCACGAGCAGCTCCCCGCCGACGGTCGTGGTCCAGTCCTTGAACTCGGCCCGGAGGGCGCCGGGGAGGTTGTACATCAGGAAGTACCAGCAGAAGTTCGTGACCACGTACATGGCGCACACGGCCCACAGGTTCCGGCTGCGGACGAGTTTCCCCCACGGCACCACCACCGGGCCGTGACTCGCCGTGCGGCCGGCGTCGATCATGGTCCGTTCGGCCTCGTTCACTCCCGGGTGTTCGCCCGGCTTGTTGCGGAACCACAGCGCGAACACGACGCACCACAGCACCGCCGCCGCGGCGAACAGCCACATCGCCTCGCGCCAGTTCAGGCCCCCGAGTTGCGTGCTCGTCAGCAGTACCCACAACACCGGCGTGAGCCCGCCCATGAAGCGGGCCGACATCCAGATGATCGACTTCGCGAACCCGCGGTCGCCGGCCGGGAACCAGTTGTACAACGCCTTGGCGATGTTCGGGAACGCCCCCGCTTCGCCCACCCCGAACAGGGCTTGTATCACGATCAGCCCGGTGAACCCGATGAAGACGCCGAACACGGACATGCCGGCGAAGCCGGTGAGGAACACGAACACCGACCACCACAGCACCACGCGCAGGAGCGTCGAGCGCGGCCCGGCGGTGTCGCCGAGCCAGCCGGACGGCACCTCGAAGATCGCGTAGCAGAGCTGGAACGCGATAAGCACCCAGAAGAAGTCGGCGTCCTTCAGCGGCGTCTCGTAGTGGCCGCTGGCGTTGAGGTCGGCGATGATCGCCCCGCGGGCGCTGCCGTTGGCGGCCCGGTCCATGTACGTGATCATGGCCAGCACGCACAACAGCCCGAGCACCGCGTAGCGGACGCGGCTCGGCGCTGCGGGCGTGTGGGGGGAGTGGCCGTTCAGCGACATGGGAGGGGCCGGGGTGGGAGGGTGGAACCCACACACTCTAGCCGCCCCGCCCGGCGACCGGCAACGACCGAATCAGCGGCCGCCGGCCGCCGTCACCGTCACGCCGCGGCCGGACGGCGTCACTACGAAGGTTTGCGGGTCCGGTCGCAGCGTCAGTTGTCCGCTGTAAAGCGGCCGGTCTTGCGGTTGCCCGTCGAACACTTCGATCTGTACGGTCGTGGTGACGTGAAACTCGCGGAGGTGCTCCCCGGGCAGCAACCGCACCGGGCGGCCGCGACGCGGCTGGTTGTTCGTGCTGGTTGTGGTCTGGACGACGACGACGCGACCGGTGTCGTTCTGGATGGTGACCCAGCCGGCGTCCGCGGCCGGCGCCGAACCGACGACCGCCAGCAGAGTGGCGACCACGGGAAGGGCGCGGCGGCGGATCGCGGCGAACATCGGAAGCCCTTCCCCGGGCCTAGGTTGTGTCGGACAGGCGCGGGGCTCGCACCCGCCCTGTGACACACGAACGCCGGTGCCGTCGAGACTTGCGCGCCGGCTCAGGCCGCTTTCGCGGCGCGGGACGACTGCTCGAACTCCTTCACCGCCTCGACCGCGAAGGCGATCGCGGCGTCGGTCCACTCCGTCAGATTCGCCGAGTAACCGGCCTTCACCCCCGCCTGCGTCACATGCGCCAGTAGTGAGCCCCGTGGGCAGACCTTCTGAGCCGCGAGCTTGGCGTCGTAGTCCTGGAGGCGGCGGTTCAGTTCCGCGCCGTCGGCCGGGAGGCCGGTCGGCTTCTCGGCCGGCTCGACCTTCGTCGTCTTCGGACCGGTCTTCGTCATCTCGCGGGCGGGCCGCTTCGCGGCGGGCTGGGCGAACGGCGGCAGCTGCGGAGGTCGCACGATCTGCTTCTTCGCCGGGTCGTAGTCCACCCACTGCGCCGGCAGCCGGTACAGGTACCGGCCGATGCCGAACTTCACCGCGGTGCGCTTGAGCGCGTCGCTGAACGCCGCCTTGAGTCGGTCACCGCCGTCCGGCTGCTCGCTCGGCGAGCCCACGTCCATCTTCGTAACCCACTCGCCGCCGAGGTTGACCCGCAGCTTGCAGGTCACCGAGCCGTCGGGGAGGATGTCGTAGTCGTCCTGCCAGTTCTCGACGCCGAGCACGTCGTCGAGCCGGTCCTCGATCAGGCGGACGTCCACGTAGGCGATGGCCAGCGCCTTGTTGTTCTTAACTATCTGCGGCTTGAACTTGATTTCCCGCGGCTCGAACGGCGCAGACAGCGCAGCGGTGACAGTTCGGACGTCGGACGGCGGAACAGGAATGGCGACCATCGGGCACCTCATCAGTTGGGATGAGGATACTGTACACATGTACCGACAAAGCGAGCAAGGACGGTAGTGAGGAAGTCGTTGCCGCTTGCGGCGAAGCGTTGGCAAGCGCAGCCGCAAGCGGCAATACAGGTTACCGGCTCAACTTGTCCGCCCCCGGTGGGCGCGACTGGCCCACGGTGCAGCGATGCGAGCCAGGAAGTCCGTCGCGAGCTTCTGCACCTGCGTGTCGGCCGCGGCGGCGAGCCGAGCCCAGTCGGCGTCGGTGGTGCCGGCGGGGCGGGGGTCGGTACACACCTCCAGATAAGCCTTCGCCTTCGGCTCGGTGCCGCTCGGTCGCAGCGACACCTTCGCCGCCAACCCGCCCTGCCCCGCCATGCGGAAGATCAGGAAGTTCCGGGCGGCGCGGTCCGTGTCGCCCTTGAACGGCCCCATGCGGCCGGCCTCGTCGCGCAGGTCCTCGAAGCCCGTGACCGCCAGACCGCCGATCTCGCGCGGCGGGTTCGACCGCAGCGTGTCGAGCATCTTGGCCATGTTCTGCTTCCCTTCGAGGCCGGTCATGACGATGTTGAGCACCTCGTTGCGGAAGTAGCCGAACTGGCGGTTCAGGTCGTCGAGGTAGTCCACGAGCGTGCGGCCGGCGCGCTTCTGCACCAGCGCCGCCTCGGCCATCAACAGCACGGCGCACGCCGAGTCCTTGTCGCGCAGCCCGGCCGTCGCCAGCACGCCGTGGCTCTCCTCCGTGCCGATCACGAAGTCGTCCGGGGTGCCGGTCACGTCGCCGTACCGGCCGGTCGATTCGAGCTGCCACAGCACGTCGGCGTGGTACTTGAAGCCGACGAGCAGGAGGTCGCCCACGACCTGCGCCCCGAAGTGCCGGCCGATCCGCGTGATCTGCCCCGTGGTCACCTCCGTCGTCACCACAATGGGGTTATCCGGCAGCGACTCGCTGCGCGACAGCTGGGCCAGTTTGAAGTGCGTCAGCAGCGCCGCGATCTCGTTGCCGGTGATCGCGCGGAAGCCCTCACCGCCCGCCGGCGACGTGCTCGCCATCCCGCCAACGCGGTCGGCGTCGGGGTCGGTGGCGAGTATCAGGTCGGCCTTCGCCTCCATCGCCTTCGCCTCGGCCCGGTCTGCGGCCTCGGGTGCCTTCGGGTTCGGCGTCTTCGTGACGTTCGGGAACTGGCCGTCCGGCGTCTGCTGCTCCGGCACCCGAATCGCCAGTTCTGGCCTCCCAGCGTCTCAAGCCGGCGCAGAACCACCCGCAGCCGTGCAGCGGCGTAAACACGACGCGAATCTCGTCCCGCTTCGGCGGCGGCACCAGGCTCTGCTTGCGGCACAGCTCGATGTACGCCCGATGCGGCTCGTCCGCGAGGAACTTCACCTTCCCGGTCCGCACCGCGTCCGCCCACGGCAGGTGTTTGATCGTCGTCACCTGGTCCACGAACTCGCTCATCAGCTGGTCCTCGGGGGGACCGGTTGCGCATACGCTCGTCGTAGAACTTGCTGCCGTTGTCGTCGGGAGGGTTGTGGCTGGCGGTCATGTTCAGCCCGCCGTGCGCCCGCAGGTGGCGGATGCTGAATGACAGCTCCGGCGTCGGCAAGTACCGCGGGGAGTCCGGCGCCAGGATGTAGGCGACGATGCCGTTGGCGGCGTACACGCCGGCCGCGTACTGGCAGAACTCGCGGCTGCTGAGGTGCAGCACCGGGTTCGGCAGGTCGCGGTTGTAGACGCCGCGCTTGTCCTCGAACTGCCGCACGTCGAACGCCAGCACCACCTGGAGCGGCCCGACGCCGGGGAAGCGCTGCTTCAGGTATTCGCAGTGCCCCTGCACGCTCGCGCCGAGCGTCCACAGGTTCATCCGGTTCGGCCCGACGCCCACCGACCCGCGCCGGCCGCCGGTGCCGAATGGCATCACCTGGTAGAAGCTGTCCACCAGTACCGACCACTTCGCCGTTTCGATCAGCCACTTCAGCTGCGGGCGGTAGGGGGCGAAGTCGGGGTGCGTGACCCACGTCGTCAGGTTGGCGAGCATGGCCTTCGGGTCGGGTCGGCATCGCTGAAGCCACGGCGGGCGGCGGCGGGGAGGTCCATGAGCGCTCCGGGAAACGGGGCCGGGCGACCCGGAGGCCACCAGTCCCTCTATAGACCACGCCGGTCACGTCACGTCCAGCGGCAGCGACATGTTCTGGGTCGCCCCGGCCGAGTCGCGGGCCGTCAGGACGGCCGGGAACGAGCCGGGCGTGCCGTAGGTGAACGACCCGACGTCGATCGCCCCGGTGGACGAGGTCGTGACGGTCGGGAGGGTCGTCGAGTCGTCCACCCGGACCTCGCACGAGTAGGGCGGCGTGCCGCCGGCGAAGGCGGCGGCGAACGCGACCGTCGTCCCGGCCGGGACCGACGAGTCCGCGGGTGTGCGGGTGAACCCGGTGATCTCGAACGGGCCGGCCGCGACGCCGACGTAGTCCACAGCCGCCGACGTGCCCGTGGCGCCGGCCGAGTCCGTCACCACGAGCGACACGCTGGTCGGCCCCGCGTTGAGCTGGAACGACAGGTTCGACATGAACCCCGCGCCCGACCCGCCGTTGATGAGCCAGTTGTACGTGTACGGCGGGGCGCCGCCGGTGACGGTCGAGTCGAGGGTGATCCACGTGCCGACCGGGTAGTTGCCCGGCTCGGACCCGGGGGTCGGCACGATCACGACCACCGGGGTGGTGGGGATCGGCCCGGTGTCGACCACCAACTCGACCGTGTGCGAGTAGTTGGCCGCCGTGTCCGGGGCGGGGACGCGGACCTGGAGGTAGTAGTCCCCCGCCGGCGTCCCCGCCGGGACCAGCACGCTGACACTACCGGTGTACGTGGGGGGGCCGCCGCTCGGCGTGAGGATGGACGGGGTGATGACGGCCCCCGGGACGGGGTTGCCGGCCGAGTCGAGCAGGACCACCTCGTGCGGGATCTCGCGGTTGGTGCCGAACGAGAGGCCGGACAGCGTGACGCCGGGTTCGAGGACGGTGCCGTTCGCGGCGTCCCACCGCGGGCAGGCCCGAATCGGGCCGGTGAACATCCGCGGCAGGCTGGTCGTCAGGGGTTGGCGGGCGGGCGAGGACGTGGACATGGGCGGGGGTCCGGGGTCAGGGTTTGGAAACAGTGAGGTTCCGAACGGAGAGGCGCGCCTGGACCGCGATCAGGCCGATGCCGTTTCCCGGCACCGGCGGCGGGGGCACCCAGGCTTCGAAGACAGGAGTGCCCGAGTGTTTCACCCGGCCGGCCCCCACGACCTTCTCGGCCCAGTCGATCCGCCGCGCCGGGTGGCCGACGAGAGCCACATCCACGCCTAGCGGATCGAGGGCGATCAGGACCGGTTGCCAGTTGGGCGGCGCGTCCTTCCCGTGCGGGTAGCGCAGGAGCGACTGCGGGAAACTACCGAACGTCATCCGGCCGCCGGCCTGCGTCGCGGTCCATCCGAACACGTCAGCCGAGGTCGTGGTCGGGAGCACCCAGTCGCCGTCCAGTTCCTGAACCTTGCCGTGAGAGAGCGTGACGGCCGGCGTCGTCTGGAACCGCGGCCCGTTACCGTCCCAGCTCGTCCCTCCGACGTAGATGCCCCCCCACGACCCGAAGCCGATCGTGTTGACGTCGATCTCGGCGGCGACAACGACCGGGAGCGGCAGCGGCTCGTTCAGCAGTTCGACGGCGGCGAACTCGAATGCGGGCATCACACACACGCCCCCCGCGGTGACGGTGAGGTCGGCGGTGCTGCCGGGGAGTTGCCGGTGCGGCCGGACGGGGAGCCCCTTCGGCCCGATCAGCGTGACCGTCTCGCCAGACCCGAGGCGCTCGGCGATCGTCCGCGGCTGCGACGGCATCGGGGCGACGGGCGGACCCGTGTACTCTGGCGTCGGTGGGTCGGGCGGCCGCTCGACCGGAACGGCCCCCGAGCCCCACCGGCCGTTGAGGGCGATAACGACCGCGGCCACCACGGCCGCGCTCGCCGCGACGCCGGCCGTCCACCCCGGCCAGCGGGTGCGCGGCGCCCGACGCGCCGGCGGCAGCGTGGCCGTCACCGCGTCGCCGGCCAGCCACGCCTCCAGGTCGTCGGCCACGGCCGCGGCGGACGGGTAGCGGCCGGCCGGCGCCTTCACCAGGCAGCGGTGGGTGATCGCCGCCAGCGCCGGCGGCGCGGCCGGGTTCGCCTCCGGCAGCGGCGTCGGGTTCGCCTCGCGGATCTGCAGGTACACCTCGACCGGGTCGCTGCTCGGGAACGGCCGCACCCCGGCGAGCAACTCGTACAGGATCACGCCGATCGCCCACACGTCGCACGACGTCGTGTAGTCGGCCCGGTGAGCGAAGGTCTGCTCCGGCGACATGTACTGGCGGGTGCCCATCGGGGCGCCCGTCATGCTCGCCTCCGAGTCCTCGCCCAAATTCTTCACGAGCCCGAAGTCGGCCACGAGCGGCTCGTCGCCGTCGTCCAACAGGATGTTGTGCGGCTTCAGGTCGCGGTGCAGCACCTTCTCGGCGTGCAGCCGCTGGACGGCGCGGGCGACCTTGGCCATCAGCGCCGCGATCGCCTCGGGGTTCCCGCGGAACCGGTCGAGTTGCTTCGACAGGGCCCCGCCGGGGACGTACTTCATGGTGAAGTACGGCTTCCCGTCCCACGTCCCCGCGGCGTACACCGGGACGATGTGCCGGTGCTCGATCTTCGCCTGCGCCAGGAACTCGCGCTCGAACCGGGCGCGGGAGGCGGAGTCGTCCGAGTTCCGCGGGGCGATGAGCTTCAACGCCTCGATCCGCTTCAACTCCGTGTTCCGCACCCGGAACACGAACCCCATCCCGCCCTCGCCGATCTTCTCCAGCACCTCGTACTGGCCGATTCGGAACGG
>JBGAQM010000050.1:0-22650 GCA_044220735.1 Urbifossiella sp. | reverse complement strand
TGCCGGCGGTTCGAGGCGGAACTCGCGGCGGGCGGCTTCCCGGACGTCGAAGACTACCTCACCGGCTTCGACGGGGAAGAGCGGAACGCACTTCGGGCCGAGCTTCTCGCCGTCGAGGCACAGTGGCGGGCACGGGGTGGGGTTGCCGCCCGCGACGTGGCGCCGCCGCGCTACCGGGTTGAGGCCGAACTCGGCCGCGGCGGGATGGGCGTGGTGTACCGCGCGACGGACACGCACCTCGGCCGCGTCGTCGCGCTGAAGACGATCCGCGCGGGCGGGTACGCCGGGGACCGGCACCTGGCGCGGTTCCGGGCCGAGGCGGCGGCCGCGGCGGCGCTGGCGCACCCGAACGTCGTGCCGATCTTCGACACCGGCGAGCACGCCGGGAACCCGTACCTGGTACTCGAATTCGTCCCCGGCGGTACCCTCGCCGCCCGCCTCGCCGCCGGGCCGCTCGACCCGGCCGACGCCGTCCGGCTGGTTGAGGCACTGGCCCGCGGCGTTCACGCGGCGCATCTCTGCGGCGTGATCCACCGCGACATCAAGCCGTTGAACGTGCTGTTCGCCGCCGACGGCACGCCGAAGGTCACCGACTTCGGCATCGCCAAGCGGCTCGACGACGATTCGGCCCGTACGGAGACGGGCGAGTTCATCGGCACGCCGGCGTACATGTCGCCCGAACAGGCCGCCGGCCGGGCCAAGGACGCCGGCCCGGCGACCGACGTACACGCGCTTGGGGCCATGCTGTACGAGTGCCTGACCGGCCGTCCGGCGTTCCGCGGCGCGACCGTCGCCGAGACGCTGCGGCAGGTGTTGACTGACGAGCCGGTGCCGCCGACGCGCCTCCGCCCCGACGTGCCGGCCGCACTGGAGGCCGTCTGCCTGAAGGCGATGGAGAAGGAACCGTCGCACCGCTACCCGTCGGCCGAGGCGCTCGCCGACGACCTGAGAAACGTCCTGCTCGGGCGGCCGACCGAGCGGCCGGCGTCGGCGTGGCGGCGGCTCGAGGGGGAGCTGTACGCGAAGAACGTCGCGCTGGCCGAGCGGGAGGTCGCCGCCGGCCGCCCGCAGGCCGCCGCCCCGTACCTCGACGCCTGCCCGCCGGGGGGGAGCTGTACGCCAAGAACGTCGCGCTGGCCGAGCGGGAGTGCGCGGCCGGCCGGCCGCAGGCCGCCGCCCCGTACCTCGACGCCTGCCCGCCCGACCTGCGCGGCTGGGAGTGGCACTGCCTCCGCGGCCTTCGCGGCCCGCCGCTCACCCTGCGCGGGCACGACGACGTGGTGTACGGCGTCACCTTCTCGCCCGACGGTCGCCGCGTCGCCACCGTCGGCGACGACCAGACCGTCCGGCTGTGGGACGCGGCGACCGGCGAGTTGCAGCGCACCTTCGGCGGGCACGCGGACCAACTCTACACCCCGCGATTCACGCCCGACGGCCGGCAACTCGTGACCGCGAGTCAGGCCGGCGTGGTGCGGGTGTGGGACGTGGGGACGGGCGCGACCCGCGACTTCGCCGGTCACACCGACGTGGTGGTCGGCGTGGCCGTGAGCCCCGACGGCCGGCTCGTCGCGTCGGCCAGCGACGACGCCACCGTCCGTCTCTGGGAGCTGAAAACCGGCGCCGAGGTCGCGGTCGTTCGCGGCCACACGGACATGGTAAACGCCGTCGCCTTTTCGCCGGACGGGCAATCCCTCGTGTCGGGGAGCTACGACCAGACGGTGCGGGTCTGGGACGTGACGACGGGCCGCGAGCGGCACCGGCTGTGCCGCCACGCCGGGTTCGTGTGGGCGGTCGCGTTCTCGCCCGACGGCGGGCTGATCGCGTCGGCCGGGGGCGACGCGGTCGTGCGGGTGTGGGACGCCGCGACCGGCGACGAGCGGCTCGCCCTGACCGGGCACGCCGGCGTGGTGTGGGGGGTGGCGTTTACCCCGGACGGCACCCGCCTGGCGTCGGGCGGGTGGGACAAGACGGTCCGCCTGTGGGACACGGCCACCGGGCAGGAGGCGGTCACCCTCCGCGGCCACGCCGACGCGGTCAACGCCGTCGCCTTCAGCCCGGACGGGACGCGCCTCGCCGCCGCGAGCGACGACCGCACGGCGACCGTGTGGGTCGCGGCCCGCGAGGACCGCGAGCCGCCCGCCGCGCGCGTGTTCCGGGAGCACACCGGGTTTGTGCTGGCGGTCGCCTTTTCCCCCGACGGCCGGCGGCTGGCGTCCGCCGGGGAGGACCGCACGGCCCGGCTCTGGGACGCCGACGAGGGTGGCCCCGCCCTCACGCTCGCGGGGCACTCCGCGCTGGTGACGGGTGTCGCGTTCAGCCCCGACGGCCGGTTCGTCGCCACGACCAGCGCCGACAAGACGGTGCGGCTGTGGGACGCGGCGACGGGCCGCGGCGTGCGGGTGCTGCGCGGGCACACCGACCGCGTCTACGGCGTGGCGTTCGCGCCGGACGGGCGCACGCTGGCGACGACCGGCTGGGACCGCACCGTCCGCCTCTGGGAGGTCACGTCGGGCGCGACGGTGCGCGTCCTCCGCGGGCACACCAACTGGGCGTGGTCGCTGGCGTACTCGCCGGACGGCACGCGGCTGGTAACCGGCAGCACCGACCGCACGGTGCGCGTGTGGGACGGCGCCGGAGGGCGCGAGCTGTGGGCGGCCCGCGGGCACGAGTTGAAGGTGCTCGGCGTGGCGTTCGCGCCCGACGGCCGGGCCGTCGCGTCGGCCGGCGGCGACGGGGAGGCGCGGGTGTGGGACGCGGCCACGGGCGCCGAACGACTGGTCCTTCGGGGGCACACCGACCGGGTGACCGGCGTCTCGTTCGGCGGCACCGGGATGTTGGCGACCGCGAGCGAGGACCAGACGGTGCGGGTGTGGGACGCCCGGACCGGGGCAGTACTCGCCACACACGTCGGTCACGCGCGGGCGGTGACGGCCGTGGCCTTCCCGCCGTGCGGCTCCCGACTCGCGTCGGCCGGGGCGGACGGCACCGTCCGAATCTGGGACATCCCGGGAGGCCGATGACGGCGGGTCAAAGCTGCCCACTCGTCTGCTGACGTGCCGCCGACCGCCGAGGGGTCAGCCGGGGACGTAACTCACGTAAACGGCGGGGCGGTCCGTGACGGCCGCGGCCTCACGGGTGTGAGCCCGCATGTAGTCCGCGGAGTCGCCGTGGAGGATGAACCCGTGGTTGGCGTTCGTCCCGGTCGTCCAGAACCGGACCGCCTGGGTGAAGTCCCACGTGTTCACCCTCCCGGGCCGGCCCGGGCCGAACGCGAGGAAGACCGGCAAGAAGTCGGGGTCGGCGTCGCCGGTGTGGTAGCCACCCACGTCCTTCCAGAACCGGTCCTTCGCGTACTGGAAGGCGTTCACCTCGTACTCGTCCCACGGCCTGTTGCACGGCTCGACCACCCACATGGTCGGGCGCTTCCCCGGGTCGTGGTCGTCGAGCACCTTGTCCGACGTCCGCACGATGACGAGTTGCGCCGCGAGGACGTTCGACCCCGGAGGGATGCTCGCGAGATCGACCCGCATGAGCGGGCTGCGGTGCCGCATGAAGACCTCGTGCGAGGCGTCGCGGCCGCGGTTTCGGGCCCGCTCGGCGAACGCCGTGTCGGGCCCGTGGCTGCTCCAGTACGCGTCCTTCCAGCCGGCGAACGCCTTGCCGGGGCTCGCCGGGTCGTACCCCGGCTCGCCGTCGCGGAGCACCGCGATCACCGCCCGCGGGTGTCGCTTCTTCAGTTCGGCGTGCTTCGCCCGGAACTCCGCCTCGACCTCGTCGAGCGAGACGGCGGCGGGCCTGTTCCAGACCTGGGCGAGGTTCCGGCCGAGTTCGCGGCACGCCTCCGCCGACCCGCCCGTCGCGCCCGTGACGCTCCAGCCCGTGCCCTGGATGGCGACCCGCACCGGCTTGCGCGGCGGGAGCTTGTCGTTGCACAGGCGGACGTTGTCCACGACCAGCGACTCGCCGGCGCGCGGGTTGTACATGAACGCCTCGAACCGGACGACCTTGCCCCACTTGGCATGTACCGCGTAGTCGTTCGGCGACAGCAGCGAGGCGACGACCTCGTTCCTGCCCGGCTTCAGGAACGCGGTCGTCGTCCAGCGGCTGATGACGGCCTCCCAGCCGTCGCCGCGCGCGCTCTTCTCCTGGAGCAGGGTGAACCCGACCACGCACGCCCGCGGCGCGGTCACGTCGGCTTTGAACGTCTTGTACGCGAGCCAGTCCTGCGACACGGCCTCGGTCGCCACGGTCGGCCACTGGCCGCCCGCGAACGTCAGCTTGAGGCCGTGCTTGCCCGCGGTGGCGTCGTCGCCCGACTGCTCGATCTTCACCTCCGGCTCCCGCGGCCCGGGGGGCGCGGACTGTATCCACGTCTTGATCCCGGCCGGGTCTTCGAAGTCGTACACGACCTTCTCGGCGGGCGCGTCCGCGGGGCGGCCGATTCCCGCCGGGAGGGCCGCGAGGACGAGTACGCCGACGAGTCGGACCGGGGACGCGAACGGGTTCATGGTCGGCCTCGTGTCGTGAACCACGGCAGTGATCGGTCCCCCGTCGCCAGTCTAGCCGACGACGGCCGGACGTACCGCCACCAATGATTCTCCCGTTCTGTGGCCCCGGTTCGGCTGCGACGGGCATTCCCGGCTATGTCAGACCCCGGATGCGGGCCGGCTCCCCTCCTCGTTAGCACGGAGACGTCATGCCCCTCAGGACTCTGATGCTCGCGACGCTCGGCCTGGCGGGCGTCGGGGTCGTGCCCGCCGCTGCGCCCGTCGCCCCGCCCCCGCGGCCGGTCTCCGAGTGGCCGACGTTCGGCGGCACGCCGGCCCGGAACATGGTCAACCCGCACGACACCCTGCCACCGTTGCCGCCCAACGCGCCGGTCCAGGACGGGGCCGACCCCGCCGACGTGTGGCGTGCGCAACTCCGGTGGAAGGCCGACCTCGGCTCCCGCTCCTACGGTGGGCCGGTCGTGGCCGGCGGCCGGGTGTACGTCGGCACGAACAACCAGCGGCCGCGCAACAGGCGTGACATCGTCCGCAACATGGACGGGGACGAGGAACCCATCGACCGCGGCATCCTCATGTGCTTCGACGCCCGGACCGGCGCGTTCCTCTGGCAGGCCGTGACCGACAAACTCCCGCTGGGTGTGGTGGGCGACTGGCCGAACGAGGGGGTGTGTTCGGCTCCGACTGTCGTCGGCGACCGGGTGTACTACGTCAGCAACCAGTGTCGGGTCGTGTGCCTGGACGCGAAGGGGCTCGCCGACGGGAACCAAGGAGTGCAGGCCGAGAAGTACCGCGACCCGACCGACGCGGACGTCCTGTGGGAGTACGACATGATCCGGGAACACGGGGTGTTCCCGCACAGCATGTCGAACGGCTACCCGCTCGTCGTCGGCGACCTGCTGTACGCGGTGACCAGCAACGGCGTGGACGAGGGGCACGTCAACCTCCCGGCCCCGAACGCCCCGAGCCTCGTCTGCCTGAACCGCCACACCGGCCGGCTGGTCTGGTCGGACAACTCCCCCGGGCGGGACGTGATGCACGGCCAGTGGTCGAGCCCGGCGTACGCGGCCGGACCGGTCCCGCAGGTGATCTTCGCCGGCGGCGACGGGTGGGTGCGGGGGTTCGACCCGCCGACCGGGCGGCTGCTGTGGAAGTTCGACTGCAACCCGAAGAACGGTGTGTACGAACTCGGCGGGGCCGGGACGAAGAACGACTTCATTGCCTGCCCGGCGGTGTGGGAGGGGCGCGTGTACATCGGCGTCGGGCAGGACCCGGAGCACACTGACGGGATCGGGCGTTTCTGGTGCGTCGACCTGGCGAAGGCGGTCGCCGGCGGGGCGGCCGACCCGGCCCGGGACGTGTCGCCAGAACTGGTGGAGCGCGCCGACAAGGACGCGGACGGCCGGCCCCGCGTGGTAACCCGACCGAACCCGGCGTCGGCCGCGGTGTGGACGTTCACCGGCGAGGAGAAGCGGCGGTGGTCCGTCCGCGACTTCCGGTTCGGCCGGACGATGAGCACCGCCTGCGTCGTGGACGGGCTCCTCTACGTGCCCGAACTGCCCGGGTACGTCCACTGCCTCGACGCCCGGACCGGCCGGCACATCTGGCAGTACGACACCAAGACTTCGGTGTGGGGGTCGTGCTACGCGGTGGACGGGAAGGTGCTCGTGGGCACCGACAACGGCGACCTGTTCGTGTGGCGCCACGTCCCGCAGCCGGTCGCGTTTGACGAGGTGGCCGAGGGGGCGGACGCCCCGGACCAGCGGGCCGCGCGCGCCATCCGGCTAAAGGTTCGGGCCCAAATCGAACAGCGGTACTTGGTCGCAAAGATCGAGTTCGACGCCCCGATCCGCACCACGCCCGTGGTGGCCGGCGGCGTGCTGTACGTGATGACCGAGAAGACCCTGTTCGCGTTCGGGCCGCGGTAGCACGGTCACGAGTCGTGGGTGAGACGCCGAACAGCGCCGGTCTCACCCGCCCCTCGCTCAGCGGGACCGTCCGCAGGAAGTTGTCCCGCACCTCGCGGGCCGGGTTCACGCCGAGCGCGTGCAGCAGGCTCGCCGACAGGTCTTGCGGCGTGATCGGGTCCTCGGCCGGGTAGGCGGCGAATCGGTCCGACCGGCCGATCACGCGGCCGCCGGGCTGTGGCCCGCCGGCGAGGAGGAGCGAATAACACTGCGACCAGTGGTCGCGCCCCGTCGCGTCCACGCCGTTGCCGGTGAACTGTCCGAACCGCGGGGTCCGCCCGAACTCGCCGGTGCAGACGACGAGCGTGGTCTCCAGCAGCCCGCGCTGCGCGAGGTCTTCGAGGAACGCCGAGAAGCACTGGTCGAACGGCGGGAGGAGTACGTCGCGGAGCCGGCGGTTGTTGTTCAGGTGCGTGTCCCAGTGCGGGTCGGGGTTGTTCACCCGCCCGCCCCAGTAGACGGTGACGAGCCGCACCCCGGCCTCGACCAGCCGGCGGGCCAGCAGCAAACTCTGCCCGTACTTGTGCCGCCCGTACCGGTCGCGGACGCGGTCCGGCTCGGCCCGCAGGTCGAACGCCCGCCGCGTCGCTGCCGACGTGACCAGGCGGATCGCCTGCCGCTGGTAGCGGCCGAGGTCCGCGACCCGGCCGTCGTCGGCGAGCCGCCCGAGGCCGCGGTCGAGCCCGCCCAGCAACCCCTCGCGGTCCGCGGCGCGGGTGCCGTCCGACACTTCTTCCAGGCCGGGTACGGTGAATGCGCCGTCGGCCGGGTCGCCGTGGACCGTCAGGGGGGCGAAGGACGCGCCGAGGAACCCGCCGGTCTGCCCCGGGCAGGGGTACGGGCCGTCCGCGACCGGGTCCGGGAGCGAGACGGCGGTCGGCACCGCCCCCGTCGCCGGGCGGCCGAGCGAGAACTGCGCCCCCAGGTGGGGGAAGTCGTTCTCGGTCGGGGTGAAGGCGATCTGCTCGCGGGGCGGCGAGTTGCCGGTCGTGACGAGGTACGTCGCGGCGTTGTGGTTGATCGCCGCGTGGGTCATCGACCGGACGACCGTAAGCCGGTGCGCCTGACGGCCGACGAGCGGGAGGTGCTCGGTGAACCGCACCCCGGGTGCGGAGGTGGCAACGGGGCGGAACTCGCCGCGGACCTCCTCGGGGGCGTCCGGCTTCATGTCCCAGGTGTCGAGCTGACTGGGGCCGCCGTGTAACAGGAACAGGACGCACGAGCGGGCCGACGCCTGTGGGGTGGGGTCGGCGGCGCGGAGGAGCCCGGGGAGCGACAGGCCGAGCGCCCCCAGCCCGCCGACTTGCAGCCAGCGGCGGCGGGTGGGAGCGACCGGCGAGTCGGGGATGATGAGCACGGGCGCGTCCTTGGTGCGCGGTAGGCTGGGGCCGGTCCGGCTCACGGCCCGGCGGAGATGCCCGAGCTCGGGACGTTGATCCGCATGTCGGCGGGGGTGGCGCCGGAGTCGCGGTAGGGCGGGTCGCCGGGCAAAGCGTTACTCACCCTCCGGGCGTGTACAGCAGCACGTCGTCGATCACCAGTTCCGACCCCTCCGGCAGCTCGAACGTCAGCGCGTCGGCCTTCGCCCCGGCCGCGGGGGCGAACCGCAGCGTCGCCTCGGCCCACTCCCCGGCCCGCGGCTCGAACCGCGCCGCCGCCCCCATCGTCGCCCCGTCGGTCAGTGTCACCCCGACCGCGCCGCGGCCGGTGAAGCGGTAGTGAAACGTCAACTCGGTCGCTGCGTCGAGCCGGCGCGGGCCGCGCAGCCCGACCACCAGCCGCGGCCGGCCGGCCGGCCCCGACACCGACTTCGCCGCCCGCCACGCCCGCGGCGGCTCGTGCTCCACGATCTCGAATGTCCCCGGCCAGTGCGTCCCCGGCTGCCCGGTGTCGAACAGCCCGGTGAACAACACCCGCTTCGGGAACGGCCGCTTGTCACCCTCCGCCGCCGCCTCGTACAGCACCACGTCGTCGATGAGCAACTCGGCCCGCGGGTCGGTGTAGAACTGGATGTCGTCGATCCGCTCGTCCTTCGACAGCGGGCCGCTGCTGCCGTCGGGGCGGCGCATCGCGGTCGTGTCCACGCAGCCGTCGAGCCACTTCCCCTGTTCGACGCCGGCCACCGACAGGTAGCGGTGGTAGTTGTTCGTGAGGCTGAACAGCTGCACGCGAAGGGTGTCGCTGCCAGTGAGCTTGTAGCGGAAGCGCAGCCGCGTGTTTGGCCCGACCGGCGGGCCGGGTACCGGGTTGAAGATCACCGCCCGGTACGCCGTCGCGAGCTGCCCCTGCCGGTCGTCGAAGTCCTGGGTGAGGACGGCCCGCTGCGCCCGCCCGCGGCCGGGCGGCACGTCCGCCGTCTCGGCCCGGCCGCACATCCACCAGCGCTTGTCGATGTCGGTGTCGTAATCTTCGCAGGCGTGAACGCGGGTCGGGAATGCCCCCGGCGGTACGAACCGCGACGGGTTCCCAGGCGGCGGCGGGAGTGCCGCCGGGCCGTGCTTGCGCAGCCGCTCCACGACGCCGCGGATAAACTCGTCCCGGTTCACGCCGACGGCCACGCGGGCGGTCGCCTTCCCCTCCTTCGTCACTGACATGCCGGTGTCATCGACTTCGAGCCGCAGCTCCTTCCAGGTGAACGGCCGGTCGTCGAACGCGGCCCACACCGCGGCCGGGTCGAACAGGACGGGCGTCTCCTTGCCCCACAGTTCGTAAAGGTTCTGCACCTGGAACGTGAGCATCGAGTGGGCGCCGAACACGGCATCGCGGTGCGGCTTCTCCAGCCGCAGCGTGGCGGTGGCGTCGAGCGGCACGACGGTGAGCGGCAGCCCGGACGCGAACACGGTCTTCGCCGCGGGGACGTCGGTCTTCAGGTTCCACTCGGGCTCGGCCTTCGCTGCGCCGTCATACCCGACGTCGACGGACCCGCCCATGACGACGAAGCGCTTGACCTTCCGCGCCGCGTCCGGCTGCTCGCGCATGAACCGCGCCACGTTGGTGAGCGGCCCGAGGCACACAACGACCAGCTCGCCGTCGTTCTCGCGCGCCAGCCGCGCGAGCAGCTCGACGGCCGACTCCTTCGTCGGCTTGAGGGTGCGGTTGTAGATCGCGGCGGGGTGGCGGCGGTACTGGATCTGCCAGTCGATTTCCGATTTCGGCTGCGGGTCGTCGCCGGCGGCGACGGGGACGTTCTTGCGGCCGACCAGCGTGAGGAACCGGCAGACGAGCCAGGCGCGGTCCTCGTCGCGGTCCTTTCGGACGTGTTGCACGAACGGTTCCGGCGGCCCGCCGCGGCCGACGGTGGTGACGCCGACGATGTCGATCTCCGGCGAGGCGATGGCCAGCGCGAGGGCGAAGGCGTCATCGACATCGGCGCCGATGTCGGTGTCGAGAACGACGGGGACAGGCCCCGCGAGGGCCGGCCGCGCGGCAAGAGTGAGGATGACGACGAGGACGACGCGGGTCATGGGGCCGGCCTCCGGTGGGGGTCAGGTATACCCCGCCGCCGGACCTGGGGCGACGCCCCGACGACCTTTCACGCCGCGGCGGGACTACACCCCGGCCGGTGTGGGCTCGGACCGGGCGAGCCGTAGCGCGTCCGTCGCGGCGTGGGCCGGCAGGCCGTCGGTCTCGCCCCCGACGTCGGTCGCGGGCGTGTGCCAGGGGTCGCGGTAGTCGTCCCACGAGTCGCACACGCGGTACCGCCCGACCTCCGCGAATCCGGCCCGGAGCAGTGCCCGGCGGGACGCGAACTCGCGGAACCAGTGGGGGCCGGCCGTTGCTCGGCCGAGGCAGGGGCGGGCCGTCGCCGTGCCGGAACTCCCCGCCCGGTTCGAGGCCGGCAGGGTTTCCAGCAGTACGGGCGCGACGGGGAACCGGTGCCCGTCCGCCCGCGGGTCGCGGGTCAGGAACACCGAAACGGGGTCTGCCGCGCCGCGATCGACCGCGAGAAACGCCGGGCGGGCGCCGGGGTCGATCGTGCCGTCCGGGTAGACGAGAACGACCGGGCGGCCGACGCGGCGGGCGTACCGCACCGCCGTCCACGTCCGCGATCGCGGTTCCTCGACCGCGACCGGCGGGCACGCCAAGAGGAGGTCGCAGGCGTCCACCACGGCGCGGTTCCGGGCGCCCGCCGGTGCCGCCTGCTCGCCCTTGCCCGGCGCCTCGACGACAACGAGTTGCGGGGTCGGCGTCATCCACCGGGCGATCCGGTCGAAGTCGGCGTCGCCCCAGCCGTCGGCCCCGCGAACGACTGCTTCCACGTCGGCCACCGCGCCCGGGAGGTCGCGGTCGATCATGAGGCGGCTGATCGCGCGAAACTGCGGGTACGTGAGTCCGCCCCGCACGCCGACGAACCCGATTCGACGGACCGAAACGGGCTGACCCATGACTGTCGCCCCCGTTGAGTACCCCGACCGCCCGGCGGAAACTTAGCTCACGCCGCCCGAAAAAGATGAGACGTTGACACGAATTCTGTGTGGCACGCCCGCATGAAGCTGACCCGAACTCGGCACGTCACATCGGCCTCGTGCCGGTTCGGCGGCGGCATGAGGGATCGGCTCGCCAACGGGCTATACGCTCGGCAGTCCGGTCTTCATGACGTATTGCCGTGCCGCGTTCGGAGTCGCCCGCGTATGTCCCGTTTGTACGACCTCACCGCGGCCGCCGGCTGGCCGGCCGTTACCTCCAGGGCGAGCGGTCGGACCACACCCTGCAACCGACCGCCCTGGTCCACGAGGTGTGCGTCCGACTGGTCGGGGGCGGCTCGCCGGCCGGCTTGTGGACCGGCCGCGGGCTGTTCCTCGCCGCGGCCGCGGTGCTGGTCGCGGGCGGCGTCGGGTTTTCGCTGGCGCTGGCGGGAGAGCGTTGGGACCGCGAGGTGGCGGAGGAGCGCGCTGGCCGCGACCGCGCCGACCGCGAGGCGGCCGACGCCCGGGAGCAGTCGGCGGACGACCTGCGACGGGCGAGCGACTACTACGCCCGGCAGAGCGCCGCGCGCGAGCGGATCGCCGCGCGGGAGCCCGGCTGGACGTGGGCGGCGGAAGACGACGTGCGCCGCGGCGGCGATCGACACGCCGGCCCGCGACCCTGCGGCGCTGCGGTCGGCGCTGGCCGCGGCCGCCGCCGGCACGTCGGTGCGCGAGGTGCGGGTGCTCGCCCCCGGCTTCCACGCCCGGGCACTGTGCTACCACCCGAACGGCCGCTGGCTCGTGCTCGGTGAGGGGCAGGTGGGGTTCGGGACCGGCCCCCTGTCGGTGCGGGTCGTGGACGCGGCCACGGGCGAACTGGTCCGGACGCTCGCCGTCCCGTTCGCGCTCGCCGGCCGACTCCCTGAACTGCGGTCCGACCAGGTCAACGCCGTCGACGTGAGCCCCCACGGCCGCTGGCTCGCCGCCGCCACCCGGGCCGGGGTGGTCCACCGGTGGGACCTGCACGACGCGGCCCCGAAGCCGTACCCGCTGGCCGTCGGGGCGGCCGCGGACGGCGAGGCGGAGGAGTGCGAGCAACTCGCGTTCGCGGGCGACGGCGCGGCGCTGTTCGCCGCCACCTCGGGGCACGCCCGCGGCCGCGTCGTCCGCTGGGACATGGCGACGGCGGAGCGCACGGCGGAGTTCCGTCAGGGGAAGGCGTACGGCGGGCTCTGCGTCCACCCCGGCGACGGGCCCGTGTACTGCAACGGGCCCGACCTGACCGTTCAGGAACTCGACCGGGTCACGCTCCGGCCGGGCGCCGTGGTCCCGGAGCGGGTGGCGTTCGCCGTCTCCCCCGACGGCAGCTTGCTCGCGGCCGGGCACGACCGGCGGCTCGTGTTTTGGGACACCCGGGAGCGGCGCGTGGCGTTCGCCCTCCGCGAGCCGAACCGCGAGACCGCCGTCAACGCCGACCCGTCGCACGGCCGGTTCAGCCCCGACGGACGGTTCTTCGTCGCTGTCTCGGAGTCCGCCCGGCACGCCTACCTGTTCGACCTCGTCACCGGCGAGCGCGTCGCCGACTGGCGGGCCGACGAGGGGACGGCGGCCATCGCGTTCGACCCGACGTCGCAGTTCCTGGCCGTGGCCGGGCAGGCGCGCACGGAGGTAATGTAGGTCGGCGCGCGGCGCGAGCACCGGGCGGTCGCGCCGCAGCCGTACCCGGTCCAGCCGCCGGACTCGCGCCCGACGGGCGGCAACTCCTCGCTACGGTCTCGACAAACGGCCGCGGCGTGCGTCCCCGCACGCCCGGCGCTGTGGAACCTCGACGCCGACGGCCGCCCCGACCCGTGGTGGGCCGCGGGCGGCTTCGGACACACGCTCGTCGGCAGCCGGGCGGCGGTGTCGTTCACCCGGGAAGGGAACCGGTTCGGGGTGACGTGCGACGGCGATGCGAAGGTGTACGACCGGCGTTCGCCCTACGACCAGGTTCACGGGTTGAGCGTCGACGACCTCCGCACCGCGGCCTTCGACGCGCGCGGCCGGCTGTGGTCGGTTTCGGAGGACGGCGTGAGCCGGACGCTCGGCGCGCCGCCGGCGGCCGGCACGGTCCGGTGGACCAACCCGACGGGCGACGTCACCAGGCTCCGGTCCATGACCACACTTGCGGTGGGCAAGACGTGGGCCGCCGTCGGCGGCCTCGACGGAACGGTGCGCGTGTTCGCGGCCGGGGACGACGTGCCGACGCTTACCCCCGCCGCGGCGCTCGAACTCCGCGGGTACGTCGTCGCCCTGCCCGCGGGTACGGTGCGGGCGTCGTGGCCCGCCCACCGCGCGGGGGTGACGGCCGCCGCGTTCCTCTCGCCGACGCTGTTCGCGACCGGCGGGCGGGACCGCGTCGTCCGGTTCTGGGCGTGGGACGGGGCGCGGGTGAAGGAACTGTGGGGCGTACGCACGGGGGCCGCGGTCACGTCGCTCGGCCCTTCGGCCGACGGGCACCGGCTGACGGTGACGTGCCAGGGGGACCGCGGCGTTCACCTCTGGGACGTGGCGGCGCTGGCGCGGCGGTTCGCGGACCTGGGCCTCGGCATCGACGCCCCGCCGGGGTGGTCCGTCACCCGGCTACCCGTGCCCGAACCGCTCCTCACGCCCCGCGAGCCGGCGCCACGGACCGGTCTGCGGGCCGAGTACTTAGCCGACCGCGAGTTGCGCACCCTGCGCGTCGTCCGCCACGACCCGCAGCCGTACTGCATCTGGGCCGGCCGGTAGCCGAGCCCACACGTCCCGGACCTGTTCTCGGCGCGCTGGACCGGGTTCGTGCGGCCGCCGGCCGCAGGGGCCTACCACTTCCGGGCCACCGGCGAGAATGCCCTGCGCGTCTGGCTCGACGGTCGACCCGTGGTCGACGAGTGGGACCCCGGCCGCGGCGGGATGGTGAACCGCACGTTCGACGCCGACCTGACTGCCGGGCCACACGCTCTGCGAATCGAACTGTCGCACGGCGCCCGGGGCCCGGCTTTGGTCACGCTGTCGTGGTCCCGGCCCGGCGGATTCGCCGAGCGGCCGGTGTCGGCGGCGTACCTGTTCCCCGACGCGGCAGCGGCCCGCGCTGCCGAAATACCGGCGGACCCGCGCCCGGCCGACGAGGAGTGGAGCGCGTCCGCCCCCGCCGGGGTCGAGTTCACCTGCGTGGCCTCCAGCACCGACTCCCGCTCCGTCGCCGCCGGCACGACCGCCGGCCGGGGATACGTGTGGGAGGCCGCGACCGGCCGGCTGGTCGCGGAGACCGCCGCCGCGCACCCCCGCGCGGTCGCGTCCGTCGCCTGCGACGGCACGCGCCTGTTCACCGCCGGCGTCCACGACACCCTTGCCGTGTGGGACCTCCCGACGGGCCGGTTGGCCGGCCGCGTCCCGCTCTACCCGGGCGACTCGCGCGTCGCCATGAGCCCGGGTGGCAACTCGTTCGCCACCGTGACCGAGGACCACAAACTGCGGGTCTGGGACGCGCGGACGCGAGCCGAGCGCGAGGTAGTGGCGATCGACTTCCTCCTGCGGTCGCTGCGCTGGGAGGCGGGGGGCGAGTTGGTCGTGACTGGGGACGGCGGGTCCGTGGTCCGCTACCGCCCCGGCACGGCCGCGCCGCGCCGCACGGCCGTGGGTGCCGGGCGGATGGCGCTCGCGGCCGCGGCGGCGGGGGTGGTGACGGCGGAGGAGTACCGGGGGCGGGGGAATCAGGGGGTACTGCGACTGACCGACGCCGCCACGGGGGGCCGAGCGGTGGTCGCGCGTGTTCGAGGACGTGGTCGATACCGTGGACCTGTCCCCGGACGGCCGGCTGCTCGCGTACGCCGCGATGTCGTCGCGCGTCGGCGTGTTGCCGGTCGAGCCGCGGGGCTGCGAGGTGGTGTACGTCATTGATCTGGCGACCGGCCGCGACGCCGGCCAACTCGTCGGGCACACCAACTGGGTCCGGCGGGTCTGCTTCGCGCCGGACGGGCGAGCCGCCTACACCGCCGGTGCCGATGGTACGGTCCGGCGCTGGCGGATACGACTTCCATCGCCGAGCGGATAACCCCCGACGTCTCCGCCGAGAGTCCCTGATCGCGTCCCACGGATTCGACCGCCCTCGATCCGCTGTGGCGGCCAGCATGTGAGGGCGTCGGCTTCCGGAGGGGCCGGCGGAAGGTCCGCCGACTCGCGACGGGCCGGCCGTCACCGCCGGGCCGCGGCGCTGGTCGCGCCCGCGGAGCTGGCAGCGGGGTGTGCCGGACCCGGGGCCGTGAACACCCCGAGGTAGTCGGACTGCCGGACCCGCCGCAACCCGGCCCGGGCCGCGACCTCGTCTACCACCCGCCGCACGTCCGGCCAGTCCGGGTCCGGGTAGTCGTGACACGCGACCACGCCGCCGGGAGCCAGCGCCGCCAGCGCGAGGTCCAGGTCCGCGCGGACGTTCGGCGCGTCGTGCGTGCCGTCCACGAACACCATGTCGAATCGCCCGAGAGCCGGCACGACGTCGGCGAACGTCCCGCGGCGAAGGTCCACCTGCCCCCCGATCCCGAACCGCGACAGCCAGTCGGCGGCGGGCGTCGGGTCGCCGGTATCCACCGACGCGACGGCCCGCGCCGACTGCGCCAGCACGACAGTACTCCGGCCGTGGAAACGCCCCATCTCGAGCACCCGGCGGCCGCGGGCGAGTTCCCACAGCGTGCGGCCCTCGGCGTAGCTGAGCCACCCCGGCACACCCTCCGGGTGCCGGTAAGCGTCGGCGCCGGGCGTGCCGACGATGTGGTCCGGGTCGAAGTCTGGGGCGTACGCCGGCGGGGTGCCGAACGCGCTGCCGGCCGGGGCGTGCTCCACCAGGCACGGGGCGGCGTACCAGAGCGGCCACCCGGCGGCGGCCGCGATCGTGACGGCGCGCGCGTCCTGCCCGCCGCCGTGGTAGTCCCAGCGCTCCAGCATCACCCCCAGCCCGCCGCGACTGAACACGTACCCCTGCGAGCCCCACAGCCGGGCCTTCTGCCACCGGTCGTGCGGGCCGGTAACTAGCGCGGGCCGGGCGAGCCGGTAGCCGAGTTCCGGGCACTCCCGGGCCCACGGGTCCTGGATCGTGTCCGGCACGAACAGACTGCCCCAGTGGAGTTGGCCGGTGGCGACCGGGTGCCAGCGTGTCAGGTTGGCCCACAGGCGGCGGTTCACCCGCACGTCGTCTTCCAGCACCACCGCCCACCAGCAGCCGTCGTCCCACGCCCGCCGCAGGACGGACTGGTACGTCCGCGACGTGCTCTCCCACCCGATGGGCCAGTCCGCCGGCTGGCGGACGACCGTCGGCGGGCCGGGCCAGTCGCTGGCGCGCACCGAGGCCAGCGTCTCCGCAAGGGTGGTCTCGCGGCCGGGACAGGTGACGACGTACAGGCCGAAGTAGGGGTGCGTCGGGTCGGCGTGGGGCAACACGTCAACCGTTCCCCCCGGCGACGCCCGGCGGGAGCGGCGGCGGGGGCGGCGGCCAGGCCGCGAACGCGACCCCGATCGGCCCGGGGCTGCCCGCCGGGCAGCAGTCCAATGGGTCCGGCCCGCCGGCGTTGAACCACACCGACGTCGGCGGGCTCCACGGGTCCTTCCCCGCCTTCACCCAGGCGATCAACGTCGAGGGCACCCCGGTCGAACTGGACGACGGCACCGGGACGTTCTGGGCGAGCCAGTCCTGCCCGTCCGGGGTCACGTCCACGTCCCCGGGCTCGGCCGGGTCCGGGGTCGGCGGGGGCGGCGTCACCTCGCCGGCCACCACCCGCACGCGGACGACGACCTTCAGCCCCGCACCGAGGCCCTCGGTCACCACCCCGCGGGCGCAAATCGTTCCCGCGCCACCCGACCCGGAGCCCTGACCCCGGACCAACACGTTCGTCCCGCCCGTCGGACACTGGATCTCCACCGGCGCCTCCCTGTCAGTCGGCCAACAAGTAGCGGGCGGTCGAGACCGTCACGGCCGCCCCGTTGCAGTACACCCCGAACTCCCCTTCCAACTCGCCGTCCGGGAACAGCCGCGCCGCCCGGGCGGTCGCCGGCACGCCGACGAGGTCCGGGCACGCGACCCCGTCCCACCGGACGGTGGCGAGCACGCCCGACCGCAGATCGAGCTCCAGCAAGTGTTCCCCGGTACCGGGCGCGGGGACGTGCTGGGTGGCGAACTCGACCACCGCCACCCCGTTCGGCGTGGACGTGCCGCGACCCCGCCCGAGGGCGAACGCGCGGTCGAGGCCGCCGTCGGTCCGGTGAAGGGTGAGGAACTGAAATACGAATTCGTTCTCGGGGGGCACGGTCCGCCCGCCGAAGTACACCCCCACCCCGCCGTCCCACCGAACCTGGCGCAGCCCGACCTGGACTCGGTACGGCCGCGCGGGGGCGGTGCCGAGCCGGACCAGTGCCGCACGCGGGGACTGGAGCGTCAGCAACTCGGCAGCGGAGTTGTGGTCGAACACCGATTCGGCGGCGGGGAACCACAGTCGCTTCCCCTGCTCCCCCGGGGACACCGCGAGAAGATTCTTCCACGCGTTCGCCGCCGCCACAGGCTCCGGGGGCGTCGCGGGCTCCGGGGCGTCCGGGGCCGGCCGGTCGCCGACCAGCCAGCCGGCGAGCCCGACCGCGCTGGTGCCGACTACCAGTGCTGCCACGACCGCGAACAGCACGCGGTCGGCCCGGCGGCGGCGTGGCGCGGCCGGCGGCGGGCGGCGGCGAGCGACCGGCGTTGCGGCGTGGTCGGCCGGCCCGGCCAAAGCCGCGAGGTCCGCGCCGGCGACGAGGTCCTCCAGTGCGGCGGCCACGGCGCCGGGCGTGGCCGGTCGGTCGGCCGGGTCTTTCGCCAGCATCCGCGCGAGGAGGGCGGCCAGCGGGCGAGGCACGTCCGGCCGGTGGTCCGTGACCAGGGGGGCGGGTGTCACCTGGTGGGCCAGCATGATGCGCGGCGACGACCCGCCCGTGTCCTGGAACGGCGGCCCCCCGGTCAGGAGCGCGTACAGGCTGCATCCCAGGCTGTAAACGTCGGCGCGGCCGTCCACCGCGTGCGTCTCGGTCCACTGTTCGGGGGCCATGTACTCGGCCGTCCCCATCACCTCGCCGACGCCGGTCAACCCGTCCGCCGGGCGGGCGCCGGGCCGGAGCAGGGCGAGGCCGAGGTCGAGTACCTTCACCCGCCCGGCCGCGGTCAGCATCAGGTTGGACGGCTTCACGTCCCGGTGGACGAGCCCGTGGTCGTGCGCGGCCTGGAGGCCGGCCGCCGCCTGGCGGACGACCTCGCACGCCTCCGCGACGGGCAGCGGGCCGCGGCGGGCCAGCAGTCCGGCGAGGTCGATCCCGTCGATCAGTTCCATCACCAGGTAGTGGACCCCGGCCTCCTCGCCGGCGTCGGTCGCCCGGACCACGTTCGGGTGATCGATCCGGCCGACCACCTCCATTTCCAGCTGGAACCGGGCCGCCGCCCGCGGGTCGTTCGCCTGCGCGGGGGAGAGGACCTTGATCGCCACGTCGCGCTTCAGGCGGAGGTGCTCGGCCCGGTACACGGCGCCCATGCCGCCCTGACCGAGCCGGTCGAGGAGGCGGTACTGGCCGAGCCGAAGCGGGGGAGGGGGGGCGTAGGACGGGATGACGGGGTAGACGCGGGTGGGCGGCGGCCCGGCCGCCGCCCCGACGGCGATCCGTTCGGTCGGTGCCGGGGTGTCTTTTCCGATCAGGGGGCCGGCGACCCGGTCGTCCCGGTTCGGGGCGTGTGGCCGGTCGCCTCCGGGTGAGTCTTTCATCGTCGGTCCTCTTGCAGACCCTCCAAGCCTATCCCACGGACGTGTCGCGAGCCAGAGAAGAACGGCCCCCTCGGATTGACCGCAGCGGGCGACACCCCGGAGAGTCGGTCGCGTCCAACTCCTTGACCGCCCGCGCCGAACGCTTTCGCTCGGTTCCGTCGCAGCCTAGCGGCGGCCGGGCCGACCGACCCCCCGGCCACCGTCGGGCGCCGAGTCGATTTAGTTGGCCGACACGCCGGGGGCATCAACCTCGGCTCGGCGCTTCCCGCGCCGCGCGGCACGATCCTGATCGACGGCTCCGGCGCCGTCGGCCTGACCGTCCGGCGAAACGTGGCGACGGGCTTCGCCGTGCTCTCGGTCGCGGTCGGAGCGGACGTCGAGGTGCGTGGGCTGTCAGTGTCGAACGGCTCGCGCGGCAGGGTCACGGCGACCGGCGCGAACCTCAGGCTCACTGGCGTGACGATCAGCGGGAAAGTGACGAATGGGGGGTGTCGACTTCACCGGCACGACGGCCACGTTGTGCGACCTGTTCCGCGCCGCGGACGCCCGCACCCGCCGCGGACTCCTCTACGACCTCGACGGGGACGGCGACGCGGCCGACGCGCTGGAGACGAGCGACCGCACGATGGCGAACGACCTCTTCAACGCGATCAACGAGGCGGGGCACATCTGACGTTCTCGCGCCGACGGCCACAGGCTCCCCGCACGGGCGGCTTACCGAACGGTCGTGTACCGCGCCCGCAGCACCCGCGCGGCGTCGGCCACCGCCCGGAGCTTCGCCTCGGCCACGGCGGCCGACGCCATCGGGCTGTCGGCGAACGTCGCGAACCCGCAGTCCGGATTCAGTAGCACGCGGTCGGGCCCGAACCGGCGCACCGCCGCGTCCGCTCTCGAAAGCACGTCCTCGGCCGACTCCACGCGGTCGAGCTTCTGGTTCACCACACCGACGCCGATGCGGGAGTCGGCGGGGAGGTCGGCCAGCGGGTCGAGTTCCCCCGCCCGCGGCGTCGCGAGTTCCAGGACGTAGGTGCCGACCGGCAGCGACGCCAGGAGCGGCACGAGCGGGGTGTACGGGCCGCGCAGCGCGACCGCCTCGTCCCGCGACCAGTTGCCGCGGCACACGTGGACCGCGGTCCGCTCGCGGGGTAGACCCGCCAGCACGCCGCGGAGCAGGTCGCCGGCGAACCGGAGTTCCTCGGCCGGCTCGCGGCGCGCGCCCAGCGCCCCGCACATGAAGCGCCGGTCGCCCGCTGCCCGGTCGAAGACCACCTCCGTGAGCACCGGCTCGTCGAACTGCACGAGCGCGACCCCGCCGGCGATCAGGTGCTGCGCCTCCTCGCGCAACACCCGTACCAGGTCGGCCGCGAGCGACTCGCGGTCCGGGTACGCCTTGTCGGACACGCAGTCCAGCCACATCGTCCGCGTCAGCAGGTACGGACCCGGGAGCGCGACCTTGACCGGGCGCGTCGTGACCGTGCGGGCGAACGCGAGTTCGTGTCCCGCCAGCGGCCGCGACCGGCCGAGTCGGCCCAGCACCGCGGGGTGCCGGAATTGCTCCGCGGGCACGTCGAGCGCCTTCAGTTCGGCGCCGAACGTCGCGGGGTCGGTGACGTACGGGAGCAGGTCGGTGACCGGGATCAGCTGGCAGTTGTCGAGTCGCGCGGCGACGAAGCTGGCGTAGCTGTCCCGCCGCTGCTCGCCGTCGGTCACCACGTCCACACCGGCCCGCTCCTGGGCTGCGACCGCCAGGCGCACGGCGTCGTCGGCGTACCGCTCGAACGCGTCCTCGGGCAGCCGGCCCGAGAGCCGCTCGTGCAGCGCCCGCAAGAGCCACTGCGGCCGCGGCCAACTGCCGACACCCATCACCGACAGCGGCGGGATGGCCGTCGCGGCGAGCGGCGGAGCAAGCGGCGTCGCTGCTGCGGTGGCGGGGATCGCCGGGAGCGGTGGGCGGCTCGTGCCGGCCTTCTCGACGAGGTAGCGGCGCGTCGTTCCGTCGCGGGTCACGCCGAGGAGGCGGTTGCCGGTGAGCCGCGCCCACGCGGGCAGGTCCGCCTCGACCGACGGCTCGCGGGACCGCACCTCCAGCACCTCACCGGGGAGGAGCGGGTCGATGTGCCGGCGGATCAGCAGGAGAAGGCCGTTGCCGCAGTCGAGGTCGCCGCCGTCGAAGCTGGCGGCGGGGGCGGGGGCGGTGGGGACCGTCATCGGGACGTGCTCGGGCGGCGCAGGTCAGTACGAAACGCTCGGGCAGCCGTCGGCCATGAACTCGACCAGCTTCGCCCCGCCGACGATCACCGCGCCGGGCACGAGGTTCGCGTCGTCGAGCTTGCGCCGCTTGAAGCACGGCGAGCAGACGTAGATGGTGCCGCCGGCGGCCGCGAAGTTGGCCATCAGGTCCTTCAGCGGGGAGAACCCTTCTTCCGCCACGTCGTCGGCGTACCCGCGGACCGCGAGGCGCACCCCCTCAGTACTCAGGAACACGACCGTCGTCTGGTCCGAGGCGACGGCCGCGTTCGCCACCACGAACGCGACCGTCGCCTTGTCCGTGTTGTCCTTCGCGGCGGTCAGGCTGACGCAGAACTTGCCGGGCATGGCTCACGGTCCTTTTCTTCGGATCAAGTACACGGGATGCGTCGCCGCCACCAGCGTGTGCCCGCAGAGGCGGCACCAGGCGGGCAGGTCCACCGGGGCTGCCGGGTCGGTGGCGGTGACCCGGACGACGGCCCCGGCCGGGAGGTTCCTCATCCGCAGCCACAACGCCATCACCAGTTCGCCGCACCCCATGTCGCCGGCGTCCCACTCGTCGGCCACCGGCAGGGCGTCCGCCGGGTCGTCGCGGTCGGAAGGCATTGTCACTCCGGCCGGAGCGACTCGACGAGCGTCCGGAAGCCGTCGGGGCTGCCGGCCACCCACCGGCGGGCGCCCTCCAAGCGCAGGATTTCGGCGGTCAGCTCGTCCTTGCCGTCCATCGCCAGCATCAGTTGCGTGAAGCGGGCCGCGAGGGTCTTGTCGAAGTCCTTGGACGCAGAGAACACGCAGTGGCTGAACGACGGCGAGGTCCACACGGCTTCCAGCCCCTCCGCGTCGGCTGCCTTTCGGGACGCCAGCGTGGTCCAGAGCCGTTCGGGCACGATGCCGGCGTCGGCCCGGCCGGCGCGGAGTGCCTTCAGGACGTGCGCCGGGCTGGAACACGGGTTGCCGCGGAGGTCCAGTTCCTCGTCCAGTTTGAGGAACTTCACCCCGTCGAGTGCCACGCGCTCGGTCTTGAGGTAGTGGAGCGGCAGCACGACCGCCTCGGCCGCGTCGCGGCTCCCCAGCGCGAGGGTCTTGCCCGACAGGCCCGCGGGCGACTTGATCCCCGACTCGCGGCGGACGAGCAGCACGCACCGGCAGTCGCGATCGACGTCGCGCATCACCAGCGTCTGGCTCTGGCCCTTGCACAGGAGGTGGTATCGGGCGTGGGCCAGGGGGGTGTTCCAGGCCACGTCGACGTGCCCCTTCGCCAGGGCGTCCACCAGCGCGTCGTAGTTGGAGTACAGCACGTAATCGACTGGCAGGTCGGTCTTCGCAAAGTAGCGGCGGAGGTTGTCGAACACGGTCACGGCGCTCGGCGCATAGGCGACGGCGCCGACGCGTACGGCCCGCGGCGGGGCGGCGTTCTCGCGGGCCGCGGGTCGGGCACGCTCGCCACCCGCCAGCGGGGAGCTCGCGAGCGCCAGCACAAGGGCCGCGGCACCGCCGCCCGAGAAGTACGACATGAACGCCGCCCCGAAGTGACGGGAGCCGCCCGAATTTCACCGCTTCACTGATCCTACAGCCGCGGGGACACGCCGGCGATTGTTGAAGCTGCGGGGCCGCCTCGACGCCGCGGGGTTGGCTTGCGTGGCGATCGGCCCGCCGTCGAGCAGTCCGCGCGTCGACAGCAGGGCGATGCAAGCGCGTCTGCTCACGCGAACGCCCCCTCGCGGCTCGACCGGCC